>JBJORQ010000068.1:0-10124 GCA_046049345.1 Pseudomonadota bacterium | reverse complement strand
CCAACAGCCAACAGCCAACAGCCAACAGCCAACAGCCAACAGCCAACAGCCAACAGCCAACAGCCAACAGCCAACAGCCAACAGCCAACAGCCAACAGCTTGCGCTGCTGAAAAAACACTTTGCGAATTGCTTTGATAAACATGGCAACTTCATTGCCGCTAAACTGCAAGAAATTGTGCATGACAGCGGCGTGGCACTCTCCAAAGAGGGCTACAGCCTCAACTGGTTAGGCAAGTCTTACGCCAGATTATTGGCAAACGAAAACATCCGCACACGGCTCATCGCTGACACCGCACACAACCAAAATCCCGCCAACGCCGCCAGTCAAAACCTGCTCATCAAAGGCGACAACCTCGAAGTGCTGAAGCACCTGATGGGCGCGTATAGCGAGCAAGTCAAAATGATTTACATCGACCCGCCGTACAACACTGGCAGCGATGGCTTTGTGTATCAGGACGACCGAAAATTTACCGTAGAGCAATTGAGCAATTTGGCGGGAATGGATGAAGACGAAGCCCGTCGCATTTTGGCATTCACCAGCAGCAGCTCCAACAGCCACAGCGCGTGGCTCACCTTTATGTACCCGCGTTTGTATCTCGCCAAACAGTTATTGCGCGACGACGGCGTGATTTTTATTTCCATAGACGACAACGAACAGGCGCAACTGAAAGTGCTGTGTGACGAGGTGTTTGGGGAAGAGAATTTTGTTGGGAGCGTAGCGTGGAAAAAAACCAGCGGAGATAACAAACCAAGTTTTGCTTTTGTACATGATGCAATCCTTATCTATGGGAGGAGTAGTAAAGAGCTTCCGAGAGTTTTGCTTTCTAAAGAACAGTTGAAGCAATATAAAAATCCAGATAATGATTCAAGAGGTGATTGGGCTGAATCTGACTATCGAAGTAAGTGGACAAAAACTGAACGCAAAAATTTGTATTACGAAATTATCAATCCTGTAACGAAAGAAAAAATCTATCCAGACACCAATTCGGTATCTCCAAGAGTATGGGGATGCTCAAATGAAACTCATTTAGAAAACGAGAAAAATGGTTTGGTTTGGTGGGGTATTGATGGCAAAGCAAAAGAACCGAAGAAAAAAAGATTTATAGCAGGGCATTTGGGTGGAAACACTCGAAGTCTGTGGATTGATGCGGGATTTAATGATGAAGCTACGCAAGAGCTAAGAGGGTTATTTGGTGCGGAGTATTTTGATACTCCCAAGCCAGTAAAGTTACTTCTAAAAATCTTAGGCATAGCTAGCACCAAAGAATCTCTTGTCCTCGACTTCTTCGCAGGAAGTGGCACAACCGCCCACGCCGTGATGCAACTCAACGCCGAAGATGGCGGCAATCGTCAATTTATTTGCGTGCAAATAGACGAAGCCACCGACCCGAAAAGCGAAGCCTACAAAGCGGGCTACCAAACTATTTTTGACATTACGCAAGCGCGCATCAGCAAGGCAGCGGCGAAGATAAAAGACACCCTCTCCCAGAGTGCAACCCTCACCCCAACCCCTCTCCCAAAAGGAGAGGGACTAAAGGCGGAGAGGGAGCTAGACCTTGGCTTCAAGATATTTGCCACGCAGCCGATGTTCGATAAGTATTTAGATACGCCCGAATCACTGACCGAAAATCTCGAACTATTCGATGTAAAAACCTTGAGCCAGCCAGATCGTCACAGCTTGATGCTGACGTGGGCGGTGCGCGACGGCATCAAGCTCGGCGCGCCGCTCACACCTGTGACACTATACCGCTTATGCCGCCGACAAAATTTTGTATTTTGTTGAGCCCGATATTTCGCTGACGGCGGTGGTGGCGTTGCTGGAGCAGCTCGATAACAACCCCGTTTTCGCGCCAAGTCGTTTGGTGGTGTTGGGCTATTTGCTGGACAGTAAAACCCAACGCGAAATCAGCGAAGCGGTGAAGGGTTATAACAACCGCAAAGGTATCGAGTTGACGCTCGATATTCGGTACAACTGACATGGCAGGCCACTTCGACAAGCTCAGGACAGGCTTTAATTTCGAGCGGGATTTGCCGCACCAAACGGCTGCGGTGGAGGCGGTGATTCATGCCTTTGATGCCATCGGCTATACGCAAGCTAGCACGCATGTTGAGAATCCTGTGATGGGTTTGACGGCGAACATTTCGCAACTTAAAAGTAATCTGCTTGCGCTGCAAAAAACGGGCGAATTAAATGCGCCGTTGCATCTGGAAGACAAAGAAAATTTGATTTTTGATGTGGCGATGGAAACAGGTACAGGTAAAACTTACGCCTATACCAAAACCATTTTTGAGTTGAACAAACGCTTTGGCTTATTCAAATTCATCATCGCCGTGCCGCGTGTAGCGATCAAGGCGGGCACGGTAAGTTTTCTAAGTTCAGATGCGGCGCGGGAACATTTCAAGCTGGACTTTGACGGTAAGCACATCAAGGTCTATGAGGTGCAAAGCCAGAAGAAAACCAAAGGCAAAAAAGAGCGGATGCCGCAGGCGATTATGGATTTTTGCCGTGCCGATAATCGCACTAATACCAACACGATTCATGTACTGGTGATTAACGCGGGGATGATTAACTCGCCTTCGCTGGCGAAGTCATTCGATGTGGCGTTGTTCGATCAATTCAGTGTGGCGTTTGATGCCATCGCCCACACCCGCCCCGTGCTGGTGATTGATGAGCCGCACATGTTCAAAACCGACAACAAAACTTTTGCCAATATCCGCAATTTCAAAGCGCAATTTACCTTGCGTTATGGCGCGACTTTTGACGGCGACTTTCAAAATTTGCTGCATCAACTCACGGCGGTGGAAGCCTTTAATCAAGACTTGGTGAAAGGCATCGTGGCGCACGTCGAGATGTTTGATGAAGGCGGCAATGTCACGCTGAAGCTGACAGGATTAGACGGCGAGGCGAGTTTTGAGCTGGTTGAAAATGGCGTGAGAAAAACTTTCAAACTCGTAAAGGGAGAAAGCCTGTCACGGGTGCATCCTGCCATGACGGACTTAGAAGTGAGCGAGTTCAATAAAAGCAAATTGGTTTTATCCAACGGGCTGGAGTTGCGCAAAGGCGATGTGATTAACCCGTTTTCTTACGCCGAAACATTGCAGAACAAAATGCTTCAGCAAGCCATCGTGCGCCACTTTGAAATTGAGAAAGAGTTGCTGGCACAAAGCCCGCGCATCAAGCCTTTGAGCCTGTTTTTCATCGACAACATCCCAGGCTACCGCGACAAAGACGGCGCGATGCGTCAATACTTTGAGCAGTCGGTGAAGGTGCATTTAGAGGATTTGATTAGCAAGGAGACGGATGCGTTTTGCAAGCAACATTGGGTGGACGCGCTGAAAGAAATATCTGCTACGCACGGCGGCTATTTTTCGGCAGATAACAGTGACAAAGACGAAGCCATTGAGCAAGAAACGCTGGAGATTTTGCACGACAAAGAATCGTTGTTGAGCCTAGCCAATCCGCGCCGATTTATTTTTTCCAAATGGACGCTGCGCGAAGGCTGGGATAACCCAAATATCTTTCAAATCTGCAAGCTGCGTTCCAGTGGTAGCGAGACTTCCAAGTTGCAAGAAGTCGGGCGCGGACTGCGTTTGCCCGTGAACGAATATATGAGCCGCGACAAAAGTCGTTCACACGATTTGCATTACTACGTGGACTTCACCGAGCAGGATTTTATTGCCAAGCTCACACAGGAAATTAACGATAAGTCGGGCGTGAAGTTTGATGCCAATAAGCTGGATGAGGTGTTAGTGAAAGCCTTGTTGAAGGCTTATCCAGGCTTTGAAGATGACAATCAGTTGCTTGAAAAACTGGTGCAAGAGGGCTTGATTAAGTTCAATCGTGATTTCAAAGAGGGTGGCTTTGATAAGCTCAAAGCCGCGTATCCATTGGCATTTGGCATGGGCTTGAAGGATGGCAAGGTCAAGGCGGCAGGTAAAGCCAAACGCACCGCCAGCATCCGCCTCGGCAAATATGACGAGCTGAAAACTTTGTGGGAAGCTATCAATCAAAAAGTGGTGCTGGAATACAAATTGAAAGAGACGGGTGATTTCAAATCACTGTTCAAAAATTATTTGATTGGACAGAGTAGTCAGTTTGTAAAGACGGGATCGATGAGTCAGCAGCAACGCTTGGTAGTGGAGCAAAACAAGGCGAGCTATCGCGTTGAACACAGCGTTAAAACTGAAATTCTGCCGTTCAAAATGATGGGCTATCAGGCATTTTTAATGGCGTTGTCCAAAGAAACCGCGCTGGGCATCGCTATGTTGCACGAGGTGTTCGGTGAGTTGCTGGTAAGCGGTGAGCTAGACATCAATCCCTATATTAGCTTGGTGGCGATGCGCGAAATTAAGAAAGGCTTTAACGAGTATTTGATGGCGCATGTGTTCGGTAAGTTTGAAGTGGGCTATCGTAAAACCAGCAATGCGGTGCATCCGACCAAGTTCACCACGCCCGATGGGAAGCCCAAGGCAAGCATTGATAGTGCCGATGTGGGTGTGTTTTCCTGTGGTGATAATCCGTCAGCCAGTTTTTTGTTCAACGAGATTTTTTATGATTCCGAGTTGGAGTTGGACGATATCAACGAGGTGATACAAGAGGTGGTGGTCTATACCAAAATTCCAAAAAACTCGATTCGCATTCCGCTGGTGGGCGGTTTTACTTATTCGCCTGACTTCGCTTATGTGGTGAAAAGGGCGGACGGAAAGCGTGCGTTGAATTTGGTGGTGGAAGCTAAAGACAAAACCGAGATTGATTTGAGCGGTAACGAAGCGCAAAAAATCAAACACGCCGAGAGATTTTTTAATCAGTTAGGCGGCGACATTTCAGTGAGCTTCAGAAAGCAACTGCACAATAAAAAAATTGTGGAGTTGATTAAAGAAGTGAGTCATCCCAAAATAATTTGACACAGTGCACGCCGCTCAATAACAATGCCGCTCATGTTTTCCCTCTCGCAAAAAATCATCGCTGTGCTTTTCGCCCTCTGGCTGCCGCTGTTGAGCGGCAGTGCTTTGGCGAGCTCCGTTGCGATGTCTGTGCCGAGTGGGCAAATGTCTGCTGAGCAGTGTCAAGACGAGGCGATGGCTGACATGGATATGTCCGCTGCCGCTGATCAAGCCGCTCCCGCTTGTGCCTCGTGTGGCTTATGTCATCTGGCTTGTACGGCTTATTTTGCGGTCGCTAAGGTCGCGCTAACTGTCAGCCAGCCAGCTGCGTTGGACAACACGCCTTACCTCGTTTCATTCCATTCGGTATCCAGCACACCGCTGTTGCCCCCTCCGCTCGCCCGCGCCTAACGCGGGACGATTCCGTCTATTTTTCTAGTCTGATTCTGTCTCGTTTTGAGTGGTAGTCGCTCACGACTACTTTTGCATCGTATTGCAAACGGACGTGCACCATGAAATCAGTATTATTTATTGTTAGCTTATTCGCGCTGCTCAATTCAGCCCGTGCCGAACCGCCGTTGGGCGCAGATTTGGCGGGCTTGTTGAGCTATGCGCGTGACCATAATTCCGAACTGGCAGCGACGCGTTTTGACGCAGATGCGGCGGCGCGGCGTAGCGAAGCGGCGGCGGCTTTGCCCGACCCTGTGTTACGCACCGAGTTTATGGACCTCACTAAACAAGGGGCTGCCGCGCCAAATTTATTGCCCGGACAAAGTGGCGGCGGCACGCGTTATTTGCTGATGCAAACTGTGCCGTGGTTTGGCAAGCGCGCTTTGCAACGCGAGCTGGCGAGTGCGCAAGTGGCGTTTGCCGATGGCCAGCTTGCCGTGACGCAGGCGGATTTGGCGAGCCGCATTAAAGCCAGTTACGCGCTGCATTATTTCGCAATCGCAAACGAGCGTTTGGCGCAGCAGACCTTGCGTTTGCTCGAAAATTTAGAGCAGATTGCCAGCACGCGCTACGCCAACGGCATTGCCACGCAGCAGGAGGTGCTACGCGTGCAAATCGAGCAAAGTCAGTTGCGCAGCGAGTTGCTCGCTTTGCAAGCCGAGGTGCATCACGCGCACGCCAAGCTCAACGGCTTGTTGTCACGCGCGGTGAATGAGCCCTTGGCAGAGCCTGTGCAACTGCCCGCCATGCCGAATGCCGCGCAGCTTGATGAGGCAACTTTGCTGCAACGCTTGCACGCGCAAAATCCACAATTGCGCAGCGCAGATGCCAGCCTAGTAGCAGCGGAAAAAAATCGCGATTTGATCGCTAACAATCGTTATCCGGGTTTCACCTTCGGCATCGCGCCGACGCAAACGGGCAGCACCGTGAAGCAATGGGATGCCATGCTGGAGTTCAACATTCCTTGGCAACAAGGCACGCGCCGTGCGCAAGAGGGTGAGGCGGCGGCGCTGCTGTCCGCCAGCTTGGCGCGGCGCAGCGCGCTGCTTAATCAAACCGATGCTGAACTGTCGCAAGCCATCGCGGCACTGGATGCGGCGCGGCGCACGGAGTCGCTGCTTGCCACGCGCTTATTGCCGCAAGCCACGCTCACTTATCAATCCACTTTGGTCGGCTACGAGAACGGCAAGGTGGATTTCGCCTTGCTGATAGAGGCGCAAAAGCAAATTCTTAAAGCACGTCAGCAGCAGTTGCAAGCGCAGACCGATATGCAGTTGCGCCTTGCGGACATCGAAAAATTATTGGGAGAATCACTATGAATAACACGCTAAAAATCGCGTTAATCGCACTGGGCATTTTGCTGGTGGGCGCGGCAGGCTATGGCTTGGGTAGTCACAACCAGCGTGGCGATGCGGGTGTGACTAGCGCGGCACAAGCCGAGCGCAAGTTGCTCTATTACCGTAATCCGATGGGCTTGGCGGACACGTCAGCGGTGCCAAAAAAAGATGCGATGGGGATGGATTATGTCGCGGTGTATGAGGGTGAAGCTGCTACATCTGATGCACCTGACAGCTTTTCTATCAGCGTGGCTAAAGTGCAAAAACTAGGCGTGCAAAGCGAGGCGGCGAGTTGGCGCGAGCTGCATAAAACGTTGCGCGTCACGGGTCGCATTGAAATTGATGAGCGGCATAGTTACACCATCGCGCCTAAATTTGAGGGCTGGGTGGATAAGTTGTACGTTAACAGTACGGGGCAAAGTGTGGCTAAAGGGCAAGCCTTATTCGATGTTTATAGCCCCGAATTAGTCTCGGCACAGCGCGAGCATCGCTTGGCAATACAAGGTTTGGCGGCGATGCAAGACGCTGACGAAGACGCGCAAAAAAGTATGCAGCGGTTAGCCGCTGCCAGTGCGGCGCGCTTAAAAAATTGGGATGTGGCGGATGCTTTAGCGACGGGCGCGAAGCGCGGCGAACCGGCAAACCCAGCTTCAACTCTTGAGGCGGCGCGGGTGATATTTCGTGCGCCTGTGAGCGGCATTGTGCTGGAGAAAAAAGCCATACAGGGGATGCGCTTTATGCCCGGCGAAGTGCTGTATCAAATTGCCGATTTGTCGGTGCTGTGGGTGATAGCCGATGTGCCCGAACAGGACATCGCGCAAATTAGCCTAGGGCAAGCAGTGCAGGTGGGCGTGGCTGCGTATCCTGCGCAAAATTTTGCGGGCAAAGTGGGCTTTATTTATCCCACTCTCAATAGCGCGACGCGCACCGTGCAAGTGCGTATCGAAATCAACAATGCGCAAGGCTTGCTCAAGCCCGCCATGTTTGCCAACGCCGAAATCGCGCTGGGCAGCCAGCGCAAAGTGTTGAGCGTGCCGAGCTCGGCGGTCATTGACAGCGGCACTAGGCAAGTGTTGTTGGTGCGTTTGGCACAAGGACGTTTTGCGCCGCGCATCGTGAGTTTGGGCAGTCGCAGCGACGATTATGTGGAAGTGTTGAGCGGCGTTGCCGAGGGCGAGCAAGTAGTCACGGCGGCTAACTTCTTGTTGGATGCGGAGAGCAATCTCAAAGCTGCGTTGAGCAGCATGTCGTCCGCCGCGCTGCCCGCTGTGGTCGCGCCCGATTCATCGCAAGCTGCCAGTCCGCAAGTGAAAACTGTCGCGGTGCAGAGTAAACAACCGCCGCACAGCGTGGGACATTTAGCGCAGGGTGTGCTTGATGCCATCAACGCGGACGGCACAGTGAGCATCAGCCACGAGGCGATTGCCAGCTTAGGCTGGCCGGCGATGACGATGGATTTTGCGTTGGCGAATGCCGCTTTAGTTCAGGCTGTGCCTATTGGCAGCCGCATTACTTTTGAGCTGGTCGAGCGCAAGCCCGATGACTGGGTGATTACCAAGCTGCAAGTGCAGCGCGGAGGACATTGAGATGCTGGCAAAAATTATTGACTGGTCGGGGCGCAATCGTTTTTTGGTGTTGCTTGCCACTTTATTTATCACGCTGGCGGGCGTTTACGCGCTGCTTAAAACGCCGTTAGACGCGCTGCCAGATTTGTCCGACGTGCAAGTGATTGTCTATACCGAATACGCGGGGCAAGCGCCGCAAGTGGTGGAAGATCAAGTGACGTATCCGCTCACCACGGCGATGTTGTCCGTGCCGAAATCTAAGGTGGTGCGCGGCTTTTCATTTTTTGGCGCGTCGTTCGTGTATGTGATTTTTGAAGACGGCACGGATATTTATTGGGCGCGTTCACGGGTGTTGGAATATCTCAACAGTCTCGCGGGACGCTTACCAAAAAACGTCGCGCCGCAGTTAGGCCCGGATGCCACAGGGGTGGGCTGGGTGTATCAATATGCAGTGCTCAGTGAAAAACATAATCTCGCGCAACTGCGCACCATGCAGGATTGGTATTTGCGCTATCAACTCACCAAGGCGCACGGCGTGGCAGAGGTCGCTTCCGTAGGCGGTTTTGTGCAGCAATATCAAGTGACGATTGATCCCGTGAAATTACGCGCTTACGGCATTGCCTTAAGCAAAGTCTCGCAAGTGATACGCGACAGCAATCGCGATGTCGGGGGGCGCGTGGTGGAGATGGCTGAGACCGAGTACATGGTGCGTAGCCGTGGCTATTTGCACGGTATCAGCGACATCGAAAATCTGGTGCTGAAAGTGGAACGCGGCACGCCCGTTTTATTGCGCGATGTGGCGCGAGTTGAATTAGGTCCAGATGAACGGCGTGGCATTGCCGAACTTAACGGCGAAGGCGAAGTGGTGTCTGGCATCGTTATGGCGCGCTACGGGCAAAACGCGCTGGAAGTGATACAAAACATCAAAGACAAAATCGCCGAAATCACACCGGGATTGCCCGACGGTGTTTCGATACAAGCCGTGTATGACCGCTCCGAATTGATACAGCGCGCTATCACCACCTTGAAAAAAACTTTGTTTGAAGAAGGGGTGATTGTCGCGCTGGTGTGTATGGTGTTTCTGCTGCACGCGCGTAGTGCATTGGTGGCGATTTTGATGTTACCTGTTGGGATATTGATTGCCTTTATCGCCATGCGCAGCTTAGGTATGAACGCCAACATCATGAGCTTGAGCGGCATCGCCATTGCCATTGGCGCGATGGTGGATGCAGCGATTGTGATGATAGAAAATGCCCATCGCCAACTGGAAAGTTTTAGAAATGCGCATGGAGAACCCAATAATACTCAGCGCATCAAAGTGATTATTGATGCGGCAAGTGAGGTTGGACCAGCGCTATTCTTCTCATTGTTGATTATCACTTTGTCGTTTATTCCAGTATTCACGCTGGAAGCACAAGAAGGCAAGTTATTCGCACCATTGGCTTTTACTAAGACCTATGCAATGGCTGCAGCCGCAGGTTTATCGGTAACGTTAATCCCTGTGTTAATGACAATATTCATTCGTGGTCACATTCGCCCTGAACATGACAATCCACTTAATAGATGGCTGATTGCGATCTATAAACCATTGCTCAGCAAAGTGCTGCATTACCCGAAAGTCACATTAGGTGTTGCATTGATTGTGGTGTTGGTGACGCTTTATCCACTTAGTAAGTTGGGTAGTGAATTCATGCCACCGTTAGACGAAGGTGATTTGCTGTATATGCCCACAGCCTTGCCCGGCCTATCTGTTTCTAAAGCCTCAGAAATACTGCAACTGAGCGATAGACTTATTAAGACAGTACCTGAGGTGAAGTCAGTGTTTGGTAAATCAGGTCGTGCTGAAACTGCCACAGACCCTGCGCCGTTGGAGATGCTGGAAACTAC
>JBJORQ010000067.1:0-8469 GCA_046049345.1 Pseudomonadota bacterium | reverse complement strand
GAATCGGTGTTCTGCTATGTGCAAGTTGCGCAAGTTTTAGTCGCGCATTTACAAACCCAAACCGAATTGCGTTACTTGCACAGACCCGCGAATTTGGAAGATGTGTTTTTGAAGCTGACGGGACGAGAGATGCGCGAATAATTTGGAACCAAAAAAGATTCAATCGATGTCTGGTATGCCTGACGGTCAAAAATTATTAGACCGAATACTTGAGCAAAAAAGCTAGTTTTAGATTTGAGTAACGCGCCATACATGTAAAGGAGAGCGGCATGAGCAATATCAAACTGTTTGAGTCCAAGCAGATTCGTTCGACATGGGACGAGGCTGAACAAAAATGGTACTTCTCCATCATTGATGTGGTGGCGGCGTTGACCGATAGCACGAACCCGCGTGACTATTGGTATCGCATCAAACAGCGTGAAAAAGTCAGCGGGGTGGAACTGTCGACAATTTGTCGACAGTTGAAACTTGAAGCTCCCGATGGCAAGTTGCGCGAGACTGATTGCTCCCACACCGAAGGCTTGCTGCGCATCATCCAATCCATCCCTTCTCCCAAAGCTGAGCCCTTCAAACGCTGGTTGGCGAAGGTGGGTTATGAACGCTTGGAAGAAATTGAGAACCCTGAACTGGCGGCGGCGCGGATGCGCGGTTTGTATCAGGCCAAGGGCTATAGCGACGAGTGGATTGAGAAGCGGGTGCGCGGGATTGCGATACGCGACGAGCTGACCAATGAGTGGAAAAAGCGGGGGGTGAAGGAGCAGCGCGAGTATGCGATTTTGACGGCAGAAATCAGCCGTGCGACGTTTGGCATGACTCCTGCCGAGTACAAGACGTTCAAGAGTTTGGATAAGCCAGCAGACAATTTGCGCGACCACATGAATGATTTGGAGCTAATTTTTACCATGCTGGGGGAGGCTTCCACCACCGAGATTGCGCGCAATAAAGACGCGCAGGGCTATGCCGAAAATCGTGATGCAGCGACGGCAGGCGGGGCAGTGGCAGGACGCGCGCGGATTGATTTGGAAACGAAGTCGGGCAAGAAAATAGCCAGCACAGAAAATTACACGCAACTGCCCGAAGCGGTGCTGCGCAAACGCATAAAAAATGCAAAATAATCACTACGCCTTGCCGCGCTTCAGCCGCCGTTTCGTCCCCATCTGGCGACGCAATTTTATGGTGTGGAAGAAGATGGCGGGCTCGTCTATTTTGGGACATCTCGCTGATCCGGTGATTTACATGCTCGGCTTGGGTTATGGCTTGGGCAGCATGTTGCCTAACATCGACGGCATTTCTTACATCACGTTTTTGGCGGCGGGCACGGTGTGTTATAGCACCATGAATTCGGCGAGTTTCGAGGCGTTGTATTCTGGCTTCGCGCGCATGCACGAGCAGCGCACTTGGGAGGCGATTCTCAACACGCCCATTACCTTGGACGACATCGTGTTTTCGGAAATGGTCTGGGCGGCGAGTAAAAGTTTGCTGTCGGGATTAGCGGTGCTGGCGGTGATTTGGGTGATGGGCTTGTCGCATTCGCCGCTGTCGCTGTGGATTATTCCTTTAGCATTTTTGGTCGGGCTGTGCTTCGCCTCGCTCGGTTTAATTATGACCGCGTTAGCCCCAGGCTATGACTTTTTCATGTACTACTTCACCTTGGTTATCACGCCTATGGTGATATTATGCGGGGTGTTTTTTCCTGTCGCGCAATTACCCGTGTGGCTGCAAAGTGTCTCGGCTTTTTTACCGCTCACGCACGCTATCAGTCTTGCTCGACCGCTGTTAAGTAACACTCCCCCGCCGCACTTTATCTTGCATATCGCCGTGCTAGTCGCCTACGCGCTATGCGGCTTTTATGTCGCGCTGGTATTGTTCCGTCGTCGTTTATCTAAATAAGGATTTCATCATGTTATGGCTTAAAGCATTTCACTTAATCGTGGTGGTCAGTTGGTTCGCGGGCTTGTTTTATTTACCACGCATTTTCGTTAATCAAGCCATGGCAACCGAGCCCGCCGAAATCGCGCGCTTGAAAATAATGGCGCATAAACTTTATCGCTTCGTCACGCCGATTTCATGGCTGGTGTTGATTTCAGGCGTGTGGCTGTGGCTAGGTTTCGGGTTTAGCGGCGGCTGGTTACATGCGAAATTATTTTTAGTGTTTTGCCTGTTCGGCTATCACGGCTATTGCGGAAAATTAGTCAAACAATTCGCCGCCGATAAAAATACCCGCAGCCATGTGTTCTATCGTTGGTTCAACGAAGTACCCGTACTCATGCTCATCGCCATCGTGATTTTGGTGGTGGTTAAACCGTTTTAAAAGAGAAGACCTATGCCAGATTTTTTTGCCCCCTGCCCACGCGGCCTTGAAGCCATTCTCCACAGCGACCTAGAAAAAATGGGCGCGAAAAATGTCAAAACCACCGAGGGTGGCGTGCATTTTTTTGGCGATTGGGAATTATGTTATCGCGCCAATTTAGAAAGCCGCGTAGCGAGCCGCATTTTGTGGCGCGTGTGCAGTGCCAAATACGCCAGCGAGCAGGATATTTACCAAGCCGCGTACAAAATGCACTGGCAGAATTGGTTCGATGTGTCGCACACTATCCGCGTACACGTCACCGCAATCCGTTGCCCGCTGAAGAGTTTGGAATTCATCACGCTGCTGATTAAAGACGCGGTATGTGATCGCTTCCGCGAGCATTGCAACGAGCGTCCTAGCGTCAACACGCAAGAGCCGGACATTCGCATCCACACTTTTATCGAAGACGACACCATCATGTTGTATCTCGACACATCGGGCGACGCGCTGTTCAAACGCGGCGTGCGCATGCACACCAACGAAGCACCGATACGCGAAAATCTGGCTGCGGGAATTTTGCGCTTGAGTGGTTGGCAAGTCGGCACGCCATTGCTCGATCCGATGTGCGGCAGCGGTACATTTTTGATTGAAGCGGCGCAAATGTCACTCAACATTCAACCGGGCATTTCACGCCGTTTTGGCTTTGAAAATTTCAAAAACTTCGACGCGAGCGTGTGGCAAACCTTGCGTAAAGCCGCCATCGCTGCGCAAATCGCACCGCATCCTTTGGAAATTTACGGCAGCGATTTATTTGGCGACGCGCTGAAAACGGCGCAGCGCAATCTGCAAGATGCGGGCTTGGACGACTGCGTGGAACTCAATCAGGCCAACATTTTGGAGATTACCGCGCCCGCCGCAGCGGGAACCTTGGTCGCAAATTTGCCCTACGGCGAACGCATGGGCGAGCTGGATGAATTGGCCACGTTGTATCCGAAATTGGGCGACGCACTGAAGAAAAACTTTGGCGGTTGGACGGCGTATTTGTTTACTTCTGACAAAGCTATTTTGAAACTGATGCGCCTATCCCCCTCGCGCCGCACGCCACTATTTAACGGTGCGATTGAATGCCGCTTATTGCAATACAAAATGGTATCGGGCAGCAACCGCAAAGATGCGCAAGGAAAATAATTCAGGCGGCTAATCGTGCGTGTTGCGATACCAATCGGCCGTCGCCTGCAAACCTTGTTGCAATGTATAGGGCGGCATCCAACCAAGCTCCTCACGAATTGCGAGGCTATCAATTTGCAAAGAATCAAACAGTCTATCGACTTGCGCGGACTTGCCTAATAAGCCCGCAATAGCGCGCAACACTGCAGGCGGAAAATAAAAACTTCGATCAGGGCGATTCAAAGCAACAGCGATTTCGCGCACCAGCATTGCCGTAGAAACATCAACTCGGTCGCTGACTAAATAAGTTTTGCCCGCCGCCTTCGGATGCGTGGCGCAGGTGATGAGCGCATCAACCAAATTGCCAACATAAACCAAGCTGCGCGCGTTGTGTGCAGCCGCCAGCGGCAGCGGTAAACCTTTATCAATCGCTTTGAATAAACTAATAAAATTACCTTTCACGCCCGCGCCATACACCAGCGGCGGACGCACGATGACCACTTCTAAACCTGTTTCTGCCGCCACGCGATGCAACGCTTGCTCGGCTTCCCACTTTGAAACGCCATAAGGATCTTGCGGATGCGCAATATCGCTTTCTGAAAAGGCTTTCAGCGTCGTTTGTTCGCCATTCACCTTGATAGAGCTGACATAGACAAAACGCTTAATACCTGCCGCTGCCGCCTGCCGCGCTAAATTTTCAGTGCCATGCAGGTTAACTTTGCGGAACTCATCTAAAGGATTAGTCGATGTATCGTTCATCACATGCACGCGCGCAGCGAGGTGGATTACCGTGCCACAGCCTTGCAAAGCGTTTGTCCAGTCAGTGTTGGCGTTAATTTCACCGACAGCTATTTGCTCCGCATCATGCGCTACCCGCACCGCCGAACGTACAATTTCTCCCCGTTCGCGCAACGCAGCACACAACGCCTGCCCGACAAAACCGTTTGCGCCCGTCACTAACACTTTATTGCTCATGCGCAACTACTCCATGGCGTTGCAGCAACGCGTGATATTCCAAAATAATTTGTTGATTAACAAGCTTCGCATCAAATACTGTACGTGCACGATGCAAGGCCGCCTGCCCCATTTTTTTGCATAAATCTGGGTTATCTAACAATGCCAGTAATGCTGCCTGTAAAGCATCAGCATTTTGCGGCGCGACCAACAAACCTGTTTCGCCCTTTACGATGGCATCTGTTAAACCATAGATTTTAGTGCCGACTGTAGGCAACCCCATTGCAGCGGCCTCAATTACCACTGTGCCAAAACCTTCTCGATAACTAGGCAAGCACAACATATCCGCAATGGCTATATATGCCTCAGGCAGATCGCTGTAATCCACCCAATGCGTATCAGCAATGCGCTCAATATCACTCAACGCAATCGCCCCCGCCACACCACTCGCAACATCTAATGGGCCGACTAATAATAGATGCGCACTATTACCAAGTGCCTTGATCTCCGTAAATGCTTGCAATAACTCCCGCACACCCTTGTCTATTGTGATGCGACCTAGAAATAGGATTGCTGGAGCGTCAACGGGGATACCTAATTTGTGACGTAAGGCTACATTCTGCGCTGAGCTAAATTTTTCACGTTGGAAGCGTTGCGTATCCACGCCGGCTAACGAACCTTGCGCAATCACAGTAATTTTCTGCGCAGCAATAATGCCCTGGGCAATCAAGAAGTCTTTTTGACTGACACTATCGGCATAACAATGCGTGTTAAGTTTGGCAATTAACTTATCACTACTGCGCGCCAACCAACCTTTAACCCCGTGCATATTTACCCAGGGCTGCCCCGTGAATGTGTGCAAACGAATTGGTGTACGAGCTAAAAAAGCGGCAAGTGCCGTTAATAAACCCGCCTTTGGAGTGGTTGAATGGGCAATTTGAGTGCGCTCTTGTTTAAATAGGCGAAACAAACTGATTAGAGCCATTAAATCTCGCCAAGGTGCAATAGCACGAGGCATATCAATTGGTTGACAACGCACCCCGTGTATTTCTCCCAGCGTATCGAGCTCTCCACCGTGACTAGAGACAACCAAAACATCCGCACCAGCCTCACCTAGCTTAGCAAGCTGTTGTTTGAGTTGAGTGACAACAAAAAATGGTACGGTTGCGATACGGGCTATGCGTACTCCTTTTAGTGGCTGACTTAATGTGTAATCGCTATTTTTTATCATTCTGGTTTGCCTTATATGCTTCTACCAACTCAACTAGCCCAGCTTCCATACTCACCAAATGACAATAACCCAGTTCGCGCTCAATCTTTTCGGTAGTATAAATTGAGCGTGTAGTCAGCGCATCAACACGCGCTTCGGTTAAGGGGAATTTTGGCAGTTTGCTCATCCATCTAGCAGGTAGTCGAAGCAACCATTCGGGTAAACGCCAGGTGGGTGCAGGGACATTCAACCCCACCGCAATCAAATTAATAAATTGCTCTAAAGTTCGATAATCTGATAAGTTATAAATCTGATTTTTAGCATTCGCAATTAATCCGCAGAGTTGCAAGGCTTTCACCACATTATCGACATGAATATAGTTTGCCGATGCGCCCGCCTTGCCTAGATAAAAGAACCAACCGCACTTAACCATCTTAATCAAACTAAATAATGACTGGTTACTCATCGTTGACCCATACACATTGGAAGGCCGCAAAATGACCTGTTCAAAAGCATTCTCTAGCGAAGCTTCAATGACTAACTGATCCGATGCCAATTTAGTTATTTCATATATGCCACGAGGGTTTAGCTCAGTCCGTTCAGTAATAACCCCGTCACGCTGCGCGCCGTAAGTCCCCACGCTACTCAACTGCACCCAACGTCCAATCTTCCCGCGCGCAGCAGCAATCAAATTCGCCGTGCCATCCACATGCAAACTGTGCATTTTTACTTCATCCCGAATTTCACCCGCACAGTGATAGAGCACATCCACATCACTTACAAAACTTGCTAAGACAGCTAAATCTTGTAAACCACCTTGTATGCATTGCACAGAGTCCGGCAATGCAATATCCACGCGGTTGCGCCGTGACAAAATTTTCACCTTATCGCCCACTGCCAAATGCGCCAAGGCTAATTTAGTGCCAATAAAACCCGTCGCTCCAGTAATTGCTATTATTTTTTTCATATAATTATTTACGCCTAAATCGCCCCCGCATTCGCACTACATTACCCGCCTGTTTCGCAAGCAACACCACGTCACCGAAACAAGTCTGCATAACTCATTTCAGCATTGAAAACTGAATATCTTTTTGATTGGCTTTACAAAAAAATAAAATAGCCATGCGGAAAGGAATTTGAAGCGAAAGTGAAGCAAAGACAGGATGGCGGTTAACACCACATCGCGTGTAATTTTCCAACTACGTCGAGCCGTGACATTACCAACATGGCGACGATACTGGGCAAATACGCCAGGCACATAACCATAAACGCCATCCTCACGAATCACATCCAACCATAGCTTCCAATCGGATACGGTAGGCAATAAAGGGTGGAAGCCATAACTAGGGATACGAGCGCGGCGAACCATGACGGATGTTGCAGAATAAGGCGTGCCATACTTAATAAACCCTGCGCATCCCGTCCCTGCACTAATAGGCACTAAATCACTGGTTAACACATTGAGTGATTGTCCGTGTTGATCTATCCACTGCACATCATGACCGCACAGCGCCCGGCTGTCGTCCATCAGAAACCAATTTACTTGTTCAGTAATTTTCCCTGGCAACAAGACATCATCTCCGCCCATGAAAGCAATAAACTCACCTTGGCAGCGCGACAGGGCAACGTTTGAATTTTGTGTAATGCCCAGATTTCGCTGATTGAATAGCTTAATGACATTCGCATTTGGATAGGCTTGTAACACCTGCTCGATAACTTCGCGCGTGGCATCGGTCGAACAGTCATCGGCAATAATAATTTCTAGATTCGGGTATGTCTGCTCAATCGCACTCACGAGTGCTTGGCGAACAAACTCGACCTGGTTGTAGCAAATAATGTGAACTGAAACTAAGGGATAGTGCATTTAATGTGTTAAATCGGTGGCTGTAAAAAAGCATTATCTAATTTGCAAAGTCACTAAGGGTGTAAGTAGATTTGTATTGGCTCTGTTATGCCACCAACAGGAGTTTCAATAGATCCTAGAAGCTTCAGTTTATCGGGATAGCCCACAGTGCCTAAACACGCTTTAAGCTTTTCGCTTATATCTTTCTGGCGAGCAACTATAAAAATAGATTGGATTAACTTCTCCGGCTTTATAGCCTCGATTACTTTGCAATTATATGTGTCATCTTTAGTCATTGGTTGAACCAAGTTGCTAAGCCATGGATCAACAACCAATGATTCTCTCCCTAGGGCATATTGCAATCCTGGCGCATCAAAAAATACCAAGGTAGACGCATGAGGATATACCTCAATTATTTTATTGATCGATACTAACAATTGGGACGTATCTTTATCTACCCAGTGCCCCTCTAGTGGAGCAAATGACACTTGGCAGTCATTTTCATTAATCGGTGAATATCCTGCAAAATTACCAGGCTGCATTTGTTTTATGAAATAACCAGTTGTAACCAAAAAAGTTATTGCCACAAAAAAAGTTAGTAACAACTTGATATTATTGGATGCATGCCTTAAACAAATCAGGTAAGCCAGTCCGACAAGCAAACACCACGACAATAAATATACTTGAACCTGCGAAAATCCATTTACCGTTCCTATGGAAGCAACTATTGGCGTTATAAACAACAACCCGATAATGAAATTTAGCTTATGAGTCTTGCCGCGCCACAAAACCACCACTACAACCATGCTTACCAAAACCAAGGCTAACAAGATACTGGTTGAATGAGCTAAGAGAACCCATACATCCATAACAACGCCTGGAGACGCAATAAACTTGAAGAAACAGAAATACCAAGCTATCAGATTGCCATATAAAAATAATTTGTAAATTGCATAAATTTTTGCGTTTTTATGCTCAAATCTGCCTCGACTGACGGAGAGTAAT
>JBJORQ010000066.1:0-8609 GCA_046049345.1 Pseudomonadota bacterium | reverse complement strand
TTCGTTGTGAATTTTGACGATGGGATAGCGACTCAAGATCGCGTTGCCGTGATGCCCTGCTTGATACACCGCATTCATGCCGTAAGCGTGATGCGCCCACACGTCGTCGGCTAAAAACTCATGTTGCGCACCGTCGGGATAATTGGCGTGACGCAAAGCGTGCGAGTCGTGCGCGCCCTGCACTTCCTGCAAAAAAATCACGTCGGCATTTAAGCCGCGCAACTGCTCGCGTAAAGCGGGCAACACTACGCGCCGATTCAATAGCGAAAAGCCTTTGTGGATGTTGTAGGTGGCGATATGCAGTTGCGTCATCGCAGCTCAAAGGGGTTAAGCGTTGCCGATGCCACGGGTGGGTAAATTGATTTTTTTGGCGAAATCCAACATGCGCTGTATCGGCTGCACAGCGCGTGGAATCAGCTCGGTCGGCACATGAATTTCGTTATGTCCGCGTTCCAACACCGCCGCCAAATTCGTTAAACCATTCATCGCCATCCAGGGGCAATGGCTGCAACTTTTGCAGGTTGCGCCCTTGCCGGCGGTGGGTGCTTCGATAAAAATTTTATCAGGACACAGCGTGCGCATCTTGTGCAAGATGCCGTTGTCGGTGGCGACGATAAAAATTTTCGCGCTGGATTTCTGGGCGGCTTTGACCAGCTGCGTAGTTGAACCCACCACGTCGGCTAACTGCACCACCGCACGCGGCGATTCGGGATGCACCAACACTTGCGCGCCCGCGTGCAGCACTTTTAATTCGAGTAATTCTTGCGCTTTGTATTCGTCATGCACGATGCACGAGCCCTGCCACAGCAGCATGTCCGCACCCGTTTGATCTTGAATATAACCGCCCAAATGTTTGTCGGGCGCCCACAAAATTTTCTCGCCACGCTCATGCAGATGTTTAACAATCGGCAAAGCAATCGAACTGGTCACCATCCAATCCGCGCGCGCCTTAACCGCCGCACTGGTATTCGCATACACGACCACGGTACGATCGGGATGCGCATCGCAAAAAGCTGAGAACTCATCCGCAGGACAGCCCAAATCAAGCGAGCATTCCGCCTCCAAATCGGGCATCAATACGCGCTTTTCGGGGTTCAAAATTTTGGCGGTTTCACCCATAAAACGCACCCCCGCCACGACGATAGTTTTGGCGGGATGTTGATTGCCAAAGTTCGCCATATCCAGCGAATCAGAAACAATCCCGCCCGTCGCTTCGGCCAAATCTTGTAAGTCGGGATGAACGTAGTAATGCGCCACCAGCACCGCGTCTTGGGCTTTGAGCATGGCTTTGATGTGGGCGATGAGCGCGGGTTTGTCGGCTGCTGCGGGCTCTTGCGGACGCTTTGCCCACGCGCTAGCGGTGTGGCAACCGGGATGGTCGTAAGCAATGGCAATATCGTGACGATGTGAACTCATGGCTAATGCTCATCCTCATTCAGTAAATTACTCATCTGCTCGGAAGCACTGCGCAAACGCTTAGCTTGCACACGCATAAAGGCTTCTGCAACCGAGGCGCGCATCATCAATTCGGCATCTTCTAAACACGCGGGATTGAACATCAACACCGTACAGTCGGTGCGCGCTTTAACCGTCGCTGTACGCTTAGGCGCATCGCCCGATAAGAAGGCAATTTCACCGAACGGCTCACCTATCGCAATCACGCTCAACGTTCGCTTGCCTTTGAGTAAGGCGAGTTTTCCCGATACCAAAATATAAAAATTGATGTCGCTCTGGCCTTCGCTAATCAGCACTTCGCCGGCTTTTGCTTCACGCCATTCTGCCCAACTCAACAATTGCCCTAAATCAGAGTTACGGAAATTTTTGAAAAACTCTAAGTTGCGTACTTCTGAGTAACGTGGGTGCAACAGGACTTTTTCTTCTGCTGCAATTTTGGCTTGTTTGCGCTGTTCAAAATCGCTCTGCTGTTTTTGCAAAATTCGTTCCTGCACCACCGCGTCAATATGCGCATTTTTTTCTTCTAGCCGAGCTTGCATCTGAGTAAAGTCACCGCGCATCCCCAAAAAGGCTTGCTGCAATTTAGTTTTTTGCGCCTGACTCGCCTGACTTTGATTCAGCAACTCGGTCAACTGCGCATGTTGTAGCGCGAGCTTGCCATCCATACTTCGCCTGTACAGCGTCACTTGCTCTTTCAAAACGTTGTAGTTCGTCGTAACACTAATGAGTTGCTGATTGACTAGCGTTAATTGGCTTTGCGCAACTTCGAGTTCTTGCTCCAATTCCATACGTCGTTCGATTTCCATCTCAGCTAACGCCAACATGTTCACATGAAATTTTTGACTCGTCAGCATTGCCTGCTGCACTTTTTCAGGGGCAATACGCTTGCCATTTTTGAGCGGCGCGGGTGCTTCTATCGCGCCCACCGCGACAATAAATTGCCCACGCAACAACAACTCAAACAACTCATCGAGCTGCTTACGCACACTAGGCGGAACTTTTTTAGTGATTTCTGCAATGCTCGACGTGCCATCCACCAACAACATCAAGCGTTTTTCATCACCCGCGATTTTGCCATTCACTTTCGCCAACTCAGCATTACCCGCTGCGGTTCTTGCGTAAATTTTTGACTCACTCATCGACGACTTCTCCTAAAATTTTCGCCTTCTCATGAGGCTTAATGCGTGTGCGCGCCCAACTGCAAAATCGCGGCGCGATTACTCGGTGAAAAAACTTTTTGTGCAGCTGCTTGCCAACTCAACCATTGATAACTCAAATGCTCGCGCGGCGACAAGGTAATCGGCACACGCTGTGTGAGCTGCAAGCCAAACACATGTTCGGTGTTGTGCGTGACATCGGGCGCATAACGATGCCGCCAATGCGTATAAATTTCGTAGTGATTTTGTTGCTGCCAATCGGAAAGTTGATGCGCGCTAGCGACGATGCCCGTTTCTTCCAACACTTCGCGCGCAGCCGTTTCAATCAGACTTTCATTCGTTTCGACACTGCCCGTCACGGACTGCCAAGCCTCGGCATGATCGGCGCGTTCGAGCAATAAAACTTGCGTTACAGCATCTGATTTTTCATCAGGCACGGGATGAAAATAAATCACCACTAAAACCGAAATGGGAGTTTTGTACGGGCGCACGTTTAAGCGTAAAAAATCCAGCAGGCTTGACGGCGTTGCTGCCAATACGACACCGTATCGGCAAAAATATCGAATGCGATTTCACGATCGTTCACCGCCAAGCCCAAGCTGTTGGTGGTGTTGCGCAACAACAACACAAAGCCCGTCGCTTTCAACAATTGCGCATCACATAAAGCATCCGCCAAGGCATCCCAATTCATACCGAATTCAGCAGGGAATTGCGCACCAGCTGCCAGCGTGGCGATAAAATTTTGCTTACCTTTCACGCCCTTCAAATCCACTTCTAACAAGCGTAATCCCGCTGCTGCCACAGTGACGCGGAGCTGTTCTAGCGTGCACGTTACGCGGTAACTGCCTGCCTTTTTGACATCCAATAATTGCTTGGCCCAAACGAGTGTTTGCGCACCTTGCTCGCTGGCTTTGACAGCGCGACTTGAGTGGGTGGAATTTTCAGCCATCGCTATTCCCGTATGCGGTTGAAAGTTTGGTAATGATCGGCGGTGTAGTAGTACTCACCCGTAGTGCCGCTGATGATGCGGCGCGCGCCACGACTGTGCACGCCAGGCGTTTTCACCGTGTATTCGTGATAATAACCACGCGCTTGTTTCGGCAAAGCCTTTTCAAAATTGCCGAATACCACGCCGTCACGATCAAACTCAAACGGCCCGCCTTGCTTAATATCACGCAACGTCGCGCGTGCTTCTGGCGGTAAATCACTGACAGTTATGGCACCTGCTGACACCGTGCTGGATGCCTGACTAGATTCGTGATGATGCTGATGCGACGACCATTGAAATGCTTGTGCACCGCCCGCCAACACCAACAAAATCGCGACCCATAAACGCAGACTGCGCAGCATCACAATTACTCCTTAACTTCGACCACAATAGGTTGTCGCAAACGAATATGCAGCTCGCGTAATTGTTTTTCATCCACGGCACTCGGTGCTTGCGTCAACAAACATTGCGCACGTTGTGTTTTAGGGAAAGCAATCACGTCGCGGATAGATTCCGAGCCCGTCATCATGGTAACGATGCGATCTAAACCGAACGCCAACCCACCATGCGGCGGCGCGCCATATTGCAAGGCATCCAGCAAGAAACCGAATTTCAATTGCGCTTCTTCGTCATTGATATTCAAGGCGCGGAACACTTGCGATTGCACCTCGGCTTTATGAATACGCACCGAACCGCCGCCCAATTCCCAACCGTTCAATGCTAAGTCATATGCCTTCGCCAAACACTTGCCTGGATCGGTTTCCAACAGCGCGAGATGCTCATCTTTTGGTGCGGTAAACGGATGGTGACAGGCGTTCCAACGCTTGCCGTCTTCGTCGTATTCAAACATCGGGAAATCCACCACCCACAACGGTTTCCAACGCTCGCCGGTGACGTGTTTTTTCTCGTGACCAATTTTTACGCGCAACGCACCCAAGGCATCGTTGACGATTTTTTCTTTGTCCGCGCCGAAGAAAATCAAGTCGCCGTTTTGCGCGCCAGTACGTTCGATAATCGCCTGCAATGCCGCTGCGTGGAGGTTCTTCACAATCGGCGATTGCAAGCCAGTTTCATTGAGTTGCGTGATGTCGTTGACCTTGATGTAAGCCAAGCCTTTCGCGCCATAAATGCCGACGAATTTGGTGTAGTCGTCAATTTCGCCGCGCGTCAACGCCGCACCGCCTGGCACACGCAATGCCGCGACGCGACCATCCGCAGAGTTCGCCACGCCTGCAAAAACTTTGAACGCCACATCTTTCAAAACGTCGCTCACCGTGACCAATTCCAGCGTCACGCGCATGTCCGGTTTATCCGAACCAAAACGTGTCATCGCCTCGCCGTAAGTCATGCGCGGGAACGGGTTAGGCAGGTCGGTATTCAAGGCTTCTTTGAACACGGTGCGGATCAATTCTTCGGTGAGCGCGGTTATTTGCGTCTCGTTCAAAAATGAAGTTTCAATATCGACCTGAGTGAATTCGGGCTGACGATCCGCGCGCAAATCTTCATCGCGGAAACATTTTGTGATTTGGTAATAGCGATCGAAACCCGCCACCATCAACATTTGTTTGAACAACTGTGGCGATTGCGGCAGCGCGAAAAATTCGCCCGCATGAACACGCGACGGCACGAGGTAATCGCGCGCACCTTCTGGTGTGGACTTCGTCAGCATCGGTGTTTCGATGTCGATAAAACCACGGCTGTCCAAGAAGCGACGGAACGCCATCGCCACCTTGTAACGCAGCATCATATTTTTTTGCATTTGCGGACGACGCAAATCAATCACGCGATGCGTCAGACGCACGTTCTCGGACAAATTGTCGTCATCCAATTGGAACGGCGGCGTAACGGCCGTGTTCAGGACTTCTATGGCTTGGCAGACGATTTCGATTTCGCCACTGACCATATTCGGATTCGCCGAACCTTCGGGACGACGACGCACCAAACCAGTGATGCGCAACACGAATTCGCTGCGCACTGATTCGGCGATTTTGAACATCTCGGCAACATCAGGATTGCACACCACTTGCGCCAAGCCTTCGCGGTCGCGCAAGTCAATAAAAATCACCCCGCCGTGGTCGCGACGGCGATGGGCCCAACCGCAAATGCTGACGGTTTGATCGAGTTGGTCGGTGTTCAGTAAACCGCAATAATGTGTACGCATGAGTCGAATAGAGTTGAAGTTAAATTAAGTGTTACTAATAAACACAGGGGGTTTTTCCGAGCTGCTATCCGCCGCAACGCCCATCGAAACAATGGCGCGGAACGCCATATCGACGCTCATATCCAGTTCGATGGTGTCTGACTTACGCAGAAAAAAATAAAAGCCGTTGACGGGACTAGGCGTAGTAGGAATAAATACGGCGACATATTCCTCGTCAAACTGCGCGACCACTTCATTCGGCACACTGGTTTGAAATGCCAGCGACCAAGCATTAGCGTGCGGATAACGCACCAGCAACACTTTACGAAATGAATTGCCACTGCCCGACAACAAGGTGTCACTAATTTGCTTCACGCCTTTGTAAATACTGTTCACAAAAGGAATGCGCAACAACACCCCTTCCCAGTAACGCAGCAGCACTTGACCGAACACATTGCGTATCAACAAACCCGTCGCACCCACAACGACCAAGGTCAGAATTACGCCCAAGCCAGGAATATGAAAAGGCAAAAAATTATCAGGTTGCCATTGCTGCGGCAACAGCAACAAGGTTTTATCCATGGTGCCGATGGTCAAATTGAGCACCCAAACGGTAATACCGAGCGGCACCCAAACCAATAAACCTGTGATGAAGTATTTTTTCATGCGAGTAAGCGACCTTTGAGTGAATAACCGATGGTGCGGCAATTAAGTTGCAGCTCAATGCCGAATCAACTTCCCGAATCAATTTCAAAGGGCGCGCATTATACATAAAGCAAGCTGGCAAAAAATAGCGTCGCTCGATTTTCCCAGTTGACGAACTCGCTGAGCGGACTAAGCATTTCGGTCTATTTACACACCCAAGCGCAACGCCTAAGGTGTCATCCCGCCCTATCGTTAGCAACACCTCACCAACAATGGGCACCAAAACCAAAGGAGACCATCATGCAACGCACTCTTACTCAAGCGGCTCAAAGCACCGCTAAAATGTTCCGCTGGTTCATTATTAGCATGTTGTCGTTGATGTTTTTTGCCCCGCTGATTCTCGCCATCAACAGCGAAATTTAGCCCACTGCCAGCTTATAAAAAGAGCCTCACGGAATAAGTGAGGCTCTTTGCTTTGCAAGCAGCTCAGCAATTCAAGCCAAGCTAGGTATAATGCGCGCGCCCAGCGTTCCCCAATCAGCGTAGCGGTCTCTCTACAATCCCGATCTTTTCGATCACTTAATCTCGTCTGCCCCGATTGGTGTCGCGCTCCGCGACAGGCCGTCGCAGGAGTCAAAAACTTTGTCAAATACCCCGATTACTTTCGCCAGCCTCAATCTGGCCGAACCTCTGTTACGCGCGATTACCGAAGCGGGCTACACCAGCCCCACACCCGTTCAAGCGCAAGCCATTCCGCTGGTTTTAGCGGGTGGCGATTTACTCGCTGGCGCACAAACAGGGACAGGTAAAACCGCTGGTTTTACCTTGCCTCTGCTACATCGTTTAAGCCAAAAAGCCGCCGTGAATCCGCGCCCTGGCAAGCCGCGTTGTTTGATTCTCACCCCGACCCGCGAGCTCGCGGCACAGGTTGAAGAATCGGTACAAACCTACGGCAAGTATTTGCCGCTCAAGTCGATGGTGATGTTCGGTGGCGTCAACATCAATCCACAAATGAAAGCGTTGCGCGAAACAGTCGATATTTTGGTCGCCACGCCCGGTCGTTTGCTGGATCACTTGAACCAAAAAACGCTGGATTTATCAGGCGTAGAAATTTTTATTTTGGACGAAGCCGACCGCATGTTGGACATGGGTTTCATCCGCGACATTCGCAAAATTCTCGCGGTGTTGCCTAAGCAACGCCAAAACTTATTGTTCTCCGCGACCTTCTCCGACGAGATTAAAACCCTCGCCGATGGCCTGTTGAATAACCCTGGTTATGTCGAAGTAGCGCGCCGGAATACCACCTCCGAATTGGTTTCGCAAAGCGTGCATATGATTCCGCAAAAGCTGAAAAGCTATTTGCTCGCGCATCTGATTAAAACCAACGAATGGAAGCAAGTGCTGGTGTTTACCCGCACCAAACACGGCGCGAATCGTCTTGCCGAAAAACTCAGCAATGACGGCATTCCCGCCGCCGCGATTCACGGCAATAAAAGCCAATCAGCGCGCACCAAAGCCTTAGCAGAATTCAAAGCCGGTACCTTGCCTGTGCTGGTTGCCACCGACATCGCCGCGCGCGGTTTGGACATCGACATGTTGCCGCACGTGGTCAATTTTGAACTGCCCAATGTGCCGGAAGATTATGTACATCGCATCGGGCGTACCGGTCGCGCGGGCAGTAATGGCGCGGCGATTTCGCTGGTGGATAACGAAGAAGCGTTGCATCTGAAAAACATCGAACGCCTCATCAAAATGCAAATTCCGCGCGTCAGCATGGACAGCTTTGTCGCACCTACGCACATCCCCGCCGATGCGCCACGCGAACCGCGTCCGCAACACGGGCAACGCCGCCACAGCAATACTACGGGCGCGAAACCTGCGGCACCGCGCACTAACGCCAGTCGCCCCGCCAATCCGCGTGCGCCTAGCGCGCCGAATGCTCGCGCAGCTAGTCCGCGCAACGCCAACGACACGCGTAGCCGCAACAGCAGCACCGCTGCGGCTCAACCGCGTGACGCGCGTCCAGCCAAAAAAGAAGGTGGCGACAAGTTTTTGTCTGAAGCCGCTCGTCACCAAGCACAAGCACAGCCCGCCTTGTTTTCACCGAAGCCAGCCGCTAGACGCGGTCGCTAGTCGCTAGTCGCTAGTCGCTAGTCGCTAGTCGCTAGTCGCTAGTCGCTAGTCGCTAGTCGCTAGTCGCTAGTCGCTAGTCGCTAGTCGCTAG
>JBJORQ010000065.1:0-14224 GCA_046049345.1 Pseudomonadota bacterium | reverse complement strand
GACTTTAGGTGCGGCTGCATCGCTACTTTCCAGCACCAAAATCACCGAGCCTTGCGAGACTTTATCGCCCAGCTTGATTTTCAATTCTTTGACCACGCCCGCAAAAGGCGAGGGCACATCCATCGCTGCCTTGTCGGTTTCCAGCGTCAACAGCGTGTCTTCCGCTGCAATGGTGTCGCCCACTTTGACCATCACTTCGATGATGCTCACGTCTTTGTAATCGCCGATGTCGGGTACGGCTACGTTTTTCATTTCTGCCACGATAATTCTCCTGACCTTAAACGGTGGTTGGATTAGCTTTTTCTGGATTGATGTTGTATAGCTTGATGGCGCGCGTCACTTCTGATGCGGCAATCGAGCCTTCGTCCGCCAAGGCTTTCAAGGCAGCAACGGCGATGTAATGACAATTCACTTCAAAGAATTCGCGCAAATGTTTACGCGTATCGGAGCGACCAAACCCATCCGTGCCCAACACGGTAAAACTTTGTGGCAAGAAGCCGCGAATTTGATCGGCAAACGAGCGCATGTAATCGGTCGAAGCTACCACTGGGCCGCTGCGTTCAACCATGCACTGTTCAACGTAACTGGCGCGCGGTGTCGCTTCGGGATGCAGCATGTTCCAACGCTCGCAATCCAAGCCTTCGCGACGCAATTCGGTAAAGCTGGTGACGCTCCAAACATCGGCACTCACGCCAAAATCTTTCGCCAACAACTCTGCCGCCGCAATAGATTCACGCAAAATCGTGCCGCTACCCATCAACTGCACTTTGAGGTTGCTTGCGGTAGGCGCGCCTTCGCTCAGCAAATACATGCCCTTCAAAATGCCTGCTTCAGCACCTTTTGGCATCTCAGGATGCAGGTAGTTTTCGTTCATTACGGTCAAGTAATAGAAAATATCTTCTTGCTCAACATACATGCGGCGCAAACCGTCTTGAATGATGACGGCTAATTCGTAACCAAACGTCGGATCGTAAGACACGCAATTGGGAATCGTTGCCGACATCAAATGACTATGACCATCTTCGTGTTGCAAGCCTTCGCCGTTCAGCGTGGTGCGACCCGCTGTGCCGCCCAACAAGAAGCCGCGCGCGCGCATGTCGCCCGCCGCCCAAGCCAAATCGCCGATACGTTGGAAGCCAAACATTGAATAGAAAATATAGAACGGCAACATCGCCACGCCGTGGTTGGCGTAAGAAGTCGCGGCGGCAATCCAGTCCGACATGCCGCCCGCTTCGTTAATGCCTTCTTGCAACACTTGACCAGTCGAAGATTCTTTGTAGAACATTAATTGATCAGCATCTTGCGGGGTGTAGTTTTGCCCGACTTGCGAGAAAATTCCCAGTTGGCGGAATAAGCCTTCCATGCCGAACGTGCGCGATTCATCGGGCACAATCGGCACGATTTGCTTACCGATATTTTTGTCTTTGAGCAACACACCCAAGATGCGCACGAACGCCATCGTGGTCGAAATTTCACGTTCGCCCGTGCTTTGCAACAAGGCATCAAACGCGCTCAATTCGGGGATTGCCAGCGGGGTGGTGACAGGATTACGCGCAGGTACTGCGCCCATTACCGCACTGCGTTCTTTGAGATATTTGGCTTCCAAACTGTCTGCGGGCGGACGATAAAAATTCAGGCTGGCAACTTGTTCGTCGTTCAACGGGATTTGGAAGCGGTCGCGGAATTTCAGCAACGCTTCGTTGTTCACTTTCTTTTGCTGATGGGTAATGTTCTGCGCTTCACCCGCTTCGCCCATGCCGTAACCTTTGATGGTTTTCGCCAAAATGACGGTTGGTTGCCCCGTGTGTTTCGATGCCGCTGCATACGCCGCAAATACTTTATGCGGATCGTGTCCGCCGCGATTCAATGACCAAATTTCATCGTCCGACATGTCGGCGACCATCGCCAACAATTCAGGTGATTTGCCAAAGAAATGTTCGCGCACATACGCGCCATTCTTGGATTTATACGTTTGATATTCGCCGTCCACCACTTCCTGCATACGCTTTTGCAACAAGCCTTTGCTGTCTTTGGCAAATAAACGATCCCATTGACCGCCCCACACGATTTTGATGACATTCCAACCCGCGCCACGGAACACGCCTTCGAGTTCCTGAATGATTTTGCTGTTGCCGCGTACTGGGCCATCCAAGCGTTGCAAATTACAGTTGATGACGAAAATCAGATTGTCGAGTTTTTCACGACCCGCCATCGACACCGCGCCCAATGATTCAGGTTCATCGGTTTCGCCGTCGCCCAAATATGCCCAAACTTTACGACCTGCGGTATTCGCCAAACCGCGCAATTCCAAATAGCGCATGAAACGCGCTTGGTAAATCGCCATCAACGGGCCCAAGCCCATCGACACGGTAGGGAACTGCCAGAAATCAGGCATCAACCAAGGGTGCGGATAGGAAGACAAGCCATCCCCGCCCGCTTCTTGGCGGAATTTATACATTTGCTCTTCAGTAATGCGGCCTTCAAGGTAGGCGCGCGCATACACACCGGGCGACGAATGACCTTGGAAATAAATTAAATCGCCGCCGTGCGTGTCAGTTTTGCCATGATAAAAATGGTTGAAACCTACGTCGTACAAGGTTGCCGCCGATGCAAAACTGGCGATATGTCCGCCCAGTTCTGAAGAATCTTTATTCGCGTTCAACACCAGAGCCATCGCGTTCCAGCGCATCAAAGCGCGGATGCGATGTTCCATGTCGTGATTGCCCGTCGAGCGTTGTTCGTCCGCCACAGGGATGGTGTTGCAATAAGGAGTTGTCGCACTAAATGGCACGCCTGCGCCGCTACTACGCGCTTTATCGAGCAATTGCTCCAAAATAAAATGCACGCGTTCTGAGCCCGCTTGTTCAAACACAGACTCCAGCGCGTCCAGCCATTCTTGGGTTTCTTGCGGATCGTAATCAGGTAATGTTGACATCGTTTATTTTCCCTTTATTGCATTGATATTTATCTCGCTCACTGCCAGCCCCGCGACATGCGGGGTTGAACTAACAGCGCGCGAATTTTTTACGAACACTGAATCACTTCGTGTTCGGTAACTATCCAATCCACTTGCACATCGGTAGTTTGTTGCGGAATTTCTTGCACCACTTGCAACGCGTAAGCGGGGGCGACCAGCACAGGATGTGGCGACATGCGCGCCAACAACTTGTCGTAAAAGCCCCCGCCATAGCCCAGTCTTGCGCCATTCTTGGCAAAACCTAGCCCCGGCAAGGTCGCGAATTCTACAGCATTTAAGCTGTTTAGCCGCTCACAGCGTGCGGGTGCAGGTTCGGCGATGTCCCACGCGCCTTGTTCTAATTGCGCGTCTAAGTCTTCTACCCAATACAAATCTAGCTCATTCGTAGCGCGATTCACTTTAGGCAACAGCAAGCGTTTGCCATCCGTCAACACCCGCGCCGCCCAATCCGCCCCGCCAAACTCGCTGCCAAAATTCATATACGCCAACACCACGCCCGCGCGCTGATAGGCAGGCATCGCCGCCATGCGTTGGATAATTTGCGGGTTCAAATTGGCACGCTCGGCAGGCGACAAAGCCTCGCGCGCGGCGAGTAGGGTTTTGCGTAAGGCTTGTTTTTTATCCACCATCGTCATGCTCAATAGTCCCAATTTTCTTGTCCTAGTGCTGCGCGGTTGAGCGTCTCGCGATGCAATTGCCATTGCGGCATAAACTGATTCATCAACGCGACAAAACGCTCGTTGTGATGCCGCTCCAGCAAATGCACCATTTCATGCACCACGATGTATTCCAAACACTGCGGTGATTTTTTCGCCAGCTCAAGATTCAGCCAAATGCGCGCCGCCGTGATGTTGCACGTCCCCCATTTGGTTTTCATCTTTTTGACCTGCCAATCCGCGACCTTCACGCTGATGATCGGCTCCCAGTGTGCTATCAGTGGCGGAATCAACTCCTTGAGCTTCTGGCGATACCATTCCAGCAATACCTTCTCGCGCTGCTCACACTCGCTACCTTCCCGCACATACAGATCGAGCGTGGATTTATTGCGGAGAGCGACCCGCGCCGCGCCGCGCTGGTAAATCACGTTCAGGCGATAACGTTGTCCTTGAAAATAATGGCTCTCGCCTGACACAAGCTCACGCGTTGACTGCCGCGCTTGGCTGGTGAATTTAGTTTTTTGCTTTTTAATCCATGACAATTTCGAAATCACCGCGAGCCGTACCGCTTCATCACTGACCCGCAGCGGAGCCGCCACGCGCACCCGACCTAAAGGCGGATACACCGCCAGATGCAGGTTTTTGATGTCCTTACGCACCACCTCCACCACCAGCCCGCTCACCTTGATTTGATGCCATGCCGTCGTCATGTCAATGCGCCCAAGGTAGGGTGGATAAGCGACAGCGCATCCACCATGTGTTCCGCGTAAAAGGTGGATACGCTGCGCTTATCCACCCTACAAGATTGCTTTTTTTAATACTCATGCTGATTTTTGACCAACTCAAAAATGGTCTCGGCTAAGGCATCGTCGTCCAACACCCGCTTCACCGCATAGCGTACTTCTTTTTGTTTCAGCACATGACCGCGCCAATCATCGCGCTTGCTGTTCAACACGGCGTAATCCACCGCCAGCGCAAGCTCTGCATCGCAGCCTAGGTTGTCGTACAACGCGCGCCGCGCCGCACTGTTCATCATGCTGGGATAGTTCGCCCCGCCAGCAGGCTGCTGCACTTGGGCTGCCAACGCCATCAACTGCGTCAAATACTTTTCATAATCCAAGGCTTTATCTCTACGCTGTTTTATCAAGCCATCCAGCAACTCAGACATCTTTTCGTAATACTTGGGATTGATAGGCTGCTCGTCGATGATGACGCGGCGCAAGTTGTTTTCGATGGTCTCGGCAACCGCTGCTTGATTTTCGCGTATGCCTTTGGGCAAATTTTTCACGGCATCCGCGCCACGTTCGACGATGAGCTGCACCAGATTGATGTCATCGAACGCGGAAATTTTTTCGCTATCTTCTGCACGCAGGTAGGTGTCGATCAAATGCCGCATGGCAGGCTCGTACATTTTCAAATCAATGTAATCGCCGCTCGCCATTTTGACTTCTGCGCGCACCTTCTCGAAATGATCAACTTCCTGTTTGATTGTGTCGGACTGCGCCGCGCTGTAGCCCGCCTCGCTCATCTCGTTGGCGATGTCGGCATAGGCGCGTATCAGTGCCACGGTGAGTTTGTACAAGGTGATGCGCTTAGACTCATTCAGCTTGAGCTGGGTTTTATCGGCAGTGTCCGCCGCGCAAAAATAGCGCAGATAAGCGGCGGTATCTTGTGGCGTTGCCACGGCTTCGCATAAGGCTTTAATGGCTTCCCGCGCTTCTTCCAGACGTTCCCGCGCCGTTTCTAAACGGTCAACCAGCAAGCCCGCCACGTCCTCCTTGTCGTAGCCGTCCAGCGCGCCGGAGGTGTAATCGTCAATCGCGGTGCCTAGGCTTTTGAACAAGTCTTTGTAATCGACGATGTAGCCGTATTCTTTGTCGTCGCCGTCGAGCCGATTGACGCGGCAAATCGCCTGAAATAGTCCGTGGTCGCGCATCTGTTTGTCGATGTAGAGATACGTCGCCGAGGGCGCATCAAAACCCGTGAGCAGCTTATCCACCACGATGAGCAGCTTCATTTGACCGGGTTGGGTGATGAATTTCTGCTTCACTGCTTTCTCGAAATCTTCCGCCGACTGACCCGCCAGCATCCGTTCGTAAATGGCGTGCTTGCGTAGTTTTTCGGTCAGCCCTTCGCCGGTCTCTTCACCCTTGAGGTCGGCGGGCGACGGCGCATAAGAGGTAACGATGGCGCACTTACCTTTCAGTTCACCTTGTTGCTCAAACAGCTCGTAACACTTGCACGCTTCATAAATGCTGCTGGTCACCAGCATGGCGTTGCCGCGACCACTTTGCAGGCGATCTTTGGTTTCCATGTCCATCAGGATGTCGGCGACGATTTTTTCTAGGCGCGATTTGGAACTGAGCACCTTCTGCATGCTGCCCCATTTTTGCTTGAGCTGCGTCAGCGCGATGTCGTTCAGCCCGCGCGTTTTGGCATCAAACCACTGGTCGATTTTGGCGGGCGAAGTGATGTTCTGGTCGATGTCGCGTGCTTCATAGCGCAAGTCCAACACCACCTTGTCGCGCACTGCCTCGTCAAATTTATAGGTATGAATGTAACGCCCAAAAATCTCGATGCTCTTCTGTTTGTCAGCTTTGAGCAGCGGCGTACCGGTAAAACCAATAAACAGCGCGTTGGGCAAAATGGCTTTCATCGCCTTGTGCAGTTCGCCGCTTTGGGTGCGGTGGCACTCATCGACAAACACATAAATATCGCCACGCGCTTTGAAGTCGGCAGGCAGGCCGCGCTGCATTTCTGCGATAAACGCGCCAATATCGACCAGTGACTCGCCTTCTTCTTTGCCGACGAATTTATGAATCAGCGAAGCAATCAGCCAAGGGTTAGTCGCGTTGAGTTTGGCAATCAAATCCGCTCCGCTTTGGGTGCGATAGATGTCCTCATCCACGCCTTTGAACACCCGCTCGATTTGTTCGTCCAGCTCGGTGCGGTCGGTGATGATGACCACGCGCGCATCCTTGACGTTTTCGCGCAGCCACTTTGCTAGCCACACCATCGTTAAACTTTTGCCGCTGCCTTGGGTGTGCCAGATGATGCCGCCTTCACGACGTTTTACATGCGCTTGTGCCGCTTTTACGCCGAAGTATTGATTGTGCCGACAGAGCTTTTTTGTGCCCGCATCGAACACGATGAAGTCGTGGATGTTTTCGAGGAAGTGCGTCTTTTCGCACAGTTGGGTGAGGTGACGGTCGAGCAGATTTTCGATGTCGCTGTCTTGCTTCCAGGTCAGATAGTATTTTGCCTTGGTCTCTATCGTGCCGTAGCGCACCCCTTCGGTATCGTTACCCGCCATCACCAGTTGCATCGTGGTAAAAAAAGGCTGGATAAACACCTTCTTCTGATTGTCCAGATTTTGGCGTATCCCTTCCGCCACCGACACGGTAGAACGCTTCAGCTCCAACACCCCCAACGCGATACCGTTCACATAAATCACCACATCGGGACGCTTAGTGTGCGCCTGCGCATCCGCGCCTTTAACGGTCACTTCCTCAGCAATCGCGAAGTGATTATTGAGCGGATTTTTCCAATCTATCAGCCACACCGTTTGGGTGTTTTCGCCTATCTCCGCTTTCACCTTCACGCCGTAGCGCAGCAACTCGTAGGTGGCTTTATTGGTGTCATACAGGCTCCGACTTTGGTCGCCCGCCACCTTGTCCAATTGATGCAAAGCTTTCGTAACCAGCGCAGCGTCGTAGCCTTGCTGCTGCAAAAAACGCCGCGCCAGCGCAGCGTCGATATTGCGGTTGTCCGCCCGCGCACTCCAATCGCCCAGATAGTCGTAGCCTAATTTTTCTTGGAACAGCTTTACCACGCGCTGCTGCGTGGCTTTTTCGATTTGACCGACGTTGCTCATTGCTGGCTTCCTTTGCGTGATGTTGCCAATAGCAGCTTAGCTTTCTCAGTCAACCGATATTGTTGTAAGCGACTATTAGGTTTATCGGGAATCGTGTATTCCAAAGTTTGCGCGTTCAACAACACACGTATCACCTGATTCAAATGACCAGAAATCTCTTTTTGTCCCAGTGCGCTGGAAATTTCCGACTTGGATAATGCCCCCTTGCTCAACAAGCCGAGCACCCGCAGCTCCATTGACTCTGGCTGTGACTCTGGCTGTGACTCTGGCTGTGACTCAATAACTTCGGTGGAAGTGCCTTGAACATAGACTTTGGGGAAGTGGAAAATCGTCCACAAGCCATTAGTTTCTAATTTCCATTCGGGTTCGGGCATTGCCTCAGCACGGCAAGCCTGCACAATGCGCTCAATACCCCGCCCCCAAGATTCAATTAAGCCCGCTCGAAAAAAGGCATTGGCAATCTCAGGGTTGGCGGGTTTAGAGCTGTGCTTACCGAGCAAATCGGCGAGTTGCCAATTTTCAGGCAATGCCCCCGCATTCCAAATCATCAACTTATCTGGGTAAACGCTAATCTGAATCGGAATCGCACTGGCATAGTCTTTATGCACTACCGTATTTAACACCGCCTCACGCAACGCCGACATCGGCACAGGCCAGGTTTCCAGACGCGACAAGCCCTCGTAACTAATTAAGGCTTTCAGATACTTGGCTTTTAATACCTCAATCGTCTGGTTAACCTGATGAAATAAGTCCCCATGAATTTCATCTTGGTAACGCAAGTCGGCATCATTCAGTCCGAAATAGCCCGTCTTGATATACGCACCCGTGACAAATCGCTCTGCATCAGGATGAAACAACAACACCGTGGCGCGCTTCAAATAACCGCCATCTAGCAAATGCAATTTATCCAGCAAGGACGGATTCGGTTCATCCAACACCTCAGGCGACAGACGCTCACTCTTCAACGCCTGCTTGCGAAAATACGCCAGAGCCTTCTCATCCAAATCAGCGATGCGGACATAAGGTACAGGCACGCCATCCCAATTTTTGCCGAGCTTGCGTAGCAAAAACTTATCCAACGCCGCGCCCTTCAACTCCTGCTTGGTGCTGCCGCTGCGATAGTGATACTCGCCCTTATAACTAATCGGGCTGGGGTAAGCCTCCACCACAATTTCCAGCCAGTCGCGCCCGTCTTCGCTGTGTAAATTCACAGGAACAACCATGCCCAAAATATCCCGCACTTTGTTGGGAATATCCTCCAGCAACTTCGCCGCATGGGCGATGCCCAGCACCTCACCCTTGTCGTTCTTGCCGATGATCAACGTACCACCCTGCGCATTGGCAAAGCCGCAGATCCACTTCAGATACTCATCGCGCCAAGCTTGCTTCCATTCGATGCTTTGATTTTCTTTCATGCTACCCCCCAAAAACGTAGGGCGGATAAGCAAAGCGCATCCACCTTATGTGCAACGCATCCACCTTAAAGATCGCTCCCACCTTGTTTGCCACGCACGGTGGATGCGCTTTGCTTATCCACCCTACCACTACCCTCATTTTTTTATGGCACTTATCCACTCGCGCCCTCTTTAATGTAGGGTGGATAAACGCAGTGCATCCGCCATGCCCGCTCATACCAGCCGTATCCTTCCGGTGAGTAGCTCCTGCATCATGCCTTGCTTGAGCGCGCGGGTTTTATCGCGTTGCTGTTCCAGCGCGGCGAGGTCGGCATCCATGTCGGAGAGGATGGCGGCGATGGCGGTTTGCTCTGCCATGCTGGGATTGCCAACTTCGAGCGGCATTAAGTCCACTGCATGAATGTATGTGCGGTTGCGCTCCACCAGTTTGAGCTTTGTAAATCACTTCCTGTTTTAGCTGTAGCTGGAAGTAAATAAACTCAATCGAGTAGGAGGAACCTTCCCCAATAGTAGAGCAGTCTGATGCAAAAATCGGTAAATCAAAAAAGGCAACATAACCTGCACTGGCTCCCGATGCGCTCACTGTAATTGTTTTGCCAGTCCGATTAGGCTTGTTATGGTAATAGGCCGGTTTTTTGCCTCCGGCAATAACTGGAACATTTCCGGCGATTGCATCCTTTTCGGTGATTAGTTGCCCCTTTCTGATTTCAACCACATCTCCCAACCGATTCACCTCCCACTCCCCGCTAAACCCAGGCAGGCGTTGTTTGCCGGTGAGGAGTTGCTGCATGACGGCTTGTTTGATGTCGCGCTTCTTGGCGATGAGCTTGTCCTGTGCGGCAAGCAGTGCATCCACATCGGATAGCGCGGTAGCGATGGCGCGTTGCTCGGGGAGGGGTGGGGTTGGTAGCCTTAAGTCAATAACATCATCCGTATTGACATAAATCTGAGTTCCCGGTTTTGCCAAACCAACAATAGCACTATGAGCGCGGTCGGCATTTATGGCGTGATGTAAATAAGCCGGTGACACATTCAGCTTAGGTCTTAATCGCATTGTTCGTTGATTAAATACAAACGTATCGTCATGCGCGATTAACAGAACCCGTCCAATAATTGCCCCAACAGCTGTTTTATCATTCATTGACATCGTTAGGTCATTTCGCCGCAGGAGAAACTTCTCAACATTTTTTCGGTGTTTAAGATTTATGTAAACACCGTTGTCGATATAGCCGCCAGATGTGGAGTAATTTCCAATGGATATTACTTTCAATCCATCTACATGATTGAAAAGATGCTCAAGCGAAGTTCCATTTTGGTATTCACATAACTCACCGATTGCGCGAACCTCCCAATTCACTGGAATCACCCCGACCTCGGTCTGCCTGTACCCGTTTGGAAGACGATTCATGGCAGTCATCGTTGCGCTCCCGAGGTATCTGTCATGCACACAAAACCGCTGTTTTGGTTACACGTTATTGATGACGTGTTAGTTAAATTGGTGTTTTGGTAACACGTTGCAGATGTCGTGTTAGTGAAATACGCATTTTGGTAACGCATTCCGCGTTTCATGCTTGCACATCCGGACGCACGTTGACGTTTGCCAGCAACGCGTACAGTTCATCGTTTAGGTAGTAATTTTCCTTGCCCAGCTTATGCTTGGTCAGCAGGCCTAGCGCGACCACTTCATCGAGATAACGCGCTGCGGTCTGGCGTATCACTTGTAACTCGTCCATCACAAACTCAATCTTGGTGTACGGGTGACGGAACAAGTTGTTGAGCAGGTCTTGACTGTAAATTTTGGGAAGTTCGCTGCGCAGCTTATCCTTGTGTCGCTGCATCAGAGACACGATGCCGGTAATCAAGGCCGTGGTTTGACGTGAGGTTTGCTCCACGCTGTCCAACATATACAGCAGCCAGTCTTCCCAGTTGCCCGTGTCGCGGGTAGCTTGCAGCAGGCGGTAGTAATCGGCCTTATTCTGGTTGATGTAGCGGCTCAGGTATAGCACCGGACTGCCCAGCAAGTCATGCTGCACCAAGTACAGGATATTGATGATGCGCCCGGTTCTGCCGTTGCCGTCATAGAAGGGATGAATGCTTTCAAACTGGTGATGGATGACCGCCATTTTGGTGAGTACGTCCCAGTCGCACAACGCATCTTCATTGATGAAGCGTTCCAGATTGCTCATCAGTGCGATGATTTCATCGGGATGTTGTGGCGGCGTGTAAACGGTTGCGCCAGTCAGGTCATTTTTCAGCGCAGTGCCGGGCAGCTTGCGGAATCCGGCGCGACTCTCCTCAATACTTGCTTGAATTTCCAGTATGTCGTTATTAGTGAGCAGTCCGGTGCGCTTGACCTGCTCGAAGCCGTTACGCAGGGCGGTGGCATAGTTATGTACCTCTTTCGCCGCCACGGTGACAAACTGCCGTGTCGCGCTGTCGCTGCGGTACAGATCGTCATGGGTGGTGATGATGTTTTCAATCGCGGAACTGTCTTTCGCTTCCTGCAATGACAGGGTGCTGATGAGTATGCTCTGGTTGGGGATGCTGGCAACCACACCCTTCAACTCAGCCAGAGCCTGATGCGCACGGGCGAGTTTCTTCAGCACCGCCTTGGTCTCGATGTCTTGGTCTAATGGCAGCGGTTTGATTGTCGTCATAGTCAACTACTCCTTGTCGTCATCTGCTTGCTGACCGCTCAGCAGCTTATCAAAGTCCGATTCAAACAAGCGATCTTGTACGATACGGTATAGCTCAAACTCACTTTCGGCGTGCGCACGGGCGATTTCGGCGGTGACTTTTCCGGCATCCTGCAAAACGGCACGGTCATCAAACTCCAGAAACAGGTCAAGGCGCTTCGCCCAGTCCTGCATGGTCATCGGGATATTGCGTTTGGCGCGTTCCTCGGCCAAATCAAGATAGGCGTTGACGATACGCCCTAGAGACTCCAGCTCTGACTGAGACAGGTAATTTTTCGCCACCACGACATCGGTCTTGAGGATTTTACCTTCGGGGGCATTAGCCCAACTGCTCAAACCCATGTGCGGCTGCTGCCTGTTGGCACGTTCAACGATCAATTCGGCGGCGGTGTGTCCGTGAATGGCGTAGTGCAGCTTGTTTTGCACCTTGGCAAAAAAGGCTTTGGTGGTCACCGCGTCCTTGTTGTAATCAAGGCTGGTGGCATAAATATCGGTAATCTTCTGATAGAACTTGCGCTCGCTAAGGCGTATTTCCCTGATTTCAGCCAGCAGTTGTTCAAAGTAGTCTTTACCCAAATAGCTGCCGTTTTCCAGACGCTTTTTATCCAGCACAAACCCTTTGATGGCGAACTGCTTGAGTACCTGAGTGGCCCACTGGCGAAATTGAGTGGCACGTTTGGAATTGACGCGGTAGCCGATGGCGATAATGGCATCGAGATTGTAAAAATTGGTGTTGTATTGCTTACCATCGACGGCAGTATTCCGGAAATTCCGGACAACTGAATTTTCAAGCAATTCTTCGCTGGCAAAGATGGTTTGCAGATGCTCGCTGATGGTACGCACATTGACATCAAACAGCTGCGACAGCATCTTTTGCGTGAGCCACACCGTTTCATCTTCAACGCGTACTTCGATACTGTCTTCACCCGCCTGACTGGTGAACATCAAAAACTCGGCGGTGGAGTTGCGGATGAGTTTATTCGTGTTGATCATTGATACTCCCTATGGCATTGAATCCGCCCTGCTGTGTCAGCAGCTGAAGCTGACGGATGGCGATTTCATTCAGTCGAATTAGCCGTTCGCCTTGCACCAACCCCATGCGGATAAATTCAGCATTCATGCCTTCGATATTCGCCAGCACCAGTAATTGCTCAATGGTGGCGTGGTCGCGCATATTGCCCTCTTGCGCAGGGTTCGCATCGCGCCACTGTTTGGCGGTTTGTCCGAACAGGGCGACATTGAGCACATCCGCCTCGCTGGCATACACCAAACCTGCTTGTGCCGGGGTAATGGCGGCAGGAATAAGGCGTGCCTTGATGGCATCGGTATGGATACGATAGTTGAGTTTGGCGAGGGTGCGGTTGAGATTCCAATCCAGCGACAGGCGACGGCTTTCATCTTCCTTGAGACGCTGAAATTCTTTGATGAGGTAAATTTTGAATTCGGGGCTAATCCACATGCCAAATTCAAAGGCTATGTCTTTGTGAGCGTAAGTCCCGCCGTATCTTCCTGTTGTTGCTCTAAGCCCGACGGCATTAGTTTTGGCAACCCATTCTTTAACGCTGATTTTGTAGCTATTCAAACCCGCTTGGCTTTTAATTATGGCGAATTCGCCATAATTAAAATTTGGATTGTGAACGCGCTCCCATATTCCGAGAAATTCAACTGTATTGCGGTTTCTCAACCAATCCGAGATAAAAAAATCGCCGTCTTTTGCCTTTAGCATATCAGTCAGAGAGATGTAATCATCCTCCTGTTGAGACAGGATGCTAATCGGTGTTCCCAGCACGCTGATAGTCGATTTTTTGTCTTTTGCCATGATTCGCTCCCCTTTAATAAGAAACTATCTTATTAAAATTTTTGCTCATTTCTTAAATAAACCCCATCTGTTTCAGGTGTGCTTCAACCTTTGCGTTCAGTGCGGCAACATCGTTTGCGAGTTGCGGCAACGGTTCGGCGTAGCGTTCGGCAAGCTGCTTGATGCGTCCGGTCAATGCTTGTGATACGCGGTCGAGTTCGGTCTGTACATCGGCTGCCAATGTGGTGAGCCACTTGTCGTCCACTACCAAAGTTTGAATCTCGGCAATCGTGAGTTGGGCGTATTGCGCGGCGACTTTCGCATCCAGCAGCTTCTGCGCGTCCTTCACCTTTTTGCTGGCGGTGGATTCTTGCTCGATGAGAGCGAGGTAGGCGTTGAGCTGCTTGCCTTCGTCAGCGGCATCTACATCCAGTTTGATGTCTTTGAGGCGTGCCGCAACAGTGGCGCGGGTTAATTTGCCCTTGTCGTTCTTGGCTTCCGCCAGCAAACCCTCTTCGCCGCCGTGCTCTTCGTCCAGCTCTTCCATGCTGCGGCTAATGGCATCGCGCGCAGTTTCGAGTTGCTCAATCGCTTCACGCTCAGTGGCAAAGTAACGCGCAATGATGAGTGAGGGTGGTATTAACCCATTCGCCGCGTCGTTTCCCGCTTGCCAGCCGTCAGCCGCAATCAGGTAGGCATCGTCCTGCATGATGTCCGACCAGTAGCTCATCAGGTGCTGGTACACGTCATATTTGTCTATCAGCTGCACTTGATTGAAGGTTTGCAGCAAGTCTTCAGACAGTTGCTC
>JBJORQ010000064.1:0-10161 GCA_046049345.1 Pseudomonadota bacterium | reverse complement strand
ATTCCTTCATCGGGCAAGGTATTGACGGGCGGTGTGGATGCCAATGCGCTGCATCGTCCTAAGCGTTTTTTCGGTGCGGCACGCAACATCGAAGAAGGCGGCTCGCTAACCATTATCGCCACAGCGTTGGTTGATACAGGGTCGCGCATGGATGACGTGATTTACGAGGAGTTCAAAGGCACGGGCAATATGGAAATTCACCTCGACCGTCGCATGGCGGAGAAGCGTATTTACCCTGCGATTAACGTGAATCGCTCAGGCACGCGTAAAGAAGAATTGCTCATTAAACCCGATGTACTGCAACGCATTTGGCTGCTACGCAAACTGCTCTACCCAATGGACGAATTAGAAGCGATGGAGTTCTTGTTGGACAAAGTCAAAGCGACTAAAAATAACAACGAGTTTTTTGATTCGATGCGCCGCTAAGCGGGCATCCTTAATGAAGCGTTACCCATAAAAAAGCCAGACATCGGTCTGGCTTTTTTATTGCAACGTAAACGGTTACTTGTCTATATCTTTCCAGCCACTCAAATACTTTTCTAACCAGAACAAGCCCACGATGGTTTTGCTTTCGTTGATTTTGCCTAAACGCACCCAGTCCAGCGCATCACTTAAAGACAACTCAAACACTTCTAAAAATTCGCCTTCGTCTAGTTTGCGTTCTTTAAGTGTGAGCCCCGTGGCGAAAAAGTATTCCATGCGTTCATCGGCGTAACCGATACACGGCCAAACCGTGGCGAGGTGTGTCCACTCGTTGGCAACGTAGCCCGTTTCCTCTAACAGCTCGCGCTGCGCGGTCGCCAATATGTCTTCACCGTCATCAATTTTTCCCGCAGGTAACTCGATAAATTCGCGTTGCGGCGGATAACGATATTGCCGTTCCATCACCAGTTTTCCGTTATCCAACAACGCCAAAATTGCCACTGCGCCAGGATGTTTAATGTATTCGCGCGTCGCCGCAGCACCATCAGGCAAGCGCACCGTGTCTTTATGTACTTGAATAAAGTCGCCCTCGTACACCAGCGCGGTAGAAATTTCAGTTTCGGTTAAATTCATCTTTTTCCCTTTTTACAGCGGCGACAACAACACGCTTTCGCGTAATTTTTTAAGCTGATCGCGCAGCTCGGTGGCAACTTCAAACTCTAAGTTCTTCGCGGCTTTCAGCATCTCTTTTTCTAAGCGCGTGACTTCTTTGGAAATGTCTTTCGCGCTCATCGCCAAATACTTGGCCTGCGTCTGCGCAGCTTTCAGTTGGCTGCGTTCATCGTCGATTTGATACACGCCATCAATAATATCTTTAATGCGTTTTTGCACGCCGACGGGCGTAATACCGTGCGCTAAATTGTGCGCGACTTGCTTGGTGCGGCGGCGGTCGGTCTCATCAATCGCGCGTTTCATCGAGTTGGTGATTTTGTCGCCATACAAAATCGCCTTGCCGTTTAAGTGCCGCGCAGCGCGACCGATGGTTTGTATCAGCGAACGTTCGGAGCGCAAAAAGCCTTCTTTGTCGGCATCCAGTATCGCGACCAGCGACACCTCAGGGATATCCAAACCTTCGCGTAATAAGTTAATGCCAATCAGCACATCGAACATGCCTAAACGCAAATCGCGAATGATTTCGACGCGCTCGACGGTTTCGATGTCGGAGTGCAAATAGCGCACTTTGATGCCATGTTCGGACAAATAATCGGTCAAATCTTCCGACATGCGTTTAGTTAAAGTCGTCACCAGCACGCGCTCGCCCGCCTTGATGCGCAGAGTAATTTCGGACATCAAATCGTCCACTTGATTGATGGCGGGACGTACTTCGATAATCGGATCAACCAGCCCTGTCGGACGCACCACTTGCTCGACCACTTGCCCCGCGTGTTCAGCTTCGTACACAGCGGGCGTGGCAGACACGAACACGCTTTGACGCATCATTTTTTCAAACTCATCAAAGCGCAGCGGGCGGTTATCCATCGCCGACGGCAAGCGAAATCCGTAGTTGACCAAGTTTTCTTTACGCGCCCGATCGCCTTTGTACATGCCGCCAACTTGCGGAATCATCACATGGCTTTCGTCCAAAAATAACAGCGCGTCAGGCGGCAAATAATCCAGCAACGTCGGCGGCGGCGCGCCCGCAGGACGACCCGATAAATGCCGCGAATAATTCTCGATGCCTTTGGTAAAGCCAATCTCATTGAGCATTTCCAAATCGTGGCGGGTGCGCTGTTCGATACGCTGCGCCTCGACCAATTTATTTTCGCTTTGGTAAAACGCGATGCGTTCGGCGAGCTCGACTTTGATGGTTTCAATCGCAGCCAAAACGGTGCTGCGCGGCGTAACGTAATGACTGGAGGGATAAACAGTATAGCGCGGCACTTTTTGCAGTAAATGCCCTGTCAGCGGATCGAATAGCGACAGGGTTTCGACCTCGTCATCGAACAACGTAATGCGCACCGCCAGCTCGTTGCTCTCGGCGGGAAACACGTCAATCACATCCCCGCGCACACGAAATTTACCGCGCGAGAAATCCACATCGTTGCGCTCGTATTGCATTTCAATCAGGCGCTTAATCACATCGCGCTGGTGCATGTTTTCGTTTTGGCGCAAATGCAAAATCATGCCGTGATAATCGACTGGGTCGCCGATACCGTAAATCGCCGAAACGGTAGCGACGATAATGCAATCCTCGCGCTCTAACATCGCCTTGGTCGCCGACAAGCGCATCTGCTCGATTTGCTCGTTGATGCTGGAATCTTTTTCGATAAACACATCGCGCGATGGCACATACGCTTCGGGCTGGTAATAGTCGTAATACGAGACGAAATACTCGACCGCATTTTCAGGGAAAAACTCGCGCATCTCGGCATACAACTGCGCCGCTAAAGTTTTGTTTGGTGCCATCACCATGGCAGGACGGCCCACGCGCGCGATAACATTCGCCATGGTGTAAGTTTTGCCCGAACCCGTTACCCCCAACAAAGTTTGAAACGACAAGCCGTCGTTAATCCCTTCGACCAACTGCGCAATCGCCGTGGGCTGGTCGCCTGCGGGTTCAAAAGGTTGATGTAATCGGTAAGGGCTATTGGGGAAGGTTTTAATCACGGGTATAATTCGCGGCAAATTTTAGCCGTGAATTTTAACACGCACGCCCCAATTAACTGACCTGAAGGAAACTAACTTGGAACTGTCCAAACGCGTACAAGCCATTAAACCGTCCCCTACTCTTGCTGTTGCTGCGCGTGCGGCAAAACTTAAAGCGGAAGGCCGCGACATCATTGGGCTGGGCACGGGCGAGCCTGATTTCGACACGCCGCAGCATATTAAAGATGCCGCGATTGCTGCGATTAACAAGGGTTTTACCAAATACACCGCTGTCGGTGGCACACCGAGTTTGAAACAAGCTGTCATCGCTAAACTCAAGCGCGACAATGGGTTGAACTACACCGCGAAACAAATTTTAGTATCGTGCGGCGGCAAGCAGAGCTTTTTTAATCTTGCGCTAGCGGTCATCAATCCAGGCGACGAAGTCATCATCACTGCACCGTATTGGGTGTCCTATCCAGACATCGTGATCATCGCCGAAGGCAAGCCTGTCATCGTGCAAGCCGACATTGCGCAAGGCTTTAAGCTCACGCCGGCGCAACTCACCGCTGCGATTACGTCGCGCACCAAACTGGTCGTAATCAATAGTCCGAGCAATCCATCAGGCGCGGTTTATACGCTGGCAGACTTGCAGGCATTGGGCGCAGTGTTGCGCCAACATCCCAACATTTTGATTGCCACCGATGATATGTACGAACACATCGCGCTAGTCGATGGCAAATTCGTCAACATTCTCGATGCTTGTCCTGATTTATATGAGCGCACCATGGTGCTGAACGGCGTGTCCAAAGCGTATGCGATGACAGGCTGGCGCATCGGTTACGCGGCGGGCGCGGAAAACATCATCACCGCGATGGAAAATGTGCAATCGCAAAGCACCTCCAACCCCACTTCAATTTCACAAGTGGCTGCTGAAGCCGCGCTAAACGGCGATCAAAACTGTTTAGCACCAATGATTAAAGCCTTCCGCGAACGCCATGTATTTGTGGTTAATTCGCTAAATAAAATCGGCGGCGTGAAATGCTTGATGGCAGGCGGCGCGTTTTACGCCTTCCCCGATATGCGCGGCGTGATTGCCAAGCTGCATCAACGCGGCACGATTGCTGCTGCGACCGACATCGCTTTATCCGAATATTTGCTCATCGAAGCTGGCGTGGCGGTTGTTCCTGGCTCCGCCTTCGGCTCAGAAGGATATATTCGCCTGTCCTTCGCCACCTCAATGGAAAATCTGAGCGGCGCATTGGAGCGCATGGCTAAAGCTCTCGCTTAAATTTGTAAGGCAAGGCAATAAAAAAAGCGGTATCGAATAATTCGATGCCGCTTTTTTACGCTTACTGTTAAGTACAACGCCGTAATCAACACGCCGTTTCAACTCGAGCTTAACTACCGCCCTGCACGCAAGTTCGGTGTGTCGATATTGCCACTCAGTTGCAACTCGACCGCACTTAAACCTTCTTGTATTGACAAGCTTGCGCCCACTCGCCCTGTCAATTGACGGTTAACAATATCAGCCGAAGCATTAGCACTCAACATTCCAGCCTTAATTTTGATTTGTTTGAAATGATAAACATTGTTGACATAATTCAAATTACCATTCATTTCATCAAAATGCGTACGCCCGCCAGGTACATTTTCTTTACTGCGCAAACGTGCTGTTTCAATAATATCAGCCCCGCTAATCACCCCTTTTTTCGCGCTGAAATTACCGTCAAAAATTGCGCTATCAGCAAATTTATCTAAGCTATTTGCCTGCATTTTGAAACGTGCGACACCACTCATATCGCCTTCTAGTAGCTTACTAAAACTCGCCAAAGCCAGCGACTTTGCCGTCAATGAGCCTTGCGCACTCCAACCATTACTCCAATCTAATTTAGCCGAACCTTGCAAGGATCCGCCCGCAATACGCGCATCTAAATCATTCACAACAAAACCATTGCTGCTCAACTCACCTTTAGCCGTTAAATCATCAAACACCCAATTAGGTAATAAAGGTAAAGCACTGCCATGCACACTGACTGTCGCATCTAACTTACTTTCATTGCGCACCACAGTCAGCGCATATTTCCCAGCATTAGCGTGCAAACTTACGCTGGCGAAACTCCCAGCGGGGCTAAACGTCATTTCTCCCATAAAATCATCGAACTGTAGGCTAGGAGTACTAAATTTAGCGCGCTCAAACACAATGCGCGTAATCGGATACTGTGCGTCTTGCGCCAACTTCTCGAACCAAGCAGATACCACCAACAGGCCTGAAACATTTAACTCGGCCTCTTGTAATTCCACACTATCAATGCGTTTGATATCACTAAACAATGCAGCAAAGCCGACATTCAGAACGACCCTTTGCGCTTTAACTTGTTTGACTTCACCCACATAGATCTCATTCAATACTAGGCGGGGACTAGGTAATAAACGGGCGGACATCGTACCAATATGGACGGGCTGTTGCAGTTTCGCACTTAACTGACTTTCAAGCTTCACAACGTAATCCTGTAACGGCATCACCATCGGCACCAACCAGATAGCCATGAACAATAACACCAACAGCGTTATTGCCACACCACGCCAAGGCAAAGGCGTGCGCGGTGGTCGCGCGACATGAATGGAGTGGGACGCACTATGAAGGGCAATGCTTGCATCAGCATGTGATTGCGCGGTACTAACCGCTTTTTGCTCAGCCTCAGCCCAAGCTCTAGCTTGCACATCTGCTAATTTTTTAGCATCAGCGGCCTCAACACTTTGAGCTTGCGCCAACTGTTGCTCCGCAAGTTTTTTAGCTGCCGTAACTTGCGCTTCCTGCTGTTCAAGGAGCCGCATTTCCTGCTCTTTTTGCTCTTCCAACTCCGCAGTGCGTGCCGCTTGCTTCTCTTGTGCAACCAGCTCTGCAGCACGCTGTACAGATGCCTCCTCCGCTGCAACGACAGGCTCGACACTTAAAGCAGATAAATCTATTGCAGCTAGCGTGATGGTGGACGCATGGCTATCAACAACTTCAGAAGTGGCGTTCCGTAACTGACTACTCATAGCAGATAAAGCATGTTGCTTAATTCGCGTTTGCTCCTCCTCACGCACCTTAGCTTCTTGTTGCAGAGTCATTTCCTGTAATGTTGATTGCTGTTGCTGAGCAAGCAACAAGGCAACAGCACGATTATGGGAGGCTTGCTGCTCAGCGGCTAAACGAATCGCGACTTCCTGAGCCTCAAGCTGCAGCTTTAAACGAATAGCTTCTTGTTCAGCTTTCACCCGGGCCGCCTCAGCCTGCTCTTTCGCACGCTGCTCCGACTCGGCACGGGCGCGGGCTTCTGCCTCCGCTTTTTGTTTCGCTAGTTCGGCTTCTTGTTTTGCCCGCGCAAGTTCTTGCTCTGCTTTTAATTTTGCCGCGTCAGCCGCTTGTTTCGCACGCGCTTCCTGTTCTAAACGCTGCTTCGCTTCTTGCTCAGCCTTCACCCGGGCCGCCTCAGCCTGCTCTTTCGCACGCTGCTCCGACTCGGCACGCACTTTTACATCAGCCGCCTCTTGTACAGCTTTTGCCAAACTGGCTAGTTGCTTTTGTTGTGTATCGGCGAGCTCTTTTGCTGCCTGAATTTTTGCAGCTTCAACCAGCATGTCCTCAGCAGTAGGAGCTCGCATAATAGTTGTGAAATCTAGCTCACTAGACATTCCTTGGCTATTTTCTATAAAGCCCAGCGGTTTAGGAGCTTTAATTTTTGCCCCTAGGCCAACCTTAGACTTATCTTCAATAAATCCACCTGTTATAAGCTCTTGAAACAACTCCGACAAAACACTGCGCAAACTTGGCGCGGCTCGTTTACTCAAGTCCCCAAAGTTAGCATTACCATCCACCATGGACAAAGCGCGTTTCATATCGCCAAACAACAGCGATGTTTTATGCTCAACCTCGTCTTTACCCTTACTAGTGAGAACAAATATAGTTTTAGTATTCATGATTATGCTTTCCAAGAAGCTCAAAAAATCTATCTTAACAGCCACGCCAAGCTCTTAACCACCTCACTATTTCACATAATTTTAGCAGCATTAGTGCCTTGCGTAGAACACCCATAATGATAACTTACCCGTCATTTTTCTGTCGTGCTTTCACTCGCCATATTCAATCCCATCCAAACAACTTAATTTTTAAAAAACACGAAAGGTTGTTGACCAATTGGCACTATATCTCTATAGTGCGCACCTCTTCATTCCCTGATAGCTCAGTCGGTAGAGCGACGGACTGTTAATCCGCAGGTCCCTGGTTCGAATCCAGGTCGGGGAGCCAAATAAGATAAGCCTTGCAGCGATGCAGGGCTTTTTTATTTATTGGCAGCCGTAGCCAAATCGTAACCAATCATTAACCCATCCAATCGCGCTGCCGCCGTCGCTAAGTGTTCAGGCGCAAGATGTGCGTAACGCTCCACCATCTGCCCCGTCTTCCATCCACCTAGTTGCTGCAACTCATGCGTGGGCGTTCCGTTCATCCTGTGCCAACTCGCCCATGTGTGCCGTAAATCATGCCAGCGGAAATCTTCAATGCCAGCACGTTTCAATGCACTACGCCATGCGCGAGTATTGGCATTGCCAATCGGCTTACCTGCAAAAGTAAAAACTCGCTCTGCATGTTTGCCATGTTGCCGATGTAAAACCGCTAAAGCCTCGCGATTCAGTGGCACAGAAATCGGCTTACGGTTTTTGGATTGCGCCGCATTAACCCACATATGCGCTTGTCCCAAGTTGATCTGCCCCCACTCCAACTTAATCACGTTGGCTTGACGCAAGCCTGTTTGCAATGCAAACACCACCATGTCTTGCTGGTGTAATGGTAACTCCAGCAATAAGGCTTGCACCTGCTCTGGTGTGATAAAACGGACACGACCTACTGATTCTTTAAAGAGCTTTACCTTTGGTGCTTTTTCGAGCCAATCCCATTCCTCAACCGCACGCTTAAGAATAGACCGAACCAGTGCCAAAAATCGGTTGGCGGTGGACTTGCCCGCTACTTTAAGCCGTGCGTCCTTGATACGCGCAATCACATCCAGCGTAACTTCATCAAGCATCAACTCACCCAAGATTGAATGTAACCATTTGAGCTTGGCGACATCCTGATGATGGGTGGCTTTATGATTGGTTTCTTCAATCCAACGCCCCGCCGCTTGCTGCCAAGAATAACGAGGCTTAACGCCTAGCCGTTCCTGCTCCCACAATGATGATTTCAACTTGTCGTGGTACTCCTGAGCCGCTACCTTATCGGCAGTCCCAGTGCTTCTTTGTATGACTTTTCCGCTGTGTGATAACTTGACCCAATAGACGGAAGAATCTTTGCGTTTGTAGAGCGACATTTTTTTACCTCCTCATGTTCGCCCTGCATCACCCGCGAGGGGTATTGTGCGCGAAGCGTTGCCACAAGGTCAATTTCTAAGAATATCCACCGCTTGCCGAGCTTGGATGCTGGAACGTCACCACGCCTTGCCATGCGTTGCAGCGTGACAGGGTGAAGGTGCAAAAATTCGGCAGCTTGTTCGATAGTCAACGAGCGAAATATTGAGCCAGAATCGGCGAGAGAGGAACTACGTTCCGTCCTCTCTAGCTGAATTGGTTTTGGGTATAGGTTCACGTCATCACCTCAGCACCATAAAAGATACTAGGCAAGAAATCGGCGTAATTAACCAGCCGTCTAGGAATACCGTCACGCTTGATTGCATTGACAAGTGCGAACGCATCGCCGCCATTTGCCTGCAACAAAACATTGATGGACTTTCCCCCCACTGTGGAGAGGTAACGCAAAATTGAGCCGAGCGTAATTTGTACAGATGTAGTGATGGTGCGAATTTTATCTTGCACCGTGGACAAGTACGCCAAGCAAGGATAACCGCCAGCAAGATAAGTAGATGGGGACGTTAAAATATCCCACGGCAAAATGCGGCTCTTGTTGCGCAACTCCAATTCAACACGAACCCACGGACTAGAAACATCGCCCAATTGACGCCCTTTTTCATAAACGCGCAGCATTTTTCCGTTTGAACGTGCGCCAATGTAAAGGGTTTTACCTTTACCGCTGCCCATATCGTCGATAAGGTGTGCGTCAGGTGGTCTGCCGCTGTTGGTGAACTCCCCCGCATCGTACCAAGCACGGGCAATGGCGATGCTGACAATATCCGCCTTCAAGTCATCATGCGCCAAGTCAACACGGGTGATTTTTGCGCCTGATGTTTCACCCCATTGTTGAACTATCTGCCAATCAACAACATGCGCGCAAGCAGTAGCGTTCAATTCAACATGAATCGTGCCGCGCTGTTTCTCCCCACCGTAGGCAATCAGACCATATTCGGAGTTTTCGCCAAGATTCACGCGGGTGGTGTAACCGTTCCAACCTTTGCCTGTTGATACGCAACTGACAGGCGGGATATTGAGTAATGAAAACAATTGTGGAAGCAGCCAATTTATAGGTGCTTCTGCGACTTCTTGGGGCGGTGTTAAGGTAAAGGCTAGCCAGTCGATGTGCGCTGCGTGCAAGACTGGATTTTTAGGGGGTAATGTTTCCCCCCGTATTACTACATGGGGGGAATGCGCGCCGCCCGACCGTCCTCGCACGGCTGATGCCGCACGGTCGCCGCTCATTCTATTTGAAGTGTTTGTTATGGGTAAATAATTATCCGACATATGTCAGCCTCCAATGGTTGAGGGCTGCCACAAATTAAAAAACCGCAGCAACCCAAATCAATAAAAAAAGATTTAAGGTCGTGCGGTCTTGTGCCGAATCCACGCCGAGCGAAATCACATGCAGTGTCGCCCACCCACTCGGGGTTTCTATGTCCAATACTATAACTGAAATAAAAATGTAGTGTCAAGATAAAAAGTTGACCACATACCCACAACCGCGCTTTGCGCCCCTGCGCGCCTGTGCGTGGCGTGCGCCACGCGCGCAGGGCTTTGGGCTATGGATATATGGACAACTTTATCTAGTGGTAATCTGAGGTGCGATATTGCATCATCACCAAATCACCAAGGGTTAATTCTGGATGCGTTTCTAACGCGCTTTTAACTGTCGCAACTCCGACCATTAACAGCCAGTCGGCAAAA
>JBJORQ010000063.1:0-10308 GCA_046049345.1 Pseudomonadota bacterium | reverse complement strand
CCTCTTCAGCATCTGCATACTTTTATGGCCAGAAATCGCTGAAACTTTCTGGTCGCTCAGCCCAGCTTCCACAAGACGACTAACTGCCTCGTGTCGTAGGTCATGGAAATGCAAATCAGTAAGATCAAGGTCCTTTTTGATTATCCCAAAAGCCTTGTTGAATGCGTAAGGCTTGCGCATTTTCTTATCCTTACCTGGCTCACCAAAAAATATCAAATCACAGTCGATTGGACGAACAGGATTAGCCAATGCCGCCTCAAAGATTGCCCGCGCTTCCAAGGTCATCGGTACAGTCCGTTCGCTACCATTTTTTGTTTTAGTTAATCGGATGACACGCCGACTTAAATCTACCTGAGCGCGTCTTAAAGTCACTATTTCATTCGAGCGCATACCTGTGGCTAGAGCTGCGCGAACGATCCAACCCAGCATGGGGTTGCTGTGTCCTGAAACAGCTTCAATGAGTTTTATCTCTTCTGCTGAAGTGAGTCGGCGATCTCTGCCTTCACCGGGGCTTGGCTTCCTGATATTAGCGACAGGATTGTAGGCAAGGCCAATGCCCCACTCCTGCATCGCAACCGTGAACAAATGTCCTAGCAATGCAAGCTCAAGTCGCACAGTGTTAGGTTTCTTGCCAGCTTCCAAGCGTTTATCACGATACCCCGCAACAAGATCAGGTGTGATAGCCGCGAGAGAGTACTTACCCAACTCCGCTTTCAATTGTTTGGATTTTGAAGTTTCACCACGCTGAGTAAATATGCTCTTTGTTATAGATACTTCCTTCAGATAGCGATCCAGTGCATTTTCGATAGTGAGTCGCTCTGCTGGAGCACGTTGAATGAAAACGCCGCGCACCATTTCATCTTCAGTACGACGCGACCAGTCTTCCGCATCACGTTTAGTGCGAAATGTTTTCGAAGTAGCTGGGAAACCTGCTTTGCGAATAAGTGCCTTCCAAGTGCCAGAAGGTGTCTTTTTGACCGTTGCCATGATGCCTCTCAAAACTGATGACTGTACCGAAACTGTACTTTATCAAGCTGGCGGTGTCTATGTGCATGGAGAAATGCAAAAGAAAAACCCACTAACCTATTGAGTTAGTGGGTTTAATATTGGTGGGTCCGGTCGGACTTGAACCGACGACCAAAGGATTATGAGTCCTCTGCTCTAACCAGCTGAGCTACAGACCCGAAACTGTAATACTGATTATTTTTCGCTATCCAAGAAGCTTTTAAGCTTTTCGGAGCGTGAAGGGTGGCGCAATTTACGCAAGGCTTTGGCTTCGATTTGGCGGATACGTTCGCGCGTGACATCGAACTGTTTTCCGACTTCTTCTAGGGTGTGATCGGTGTTCATTTCGATACCAAAACGCATCCGCAAAACCTTAGCTTCGCGTGGCGTGAGGCTATCTAAAATATCGGATGTCGCGCCACGCAAGCTGCCATATACCGCCGCATCGACGGGCACCGTAGTGTTGGCATCTTCAATAAAGTCGCCCAAGCTGGAGTCTGCATCGTCACCGACTGGGGTTTCCATTGAGATGGGCTCTTTGGCGATCTTCAAAATTTTGTGAATTTTGTCTTCGGACATTTCCATCTTGATGGCTAACTCTGCAACATCAGGCTCTAGACCTGTTTCTTGTAAAATTTGACGCGAGATACGATTCATCTTGTTGATGGTCTCGATCATGTGCACAGGAATACGGATGGTGCGCGCTTGATCGGCAATCGAACGTGTGATGGCTTGTCGTATCCACCAAGTTGCGTAGGTCGAAAATTTGTAGCCGCGACGATATTCAAACTTGTCCACGGCTTTCATCAAGCCGATGTTGCCTTCTTGAATTAAATCCAAAAATTGCAGACCGCGATTGGTATATTTTTTAGCAATCGAAATCACCAGACGCAAGTTGGCCTCAATCATGTCGCGCTTGGCACGACGCGCGCGCGCTTCGCCATTGGTCATCTGTTTATTGATTTCCTTCAAGTCTTTGATGGGAATCCCAACGCGTTCTTGTAGGCGCAATAAATGTTGCTGTTGTTCAACGATGGCAAACTCAAGGTGAGCCAAAGTGTCGCTATAAGGCTTGCTGGTTTTGAGCTCTTCTTTTACCCACAGCAAATTGATTTCGTTACCAGGAAACACTTTGATGAAGTGCGGACGTGGCATTTTGGCTTTGTTCACGCAAAGATCTTGAATCGCGCGTTCTGAGCGGCGCACTTCTTCAACTAAGCCACGCATGGTGTCGCACAAGGCATCCACTTGCTTCGCTGCGAAGCGGAAATTCATCAAAGAATCAGAGATTTCTAATTGGCACTTGTCATATTGCTTACTGCGGTAACCATATTTTTCATAGGCTTTACCCATTTTGCTAAATTGCGTAGCAATTTCAGCAAAACGCTCTAAGGCATCGGCGCGTAGTTGTGCAAGGTTAGCCGCTGCTGCTGCCGCATTCGCAGCTTCATCGACTTCCTCCTCTTCAGCGACTTCTTCAGACTCTTCGGCTTCACCTTCATGTGCGGCAGCTTGAGCCGCCGCTTCGGCATTGGCCGCCGCTAAGGCTTCGGCGGCCTCCGCTTCGCGATCAACAAATCCATCAATTAAGTCATCGGCTTTGAGTTCATTACGTTCAATTTTGCCAGCTAACGCCAAGATTTCGGCAATGGTGGCAGGGCAAGCGGAAATAGCTTGAATCATATGTTTCAAGCCATCTTCGATGCGCTTGGCGATTTCAATTTCTTTTTCGCGCGTGAGCAAATCTACCGTGCCCATTTCGCGCATATACATCCGCACAGGATCGGTGGTACGACCAAACTCTGAATCGACGGTCGTGAGCGCAGCTTCGGCTTCGGCGGCGGCATCCTCGTCGGCTACCGCAGGTGCGGCATCGGTCATGATCATGGCTTCCGCATCGGGGGCGACATCAAACACCTTGATGCCCATGTCATTAATCATGCTGGCCACGCCCTCGATTTGCTCGGCTTCGAGCATGTCAGGCAGGTGATCGTTGATTTCCGCGTAGGTCAAATAACCCCGTTCTTTGCCCAGCACAATCAAGGCTTTTAGACGCGTGCGGCGAGCTTCTAAATCGAGCTGTGGATCGACCGCTGGCTGCAAGGGAGTCAGGTGCTTTTTATCTACTTTTTTCTTATCTTTTGGGGTTGCCATGATTGATCCTGTGGTGCGTGCGGACGCGGAAAGCGCGACATTATACCCGCGTGAGCGGTTTTTTCCCAATGCTGTGTGAGTTCAATAGCAGAGCGGCTCTTATACGCTTGGTATAAGAGCCGCGCACTGAGTTGAGTGACCTAAAGCAATTCAGGCAAGGCGATTTTATTGTCGGTGCTGAATTGATAATCTTTGAAAATGTGTTCGGCACTAAGGCTTTGATAACTGCCATCAGCATTGCGATGGGTCGTGTCTTTGAGGCGATAAGTGTAATGACCGCATGTCCAGCAATCGTAGTTGCGCATGTGTGTACACAAGCAAGTTTTTTCCATCACCGAAACTTTTTTCGCATCGGGATGTAAGGCGACTTGTTCGTTGTATGCCTTGATGTAATCGCAACTACCACTCGCATCCAGCAAATAACCATACGCCTCGCAGTTCGGACGGATGCCTGCGCCAATTGACGGGCTAGTGCTAATCATGCGCATCGGATAACCCGTGGGCGAAGTCGTGTTGACCTCCATCATGTCTTCAGTGGCGCGGAAATACTCTTGCTGGATTTTGGCTGGAATACCGCACTCTTTGGCGACAGTGAAACGCGTCGCCACTTGCACGCCTGCGCAGCCCGCTTCTAAGAAGCTCACCGCATCGCTACCCGTGAAAACACCGCCAGCGGCAATCACGGGAATGTCAATTTTTTCAGCTTTAAGATGCGCCACAATTTCCGCGATGATGGTGTGCAAATCGTATTGTGCCCAATCCATGCCGAAGCCTAAATGCCCTCCGGCTAAAGGGCCTTCAACCACGATGAAGTCAGGCAATCGCTCCAGGCGCGCGGTCTTGCGCAGGAACAAAATTAAAGCGCGTAGTGATGACACGATAATGCCTAATTTGGCATCGCGAAAACGCGCGTTGTCTTTCATCAACTCAAACGAACCTAGGTGCAGTCCTGCACTTAACGTAATGCCATCAATGCCAGCATCTAACGCGCCATTGAGTCGTACGCGCAAGGTTTCGCGTGGCGAATTCATGGTCAGTTTTTCCATGCAGTTGACGAAAATCAGGCCGTCGCCGCGTTTGGCTTCCATCGTAGTTTGTACATGCAAACGGGTCGCTTCGGCGACTTGCGCGAGGTCAAATTGCACGATGGATTTGTCGGCAATTTCGATATTGAGTTTGTATTGTTTTTGTTTTTCGCTAACGAATTTGGTTTTGTAGCGACGGTCGGTAACGGTCGGTAACATGGCATCTGAAATATGCCCAATTCCGCCTAGGCGCGAGATTTCCAGCGCCAGTTCAGCAGTGGAAATATCCACCCCCATGCCGCCAATAATAATGGGCACAACTTCTTTTTTACCAAAGCGTAAGCGGAAATCATCAACACGTTTCATAGGAGGCTTTCTTCAGCGGATGCAAAAATTTTAAGGCGCGCAGGATGCCACAACTAGCCCGATACTCAAAGCAAAAGCCCTCACTCTTAATCAAGATTCATACTGTTCAGTGATGCTTTAGCCTGAATGAAATCAGTGTGTAAGGCGCATAAAGCCGTTATCATTTCAGGCTATGAATTTATCTCACACTAGCAACTCAGAGCTTATCGCGCGCAGTCTTTCCGCCGTTTGGCACCCTTGTTCACAAATGAAACATTACGAACAATTCCCCTTGTTGCCTATCGCGCGCGGCAAGGGCGTGTGGTTGTACGACTATGACGGCAAACGCTATTTGGATGCAGTGAGTTCCTGGTGGGTGAATTTGTTTGGGCACAACAACGCGCGCATCAATGCGGCTTTAATTGAGCAATTAAATACGCTGGAACACGTTATGTTGGCAGGCTTTACCCATGAGCCCGTGGTGCAATTATCCGAACGTCTGCGCGACTTAGCTCCCAAAGGTTTGGGGCATTCCAGCTACGGTTCGGACGGCGCATCAGCAATCGAAATCGCTTTGAAAATGAGTGCGCATTTTTGGCGCAATCAAAATCAGCCGAGCAAAACCCAATTCATCAGCCTCAAAAATAGTTACCACGGCGAGACCTTGGGCGCGTTGTCGGTCACCGATGTGGCTATTTTTCGCGATGCCTATGGCGCGTTGATACGTCAGCAAGCCACCGTGGTCAGCCCCGATAGTCGCGATGCCGCAGAGGGCGAAACTGCCGAGCAATTTGCCTTGCGTTGCGCCGACGCATTGGAATTACATTTGCAGCAAAATCATCACCAGCTTGCTGCGTTGATTGTCGAGCCGCTGGTGCAAGGGGCGGCGGGCATGTCTATGTATCACCCCGTTTATTTAAGTCGTGCGCGCGCCTTGTGTACGCAATATGGCGTGCATTTAATTGCCGATGAAATTGCGGTGGGAATGGGACGCACGGGGAGTTTATTCGCGTGTGAACAAGCCAGTATTACGCCCGATTTTTTGTGTTTATCGAAAGGCATTACGGGTGGCTATTTGCCGCTGTCGGTGGTGATGACGACCGACAAAATTTACGCAGCATTTTATGCCGATGACACCGCGCGTGGTTTTTTGCACTCGCATTCCTATACGGGCAATCCTTTGGCATGTCGTGCCGCGTTAGCGACTTTGGATATTTTTGCGCAAGACGATGTAATTGCAAAAAATCGCGCCACGACGGCGTATTTGCAACAGGCGGCTGTCGCGTTGCGCGCCCATGCTGCGGTTAAAAATTGGCGTAACACGGGCATGATTTGGGCGTTTGAAGTGGTCAGCCCGCACCAAGATTTTGCTCAGCGTTGTCATCGCCTAGCCTTGGACAACGAGCTGTTATTACGTCCTATTGGTAATACGATTTATTTTATGCCGCCATATGTGATTAGCGAATCTGAAATAGATTTTCTGATCGCCAAAACTTTGTATCTCGTGCAGCAACTCAGCTAAAAATAATGAAAAAAATTCTCGCCACCGTGCTGTTATTGAGCAGCCTCGCCGCGCCAGCCGCCGCACAAAATTTACCCGAAACGGTGCAAGACGCGCTCAAGCGCGCGGGCATTCCCGTCAATAGTGTTGGGATCTGGGTGCAAGAACAAAACGCCGCTATCCCGCTACTGAATATCAATGGCACGCGCGCCATGAATCCCGCTTCCACCATGAAGTTGCTCACTACCACCAGCGCGCTGGACAGTCTTACGCCCGCTTATCGTTGGAAGACCGAAGCGTATTTAGAGGGCAAATTGGACAACGGTATTTTGCAAGGCAATCTGGTGTTCAAAGGTTATGGTGACCCTAAGCTCACCATCGAACAGTTTTGGTTGTGGCTGTTGGAATTGCGTCAGCGCGGCTTGCGTGAAATTCGCGGCGACCTGGTGTTGGACACGACTTATTTTGCGCCGCTGACACACGATCCTGCTGAGTTTGATAACGATCCCACCCGCGCTTACAACGTCGGCCCTAACGCGTTGTTGCTCAATTTTAACGCGCTGCATTTACGCTTGATTCCGAATGGCGCTGCCACCACTGCCTTGCTAGAGCCGCTGTTGGAGGGCTACACGGTACAAAATCGTGTACGCACTTCGACGAAATTAGCCTGTCATCCGAATGACGCGTACAGCGCGCATTTAGAGGGGCGCGTGATTGTGTTGCAAGGCGAAATTGCCGCCGAGTGTGGCGAGGTTGAAGAGTATTTTTCGCTGCTGCCGCATGAGCAATACTTCTACGCCGCGTTCGCCGCTTTGTGGCAAGAGTTAGGTGGCACTTTGCAAGGCAAAGTGCACTCAGGCACTGCGCCGCTTGATGCGCAGCCTTTCTCTATACACACTTCTACGCCCGTTGCTGAAGTCATTCGTGACATCAATAAATTTTCCAACAACATCATGGCGCGGCATTTATTTTTAACCTTGTCAGGACAAGATGGGGTTGCCGCTAGCCCGCAGCGCAGCGCAGTTTTTGTACAGCAATGGTTAGCTAAACACAGCTTATTTTTCGCTGAGTTAGTGTTAGAAAATGGCGCAGGGCTGTCGCGCCGTGAGCGCATCTCAGCAGAGCATTTAGCGCAGGTTTTGCAATATGCCGCGAACAGTCCTTACTCCGCTGAACTGCAAGCCTCGCTGCCGATTTTGGGCATAGACGGCACGGTCAAAAAACGCTTCAAGAATTGCGAATTAACTGGACACGCGCATCTCAAAACGGGCACGTTAGACGGAGTGAAGTCCATCGCGGGTTATGTTGATGCGCAAAGTGGCAAGCACTGGCTGATGGTGTTTATCATCAATCATCCGCGCGCCGCACAAGGTCAAGCGGCGCAAGACGCGCTGATTGCTTGGTTAGAGAAAAATTATTGATGGTACGGATGCGCGCGGGTCGGCTATAGTCGCGTTCACTGTGGTCTGACAGTGTTTTATCGGAAGGAAATAAAAATGAAAAAAATAATTGCACTATCTGTGTTGTCGGTTGTGATGTCGAGTGCGGCTGTTGCGGCTGGAAATAACGTGGGGGTGAATTTAGGTTTGGATCTAGGTGGGGTATTGGGTTTGCAAGCAGAGTTCGACATTTCCAAGTTAGCGAATAACGCGCCGTTGGCGGCACAAGTCATTTATAAAAACTATTCGTCACCAACCTATTTTGGTGGTTATAAATATAGCTACACAGGCTTTGGTGCAGCGGCAATTTATGACTTTAGTTCAGCTATGAAATTAGCCGATAAAAAAATCAAACCGTATGCAGGCTTAGGCTTGATGACTTTGAGCGCGACATTAAGTGGCCCAACGGGTAACTTCAATGGAACAGCAGCAAATTCAGGCGGCATCTACTTTGTCGGCGGCGTGCGTTACGCGTTGACCCCACAGTTTGATGCTGACCTGAACTACAACAACTTTGGTGGTTTGACGGTAGGTGCAAACTACAAGTTTTAACTTTATTTGAGCTGTCGCATGACTAAAAAGCCGCACGCGTTGCGGTTTTTTACATTCTGCTAGTCCTGCGGACACGCAGCGGAGCTTGTCTCTCAATGGAATGCTGGTAAAGTGCGCGGCGTTTTGCAACGGCTTCGGGAACTCTTAAGCAATGAGCTGTCTATGTACCGCGTTGCAAATTCTTTAGTCTTTCTTTTAGTAACTATTCAGGAGTTTTAATCATGGTTTTACGCGGAATTTTGGCGGTTTCTTTATTGGCGGGCAGCGCGTTAGCGAATGCTGATGCGATTGACATTAACTTGCGCGATACGGCTGCGCAGTTGCAATACAAAGCGGCGATGGGCGGCACGAATTTGGGTAAATCTGAATTTCATTTTGGCGGACTGTATTCGCAACCTAACAACGTGATGGCGGACATCGGTATTTTGGTGAAAGACGACATCGGCGGTAATGCGCCAGGTGTGAGTGCGGGCGTGGGTGTCAAGGCTTTAGCGGCACGCGTTACGCCCGCTAAACTGAGTGCATCAGCATTGGCAATCGGTGGCATGGTGCGTTATTCGCCCCCTACGGAACGTCGTTTTGGTATCGCAGGCGAGCTGTATTTGTCGCCTAGCATCATCACCTTTGGACAGGCGGATCGTTACCTAGAAACCACCGTGCGCGCCGAATACGAGATGATTCCGCAAGCGCAAGTTTATGTTGCGTATCGCAAGATAGATTTCAATCTGAAAGTATTAGGTACGCAAACTTTGGATCAAGGTTTTAACGTAGGCGTAAAACTTTCGTTCTAACTAGAACTAAATTGTCGTCATAAAAAAGCCAGCTTGATGCTGGCTTTTTTGCGTTCTCGTATTGCAAAAACTACAGTCCCAACTCATCCCAAATTGAGTCCACGCGTGCTTTGGTAGTTTCGTCCATGACAATAGGCGTACCCCATTCGCGTTGGGTTTCGCCAGGGAATTTATTGGTCGCATCCATGCCCATTTTGCCGCCCAAACCGCTTACGGGCGAGGCAAAATCGAGATAATCGATGGGCGTATTTTCCACCAGTAAAGTGTCGCGCACGGGATCCATGCGCGTGGTAATCGCCCACATCACTTCCGTCCAATCGCGCACATTGATGTCGTCATCGACCACGATAATAAATTTGGTGTACATAAACTGGCGCAGAAAACTCCAGATGCCAAACATCACGCGCTTGGCGTGACCAGGATATTGTTTTTTGATACTGACCACCGCCATGCGATACGAGCAGCCTTCTGGTGGCAAATAAAAATCGGCGATTTCGGGGAATTGTTTTTGCAGCAACGGCACGAACACTTCGTTCAGTGCCACGCCCAACATCGCGGGTTCGTCGGGTGGCTTACCCGTGTAAGTCGAGTGATAAATCGGGTCGCGGCGCATCGTCACGCGCTCGATAGTGAACACTGGAAATTTATCCTGTTCGTTGTAGTAACCGGTGTGGTCGCCATACGGTCCTTCCAGAGCCATTTCGCCCGGATGAATCACGCCTTCCAGCACGATTTCGGCGGAGGCGGGAACTTGCAAATCGCTGCCGATACATTTCACCAGTTCGGTTTTGCTGCCGCGCAATAATCCGGCGAATTGGTACTCGGATAATGAATCTGGCACGGGCGTGACCGCGCCCAAAATCGTGGCGGGATCTGCGCCAATCACGACGGAAATTGGAAACGGTTTGCCGGGATGTTTTTCGCAATGCTCGCGAAAATCCAAAGCACCGCCGCGATGCGCCAACCAACGCATAATGACTTTGTTTTTACCCAATACCTGCTGGCGATAAATGCCCAGATTTTGCCGCGTTTTAGCAGGGCCCCGTGTCACCACCAAGCCCCACGTAATCAAGGGGGCTACGTCACCCGGCCAGCAATGTTGGATGGGTAGTTTGGTCAAATCAACCGCGTCGCCTTCCCAGACAATATCTTGGCACGGCGCGCTACTCAGAACCTTGGGCGACATAGTCAAAACTTGTTTCAACACTGGCCATTTTCCCCACGCGTCTTTGAGTCCTTTGGGTGGTTCAGGCTCTTTCAAAAACGCAAGTAATTTACCGACTTCACGCAACGCACTGACATCGTCTTCGCCCATGCCTAACGCCACGCGGCGCGGCGTGCCGAACAAATTTGCCAACACTGGCATGGTGTGTCCGACTACGTTTTCAAACAGAATCGCTGGCCCTTGCGCGCGTAATACACGGTCACAAATTTCGGTCATTTCCAAGTGTGTGGAAATCGGCGCGCTGATGCGTTTGAGTTCACCGATTTTTTCC
>JBJORQ010000062.1:0-10342 GCA_046049345.1 Pseudomonadota bacterium | reverse complement strand
AAAGCCCTTAAAGCGCAAGCCAGTCATCAGCATTTTTGGTTGCTACTGCTCATCGCCACACTCGCTATTTTTACCGTGTGGGGCTTGCTCAACATAAATGCCCAAGTCGAAAAACTAGAACGAACCGAACAATCACACGACGCGCATCTGCTCGCGCTGTTAGATCAAAGCCAATACCTCGCGGAAATCCAAATCGAATTCAAAACCCAAGTGCAAGAATGGAAAGACATTTTGTTACGCGGCAACGATGCCGAGCTGTACAAAAAATACTGGGCGGGGTTTGAGCGCAGCGAAGCCATCGTCAACAAAAAGTTACTCGCGCTACAAAACGACTTGCGTACTCAACCAAAAATCGAGCAAATACGCCGCGAACTCGCCACCCCCAGTGCCTACAACGGTCAATCCTACGAACAGTTACACGCCATCGAACAACGCAATTTGGCACGCCTGAGCTTCGCCGAAAAAGTTGATTTAGCGATAGAGGCACATCAGCAACTCGGTGTGATTTACCGTGAATTTTTGACGCGTTTTCCCTTAAGTGAAAACCGTGACTATGCTTTTGAAGTCGATAAAAATGTACGCGGTATCGACCGTTGGTTAAGTACCGAACTCGATTCTTTGCGCGCAGAAAGCATCACCACCCAAACCTCTTTACAAGCACTCGCCAGTGCTCAGCAACAACAAGAAATCCATGACTTACGGCTGGATATACAACGCACTGTGATGGCCGTGTTGGTCGCTTTAGTCGCCAAATTATTGTTGCTGATTGATCGCATTCGCAGTTCTTTGCAAGAGCTCAATACTGTTAAACGCGATGCCGATGCGGTGATTTATCAACTGGCGTATTCCGATACGTTAACCGGTTTACCGAATCGTCGTATGTTCCAAGATCGTTTGAATCAGGCACTCCATCACTCCAAAGAAACGGGGCATTACGGTGGCGTTATTTTTCTTGATTTAGATAATTTCAAATCACTCAACGACAGCAAAGGTCATGCGCAAGGTGACTTGTTATTGGTTGAAGTGGCGCAACGCTTACGCGCCAATGTGCGCGCCAGTGATGTGGTGGCACGCTTAGGCGGCGATGAGTTTGTGGTGATTTTGAACGACTTACGCGGCGATTACGAAACCGCCTCCGAGCAAGCGGGCATCATTGCCGAGAAAGTTTGCCTCGCCTTAAGTGGTCCCTATCCGCTCACCAACCACATTCATCACGGCAGTGCCAGCATCGGTGTTGCCCTGTTTAATCATGGCGAAGTGGATGCCGATGAAATTCTCAAACGCGCGGATAGCGCGATGTATCAAGCGAAGCGCGCGGGACGCAACACGGTGTGCTTCTACGATGAAGGCGTGCAAGACACACTGGAAGCACACAGCAAACTGGAAAATGCACTCCATGCCGCGCTCAATGAGCATCAACTAGAGCTGTATTACCAAGTGCAAGTTGACCGCAACCAACACGCGATTGGTGCTGCTGCCTTGCTGCGTTGGCATCACCCTGAATTAGGCATGATGTATCCCGCGCAATTTATTAGCCTGGCTGAAGAAAGCGATTTGATTCTGCACATCGCTGACTGGATGTTGAACCAAGCGTGTGTACAACTAAAACAATGGGAAGCCAGCCCTCATACCCGTGATTTAGTCTTGTCGATGAACGTCAGTGCCGAACAATTACGCCGCGCCAAGCAACTGACTCAGCACGAGTCTGGCAACAGTACCGCCAAGTTACACAAACCAAACTTCGTCGCACAAGTGCAAATCGCCTTACAAAAATCAGGCATCAATCCCGCACGTTTGCAATTAGAAATAGTGGAAAGCATCGCACTGGAAGACCTCGAATACACCATCGCCTTATTGCAAGATTTGAAAGCATTGGGAATCCGCATTGCGATGAGCGAATTTGGCACGGGACACGCTTCGCTCACCCAACTCAAGCGGATGCCGCTCGACCAAATCAAAATCGCGCCCTCCTGCGTCGCTGAAATTAGCAGCGACACTTACGAGCAAGCTATCGTCAAATCTATCATCGACATGGCGGCGACGATGAGCCTCACTCTGCTTGCCGAAGGCGTTGAAACGGCAGCACAAGCCGACGAGTTAAGTGCGCAAGGCTGCCACAATTTCCAAGGTCATTTATTCGGCCAACCGCTGGCTTTAGAAGAGTTCGAGCAAGCGTTACTGGCGATAGGGAAATAGGATTGAGGATTGAGGATTGAAAGGATGCGGGATTAAAAACCAGAGGATGTCCTGAATCCTGAACTGTAGGAGCTCGATTTATCGAGCGATGTTTTTGGGTGTAGCTATCGCCCGACAAGTCGGCCTCCTACAAGCTACCAGCTACTAGCTTTTCAACAAAATCGCCAGTTGCGCAGGCAACATCGCCAACGGTTCGCGACTAAAACCACTCTTGCCGAACTGCTGCAAACGCCCAATCACAAAGCACAACAACAAGTTGGCGTGCGCGCTCACATCCACTGCTGCGCCCAATTCGCCTTGTGTTGCCGCCATGCGCAAGGACTGCTTCAAGGTTGCTTCGATACGATCAAAAAACTGATTGATACGCAGCTGCAATTTTTCATCTTCATTGACCAGCGCGTCGCCGATTAGCACGCGCGTCATGCCGCGATTTTTTTGCGCAAAACCAAGCAGCAACGACACCACCGCCTCGACCTGCTTCACGCCGCTTTTTTCTTCCTGAATAATTTTATTCACCAAACCAAACACGGTTTGCTCGATGAATTCAATCAAGCCTTCAAACATCTGCGCCTTGCTGGAAAAGTGCCTATATAGCGCGGCTTCAGAGAGCTCTAACTTCGCTGCCAAGGCTGCTGTGGTAATTTTTTCGCCCTTGGGCTGCTCCAACATATGCGCCACGGTTTGCAGAATTTGTAGCTTACGTTCACCAGGTTTTGCCGCCATTTTTTATCCTTAATTAAATTCTGTGCAGCGCATCTCGCAACTGCAAAATGCTTTTTATTTTGGCATCCACACACGCCTCGTTTTGCAAGCCTGCATTGACCCAAACGGTACGCATCCCCAATTTTCTGGCGGTGCGCAAATTCTCCAAACTATCTTCCACCATCACGCATTGCGCCGCTTTCAAACGATACTTTTGCAGCAGCTTCAAAAAACCAAAGGTGTGCGGCTTAGGGCGAAATCCCGTGTGTTCCACCGCCATCACCTCATCGAATAAATCCGCGATGCGCAACAGCTTCAACACTGCTGTCGCGTAGTGTTTCGGCGCGTTGGTGAACAACACTTTGCGCCCCGGCAAACTCATTAAAACCTGCCGTAAACGCGGCTCACGCAACACCATTTTTTCGAGTTCGGGGAACTGATGGGTATGCCACAAGAAATGATTTGGTTCGGTCTGATGATGCAACATCATGCCGCTCAACGTCGCGCCATAACGCTGCCAATAGTCGATACGCAAAGCATTTGCTGCCACTTCATCAAGTTGCAAATGCTGCTGCAAATATGCCGTCATGCTGCGATTGATATGCGGAAAAATATGCGGCGATGCGTCATGCAAAGTGTTATCTAAATCAAAAATCCACAGCCGATTGCTCATATTGTTTTTCATTGATACCACTGTGGGAACGCAAAAATTGCGCGATGCAGCACGTTTTAATCGCGCAATGAATGCGCTCCTACAACAGCATTACTTGCTTTTAATCAGCGTACCGACCCCTTCGTCGGTGAGAATTTCTAGCAGCAGCGCGTGTTGGACGCGACCGTCGATGATGTGCACTGAACGTACCCCGCCGCGCGCCGCATCGAGTGCCGAACTGATTTTGGGCAACATGCCGCCCGACAACGTGCCGTCTGCTACTAAGTCATCAATTTGTTTAGGCGTAAGTCCCGTGAGCAGATTGCCGTCTTTGTCCAACACACCCGGCGTGTTGGTGAGCAGCACTAATTTTTCGGCGTGCAACACTTCGGCGAGCTTGCCTGACACCACATCGGCATTGATGTTGAGCGTCTCGCCATCGGGCGATACACCAATCGGCGCGATGACAGGAATGAAGTCACCTGAATCCAAAAAGGTAATGATGGCGGGGTCGATTTTGCTGATGTCGCCGACCAAGCCGATGTCCAACATTTTGCCCGGCTCAGTGTTGCTTTCCAGCAGGAGTTTTTCAGCGCGGATAAAGCCGCCATCCTGTCCCGTCAGCCCGACCGCTTTGCCGCCATAACGATTGATGAGATTGACGATGTCTTTATTGACCTTGCCCAACACCATCTCAACCACGTCCATGGTCTCTTCATCGGTGACGCGCATCCCTTGAATAAACTCGCCCTGCTTGCCGACGCGCTTGAGCATTTCATTGATTTGCGGCCCGCCACCATGCACCACCACGGGGTTCATACCGACCAGTTTCAACAACACCACATCGCGCGCAAAACTCTCCTGCAATTTAGGATCGGTCATGGCATTGCCACCGTATTTAATCACGATGGTTTTATCGAAAAAGCGTTGGATGTAAGGCAGAGCCTCGGCGAGCACCAAGGCTTTATGTTCGGCAGTAGCAGCGGTCAACGGCATGATTTTCCCTCAAAAAATTAGGCGCGGATTTTACACGGAAGGAGAGGATTGGGGGGCGGGTAGCGTGTAGGAGACCGATTAGTGATGATGCATATGTTGATGCTCATTCATATTCGCATCAGGCTTGATTTCGACCAGCGGTTTAACTTCTGCAACGGTCGCGACGCTGATAATTTTTTTATCCGCTAATTGAATTTTCAAGGTCAGCGGCACAGGCGTGCCTATTTGGATAGGGGCTTGCAAGCCAATCAACATCAAGTGCAACCCCGCTTCGCCCAAGTCCACCACTTGTCCCGCAGGTAAGGCGAGCTCTTTGACCTCGCGCATTTTCATCACGCCGTTATCCATCGTCATGCGATGCAATTCGACGCTTGCGGCGGCGGGCGTGCTGACGCTGATTAAACGCGCCGCTTGCACACTGTTAATTTGCAAGTCAACCATCGCGGTGGTCTGTCCAGGCGCGGTAGCGCGCACGCGCGCTTTGTCGATTTGCACCTCGCCTGCCGCCGCGTTAAAAGTCAGTAAAACTGTCGCAAGCGTTAAGCATAATTTTTTCAGCATGATGGATTCCTAAAGAGGGTTAAAGATTTTTGAAGGCGCGGATTATAGATTATTGGGTGTCTAGCAATAACTGACCAAATAAAAAATGCCTCACGTTATTTAGCGATTTCTTTAACGCTCTTGGGAGGAGACGGAAGCAAGAAAAATCTGGGGGAGCAGGCTAAATAATTGTGAGGCGCGCTGCATTATTGATGAGATTTTTCATAAAAGGAATGCGACATTTTGTCGCACCCCGCTCAATCACTCGGCGATTACAATGCGCGCCATGAAAAAATCGCTGCTCTTTCCCACCCACGGTAACACGCCGTTAAGTCGCCTCGTGTTGTTACGCCATATCGCCATCATCGCGCAGTTGCTCACGCTGTTGGGCGTGTGGCACTTCCTCGATATGCAATTGGACTGGCAGCCCATGCTGCTCACCATCGCCGCGCTGACTGTATTTAATCTGCTGTCAAGCTTGCGTTTACACAGCGCGTATCCCGTCGCGCATCTCGAACTGTTTGCGCAACTGTGGGTGGATGTGTTGGCTTTAAGCGTGTTGCTGTATTACGGCGGCGGTTCGACCAATCCATTTATCTCGTTATTTTTATTGCCCTTGGTGATTGCGGCGGCGACCTTGCCCGCCCGCTATACATGGGGCATGGCGGCACTGACGCTGGCGTGTTACAGCACGCTGATGATTTATTTTGTGCCGCTGCCGCACAGCCATCACGATCACAACAGCGACAGCGCGTTCACCACGCACGTCATAGGCATGTGGTTAGGCTTTTTTATCAGCGCGATGGTGGTGGCGTATTTCGTGACGCAAATGGCGGGCGCGGTGCGTAAACGCGACGAGCAACTGGCGCGGGCACGTGAAGATATTTTGCGCAACGAACGTATCGTCGCGTTGGCGACGCAAGCCGCTGCGGCAGCGCATGAAATGGGCACGCCGCTATCGACCATGGCCGTGGTGATTAACGAAATGCAACATGAATTACGCGCCGCGCAAAATCAGCCGCAAGGGGAATGGCAGGACAACTTAACCATCCTGAATGAGCAAGTGCGTGGCTGTAAACGCATCCTCGATAAAATTTTAAGTAACGTGGCAAGCGTTGATACGCCTAGCCTGCAAGCCACCGAGCCGCTGATTGCTGCGGTGTTAGACGAGTGGCAGTTGCTGCGCCCCAGCGCGAAATATCACTACCAAGCGGGCAGTGGCGACGCGCACATCCACGCCGATAGCACCTTGCGCGCCGCGCTAATGAATCTACTCAACAACGCCGCCGATGCCAGTCCTGACGGCATTCAAATTAGTAGCCGTTGCACCGCCACACAGTTCATTTTTAGCATCGTCGATAAGGGCACGGGACTGAGCGCGGAAGCCTTACAGAATGCGGGCGTGGCGTTCTTTACCACCAAGCAAGACGGACGCGGCTTAGGCTTATTTTTAGCCAATGCCACGGTGGAACGCTTGGGCGGAAAAGTACGCTTGTTCAACCACGTCGAAGGCGGTGCGATGACCGAATTGAGTTTGCCCTTAGCAGCTTTTCACCATGAATAACGCGGCAAACATCACGCGCGATGAGCTGCCTTCGCTACTGTTAGTCGATGACGATTTAACCTTTTGCAAAGTGCTGAAAAGCGCGTTAGCCAAGCGTGGCTTTCAAGTCAGCGTGGCGCATAGCGTGGAGGCTGCCGTGCCGCTGGCAGAAGCGAATCCGCCTGAGTTTGCCGTGGTCGATTTGAAAATGCACGGCGCGAGTGGCTTAAGTTTGGTCGAGCGGCTGCACAGTCTCGATCCCAATACGCGCATCGTGATGCTGACGGGTTATGCGGCAATTCATACTGCGATTGAGGCGATTAAATTAGGCGCGACGCACTACTTAGCCAAACCCGCCAACGCCGACGAAATCGTTGCCGCATTTGACCATGTCGCGGATAGCAACGCCGCTATTTCCCTTGCCACCGCTGCGATTTATGAACTGACCTGGGAGCATATTCAGCGCGTGCTACACGAACACGACGACAACATTTCCGCCACTGCCCGCGCCCTGAATATGCACCGCCGCACCCTGCAAAGAAAATTGAATAAGCCGCCGGTTAGATAAGAAAGTGGAGAGTGGAACGGCGCATTGCGCCTAAAGGGTAAGTGGGAAGAGCGGTGCACGGGTTTTCCCACTTAGGCACGCAGTGCCGTCCCACTTGCTACTTTTCCTCTTAGCGACTTCCTCTATAATCGCGCCTCATTTTTCGCCGTCACCGTTATGAAACTCCTCGCCCTGCTCGGTCTGTTATTTTCCAGTATCAGTTTTTCCGCCCCCCTACCCACCGCACCCAGCTTGACCGCTAAGGCTTACCTGCTCTACGACTACAGCACGGGGCAAGTGCTGACGGGACAAAACGCCGACACGCGCATGGAGCCTGCCTCACTCACCAAATTGATGACGGCGTATCTCGCTTTTGATGCGATTGAACACGACACAATTAAATTAGACGACCAACTAATCGTGCCGCAAAGCGCGGTGCGCAATGCCAATGGCGAATCGCGCATGTTGCTCAAAGTCGGGCAGTCGGTGAGCGTGGCGGATTTGTTGCGCGGCTTAATTGTGCAGTCTGGTAACGATGCCGCGATAACCTTGGCGGTAAACATCGCGGGCAGCGAAGCAGGATTTGTCGATCAGATGAATACACAGGCCGCACGCTTAGGTCTCGCCAACACGCACTTCACTAACCCAGTCGGTTTGCCCGATGCCCAGCATTACAGCAGCGCGCACGATTTGGCTTTAATCGCCGCGTCTATCGTGCGTGACTATCCCCAGTTTTATGAGCTGTTTGCCTTGCGCGAATTTACCTTTAACAACGTCACGCAAGCCAATCGTAATCGCCTATTGTGGCTAGATCCGAATGCCGATGGCATGAAAACAGGACACACCGAAACCGCTGGTTTTTGCTTGGTGGGTTCGGCGAAGCGCGACACGCATCGCTTGATTTCAGTAGTGTTGGGCGCGCCTAGCGATGCCTTGCGCAGCAGCGAAAGTCAGCAGCTCATCAACTACGGTTTTCAAAATTTTGACGCGGTATCGCTGTACAAAAAAGAGCAAGTCATTACTGAACTACGCATTTGGAAAGGCACGCAAAGCAATGTTGAAGTGGGCTTCAAACAAGACATTTGGTTAAGCGTACCGAAAGGACAACTCAGCAAACTAAAAGCCACGCTAGAGACCCGCCAACCTCTGTTATCACCTATCGACAGCAGCGTTGCTATCGGCGTGATGAAACTCAGCCTAGCTGGAAAACCGTATGCCGAGTTTCCCGTTTATCCGTTAGAAAATGTCTCCGCCGCCAATGTGTTCGCGCGCGGCTGGGACAGTATCCATTTGCTCATCCTCAAATATTGGCCCAGCTAAACAGCCATGCCCCTCTACCTCAACGGACAATTTTTACCTGTCGCCGAAGCCTATGTTTCAGTGCTGGATCGCGGCTTTATGTTTGGCGATGGCGTGTACGAAGTCATCCCCGTTTATTCGCGCCGCGCGTTTCGCCTCACTGAACATTTGCAACGCTTGCAACACAGTTGCGACGGCATCTTATTGCCCAATCCGCATACGGAAAATGAATGGACGGCGATTCTGAATGAGCTGATTGCGCGCCATAGCGAGGACGACCAATATCTGTATTTACATGTCACACGCGGTGCTGCTCCGCGCGACCATGCTTTCCCTGTGCCACCTGTCTCGCCTACGGTATTAGTGATGAGCAAGCCGCTCATGCCACCCACGCAAGCCTTATTGAATCAGGGCGTAGCCTGCATTACGGCAGTAGATAATCGTTGGTTGCGCTGTGACATTAAAGCGATTTCGCTGTTGCCAAATGTGCTGCTGCGCCAGCAAGCGATTGCGGCGGGCTGTACTGAGAGCATCTTGATACGCGACGATGAATTTATGACCGAAGGCGCGGCGAGCAACATTTTTGTGGTTAAAAATAATATCCTTATCGCCCCGCCCAAAGATAATCTCATGCTGCCCGGTATCACCTACGATGTCCTGTTAGAAATCGCCGTCGCACACGGCATCGCGCATGAGATACGCCGCGTTGCCAAGGCGGAATTATTCGCCGCCGACGAGCTGTTGCTCACCTCCAGCACGCGCGAAGTATTAGCCATTACTCAGCTCGACGGCGTGCCTGTAGCTAACGGCAAACCGGGGGCGATGTTTGCCCAACTCCACACGCTTTATCAAACTTTTAAGCGCGACGTAATGCGCGCCTTTTAACGACTATGACAAAAAAACTATCCCCCAATTTAGCCAAGCTGGCACAACTCACCGAGCAACAATTAAGCGACGCGCTGCTCGACTATCCCTGCGAGTTTCCGCTGAAAATTTTCGGTCAGCAACACGCAGGCTTTGCCCAAGCAGTGTTGGATGTCGTCACCAAACACGACCCCAATTTTTCGCCCGCCACGATGGAAATGCGCGCCAGCAAAACCGCCAAATACATCAGCCTGACCTGCACCATCACCGCCACTTCACGCGTGCAACTCGACGCGGTGTACCAAGAGCTGTGCGACCACCCGATGGTCAAGATGGTTCTTTAATGCCCGTTAGCCAGAACAGCGTTGCCAGCAATCCTTCGGAGACAACTGTTCCGCACCTCGCCACGCCTATCGTGCACTCGCTAGGCTTAGTCGATTACCAAACTACTTGGGACGCGATGAAGGCTTTTACGGCAGCGCGCACTGCTGATACACGCGACGAGATTTGGCTGCTGCAACATCCGCCCACTTACACGCAAGGCTTGGCGGGCTTGTCAGAACACCTGCTCAATCCGACTGCAATACCCGTGGTGAAAATTGATAGAGGCGGACAAATTACCTATCACGGCCCTGGACAAATCGTTGCCTACTGTTTACTCGATATGCGCCGCTGCAAAATCGGCGTGCGCGAACTGGTCAACGTGATGGAAAACGCCGTCATCGCCTTGCTCGCCGACTACGGCATTCAAGCGGTCAATCGCGTCGATGCACCCGGCGTATATGTGAACGGCGCAAAAATTGCCGCGCTCGGACTGAAAATTAAAACGGGCTACTGCTACCACGGTCTGTCGTTCAACGTCGATATGGATTTAACGCCATTCAACAACATCAACCCCTGCGGCTATCAAGGCTTACAAGTCACCCAAGCCTGCGCCCTAGGCATCACCGCCAGCATCAACGAACTACAAGCCCAGCTCGCGCAAAACTTGATACACGGTTTG
>JBJORQ010000061.1:0-12892 GCA_046049345.1 Pseudomonadota bacterium | reverse complement strand
GCCTTCTTCGATGTTGCGTGCCGCACCGAAAAAACGCTTAGGACGATGCAGCGCATTGGCATCCACACCGCCCGTCAATACCTTGCCCGATGAAGGAATCACGGTGTTGTAAGCGCGCGCCAAACGGGTAATCGAGTCGAGCAAAATAATCACATCTTTTTTGTGCTCGACTAAACGCTTGGCTTTTTCCAACACCATTTCGGCGACTTGCACATGGCGCGTAGCAGGTTCATCAAAGGTTGACGCGACCACTTCGCCGCGCACCGTGCGACTCATTTCGGTCACTTCTTCAGGACGCTCATCAATCAGTAATACGATTAATGTCGCATCAGGGTTGTTGGTCGAAATCGAATGCGCGATGTGTTGCAACATCACTGTTTTTCCCGATTTAGGTGAGCCGCGTTGACCTTTTCCGATTGGTGCGACGATGTCGATAATGCGCCCCGTGACATTTTCTTCGGCGCGGATGTCACGTTCCAATTTCAATGGCACAGTCGGAAATAACGGCGTTAAGTTTTCAAACAGAATCTTATTTTTAGTATTCTCAGGCGCATCGCCGTTGACCTTATCCACCTTGACCAATGCCACATAACGCTCACCGTCTTTCGGCGTGCGTATCTCGCCCTCAATCGAATCACCGGTGTGTAAATTGAAGCGGCGAATTTGGCTGGGGCTGACATAAATGTCATCAGGTCCCGCCAAATAAGACGTGTCGGGCGAACGTAAAAAGCCGAAACCGTCGGGCAAAATTTCTAGCGTGCCATCGCCAAAAATCGCCTCGCCTTTTTTCGCTTCGCTCTTGAGCAAGGCAAACATCAAATCTTGCTTGCGCATACGGTTGGCATTTTCGATTTGATTGGCAGCAGCCATTTCAACCAGTTCGGTAACGTGTTTTGATTTGATGTCAGATAAGTGCATAAGCTAAGCGCGAGAAGTAGAAAGGGAGTGATTCAGAGGTGGGGCTGAGGGAGGCTAACTCCCGCAAGGCTTAACCCGGCGTGGTGATATTGAATTCACAAGGAACGCGGCGGGGGGCAGTGCGGGAGGATTAAAAATTAAATGTGGCTGTCGATGAAGGCAGTCAGTTGCGATTTTGATAACGCGCCGACTTTCGTGGCTTCGATATTACCGTTTTTGAACAACATCAAAGTTGGAATGCCGCGTATGCCGTACTTCGCAGGAGTCTGTTGATTTTCATCGACGTTGACTTTAGCCACGGTCAAACGACCTGCATATTCTTTAGAAATTTCTTCCAAGATTGGACCAATCATGCGGCAAGGGCCACACCATTCAGCCCAGTAATCAACCAACACTGGCAACGGTGCTTGCAACACAGACGCGTCAAAAGTCGCATCCGTAACGTAATGAATATGTTCGCTCATGGTAAATCTCGCTTATAAAAAATTAGGGGGAAAGTGCAGATAATCAGAGGGGGATGCTTTTTGCTAGGGCGCAATCCTAACCAAAAACGGGCTGGCTGTGAAGCGGGAAGAATAATCACCTTCATTCCGCTTGCGATCTGACAGATAAAAATTCGCCCTAGTTTGTTGCCTTCGGTAGAATGCCCAGCTTTGTTTGGCGCGGGAATTATCATGGTGGCGAAAACACATAAGGCTCAGGGCTTTGAGGCGGCGATGGCGGAGTTGGACGCGCTGGTGGGGGAGATGGAAGGCGGCAAATTGTCGTTGGAAGACTCCTTGGCCGCTTATAAGCGCGGCGCGGAATTGCTGGCATTTTGTCGCAGCCGTTTGGACGATGCGCAGCAACAAGTGCGCGTGTTGGAAGACGGCGTGTTGAAAGAGTTTGCGGTGCCAAACGAGACAGGACAAAAGGCATGAGCTTAGATTTTCAGCAATGGACGACCGCGCATTTAAGCCGCTTTGAAATCGTGTTGGGCGAGCTGTTGCCTGCCGCTGAGATTGCTCCGCAACGTTTACATGCGGCGATGCGTTACGCCGTGTTGGATGGCGGCAAACGTGTGCGCCCCTTGTTGGCGTTTGCCGCAGCGGAGTTGCTTGGCGCGGACATTGCGCGTGCGCAGATTGCGGCGGCAGCGGTTGAGCTCATCCATGCGTACTCGCTGGTGCATGACGATATGCCGTGCATGGATGACGATGTGTTGCGGCGCGGCAAGCCGACTTGTCACGTCCAATATGACGAGGCGACTGCCTTGTTGGTGGGCGATAGTTTGCAAACTTTAGCGTTTCAATTGTTGGCGGAACATCGTTTGTGCGACGACGCGGCGCGGCAATTAGACATGCTCAAATTATTGGCGCAGGCGAGTGGTTCGCGCGGTATGGCGGGTGGGCAAGCGATAGATTTAGCCAGCGTGGGCGTGGCGTTGAGCTTGCCCGAATTAGAGCTGATGCACATCCACAAAACGGGCGCGCTAATTCGCGCGGCGATTGTGTTGGGCGCGCAATGCGGCAATGCCACGCCCGCGCAACTGGCGCAGTTAGATCATTTTGGTAAATGCGTCGGGCTGGCGTTTCAAGTGGTGGATGACGTGCTGGACACCGAAGCGGACACGGTGACTTTGGGCAAAACCGCAGGCAAAGATGCTGACCACGACAAGCCGACTTATGTGAGCTTATTGGGCGTGAAAGCCGCGCGTGACATGGCGCAGCAATTGCACCAAGACGCGATAAAAAGTTTGGACGAATTCGGTGCGGGCGCGCAACGCTTGCGCGAACTCGCCGACTTTATTGTGTTGAGAAAATTCTGATGTATAAATTGTTAGACACCGTTACAAGTCCTGAGCAACTGCGCCGCTTAGAGCGTGCGCAGTTGCCGCAATTGGCGATGGAGTTGCGCGAATTTTTAGTTGAATCAGTGAGCAAAACGGGCGGACATTTGTCGTCCAATTTGGGCACGGTGGAGCTGACACTTGCGCTGCATACCGTGTTCAACACGCCTGACGACAAGCTGGTGTGGGATGTCGGTCATCAAACTTATGTTCATAAAATTTTGACGGGTCGGCGCGCCGCAATGAGTACCTTGCGCATGGCGGGCGGCATCGCGGGTTTTCCGAAACGCGAAGAAAGTCCGTTTGATACTTTTGGCACTGGACATTCCAGCACCTCGATTTCGGCGGCGTTGGGCATGGCTGTGGCGGCGCAACTGGATGGCTCGGAGCGACGTGCGGTGGCGATTATTGGCGATGGCGCAATGACGGGTGGTATGGCGTTTGAGGCAATGAATAGCGCGGGTGCGATGGATGCGAATCTGCTGGTGATTTTAAACGACAACGATATGTCGATTTCCAAACCCGTTGGCGCGCTGAATAATTATTTGGCGAAGTTGATGTCGGGACGTTTTTATTCGGCGATGCGTAGCACGGGTGAAAAGGCGTTGCGCGGCATGCCTCCTATCCACGAATTTGCCAAGCGCGCCGAAGAACATGTCAAAGGCATGGTCACGCCTGGCACCATGTTTGAGCAGTTTGGCTTTAATTACATTGGCCCAATTGATGGCCACGACATCAATGTGTTGCTCGATACTTTGAGCAATATCAAGAAGCTCAAAGGCCCGCAGTTTTTGCATGTGGTGACGCAAAAAGGCCGTGGCTACGACAAGGCGGAAGAAGATTGTTTGCTCTACCACGGCGTGAGTAAATTTGATCGCAGCAATGGCATCGTGGTAAAAGCCGCTAGCCTGCCAACCTACACGCAAGTGTTTGGGCAATGGCTGTGCGACATGGCTGAGGCGGATGCGCGCGTCATCGGCATCACCCCTGCGATGTGCGAAGGCTCTGGCATGCAAGCCTTCGAGGCAACATTCCCTACGCGTTATTTCGATGTCGGCATCGCCGAGCAACACGCCTTGACCTTTGCGGCGGGCTTGGCGTGCGACGGCTACAAACCTGTCGTGGCGATTTATTCGACCTTTCTGCAACGTGCTTACGACCAGCTTATTCATGACATCGCGATACAAAATTTGCCCGTTATTTTGGCGATAGATCGTGGCGGACTGGTGGGCGCGGATGGCGCGACACACGCGGGTAGTTTTGATTTAACTTTTCTGCGTTGCGTGCCCAACATGACGGTGATGACGCCCGCCGATGAAAATGAAACGCGACAAATGTTGTACACCGCGATGCAAATGAATGCGCCCAGTGCGGTGCGTTATCCGCGCGGCACGGGGCCGGGCGTAGCTGTTCAAAATGAGATGGTTGCGTTGCCAATCGGCAAAGCTGAACTGCGTCGCAGCGGTAAACGTGTGGCGATTTTGGCGTTCGGGGCTATGCTCGCACCGAGCTTAAAAGCGGCTGAAGATTTAGACGTAACGGTGGTGAATATGCGCTTCGTCAAACCGTTGGATAACGCAATGGTGCTGCAATTAGCGCGTGACTACGAGCTGCTGGTGAGCGTGGAAGAAAATGCCGTCCAAGGCGGCGCAGGCAGTGCGGTGGCGGAGTGTTTAAGCGCGCACGGCGTGACTGTGCCGCTGTTGCAATTGGGTTTGCCCGATAGCTTTATCGAACAAGGCGATCCCGTCAAAATGCTGGCGGATTGCGGCTTAAACGCCGTTGGCATTGCGCACTCCATACGCGCTCAACTAACTTGAGTAAAATAGTCGGGATTGGCTATAATCCCGCCCCTGTAAAATTTTTAGGACTGCTGCCATGACTACCAACACTACTATTCCCGACGTGCAAGGCTCGCACGACACTCGCCATATCGCCATCAATCGCGTGGGTATTAAAGGCATCCGTCATCCCGTTAAAGTGAAAGATAAAAGCGTCGGCGTGCAACACACCATCGCCACTTTTAATATGTACGTGCATCTGCCGCACAATTTCAAAGGCACGCATATGTCGCGCTTTGTCGAGATTTTGAACGAGCATGAACGCGAAATTTCGGTCGAGTCATTTGAAAGTATTTTGTCTGAAATGGTGACGCGTTTAGAAGCGCAATCGGGCTATATCGAGATGAGTTTCCCGTATTTTGTGAACAAAACTGCACCGATTTCAGGCGTGCAAAGTTTGCTCGATTACGATGTCACGCTCATCGGCGAAATCGTTGATGGCAAAGCCACCACTACCATGAAAGTGCTCGTTCCTGTCACCAGTTTGTGCCCCTGCTCGAAGAAAATTTCCGAGCGCGGCGCACACAATCAACGCTCGCATGTCACGTTGACCTTGCGCACTAATCGCTTCGTTTGGATTGAAGATGTGGTGCGTATCGCCGAAGAACAAGCCTCGTGTGAATTGTTTGGTTTGCTCAAACGTCCCGATGAAAAATACGTCACTGAGCGCGCGTACGACAATCCAAAATTTGTCGAAGACATGGTGCGCGATGTCGCCGCCGTATTGAACGCCGACGAACGTGTTGATGCTTATATTGTGGAATCAGAAAATTTTGAGTCTATCCACAATCACTCGGCGTATGCCTTGATAGAGCGGGATAAAAGTAAGGGCTAGTTGCTAGCTCGTAGTGTGTAGTCGCTAGTGAGGGCAGCGGTTTACTAAACACTAGCAACTAACAGGCACACAGTGCCGCACTATATTTCTGTAAACCAAACTTCCTGCCATGCGTTAAATCGGTCAGCGTTGTAAAGCGGAAGTATTTTCACTTCGCCTTGTGACCTAAAGTTTGCTCAATCGAACAAACATTTTTTGACTTAATCACTAGGAGTATTCCATGAAAAAAATCATCGCCTTGGCTTGTTTGAGTGTTGCTGTAATAGTTTCAGCCCCTGCTTTTGCGGGTGCGCAACAAGAAAAAATGAAGGGTTGCAATGTTGAAGCAAAAGGCATGAAGGGCGCGGATCGCAAAGCATTTATGGGCAAGTGTTTGAAAAAAGATTATGTGTTGAAAGCCAATGCTGCTCCTGCTGATGCTAAGCCTACGGCAAGTGCTACTGCCCCTGCTCCGACGCAACAAAATAAGATGAAAATGTGTAATGCGGATGCCAAAACTAAAGCTTTGGCGGGTGCGGAACGCAAAGCCTTTATGAGTTCGTGTTTGAAAGGCTAAGCTGCACGGTTCAACTTTTAAGGGATTGAGAGAACGCGCTGCAAGGCGCGTTTTTCGTTTGTGCGCCGCGCCACGATAGTGAGGATGCGAGTGTGTATAATCCGCGCTCCGCGCGCGAACCAATTTCATCGCGCGTTTTATTTGGCGCGATTCTTAAAGCAAATCTAATGATAAAAAAATTCCTTAAACGCGTATTTCGCAAGTCGGCAAAAACCAAGACCGTCGGCAATGCGCAAGTGATTCCCTTTGATGTGCATGGCGTGGCGCGCACGAGCTTGAGTTACGGCGCGAATAAAGTTTGCGATGGTTTGCAAGCCGCAGGTTTTCAGGCGTATGTGGTGGGTGGCGCGGTGCGCGATTTACTGTTGGCGAAAACGCCTAAGGATTTCGATGTGGCAACTGATGCCACGCCGGAGCAAGTGCGCCGCGTGTTTCGTCGCTCGCGCATCATCGGTCGCCGCTTTCGTTTAGTGCATGTGATGTTCGGCGAGGAGGTGGTGGAGGTTTCGACCTTCCGCCGCATGATAGAAGCCGAAGATGCGCAGACCGACGCGCATGGACGCTTGTTGCGCGACAACGAATTTGGCGATCAAGAGCAAGATGCGGCGCGCCGCGACTTCACCGCCAACGGACTGTTTTATCACCCCGCGACGCAAGAAATTTTTGACTATCACGGCGGCTATGCCGACACCCAAAATGGCGTGTTGCGCATGATCGGCGACCCGCTGGTGCGTTATCGTGAAGACCCCGTGCGCATGTTGCGTGCGGTGCGTTTGTCAGCAAAATTGGGCATTCAAATTGAACCCGCCACCGCCGCGCCGATCCATAAAATGAAAGCTTTGTTGGACAACGTGCCTGAAGCGCGCTTGCTAGACGAAGTGCTGAAAATGTTGTTGTCAGGGCACTCAGTCGAGTGCATCAAAGCCTTGCGCAAGATGAATTTGCATCAAGGTTTGTTGCCAATGTTGGATACCATTTTTGCCCAAGCCAGCGGCGAAAAATTCATCATGTTGGCATTGCGCAACACCGACGAACGCTTGAGCCAAGACAAATCCGTGTCACCTGCATTTCTGTTTGCCGCGCTGTTGTGGACTGAGGTGAATAGCTTGTGGCAACAACGCGTTCAAGCGGGCGAGCGTCCGTTAGGCGCGATGCACGAGGCGATGGACGAAGTGTTGCAGCAGCAGAAAAAACGCATGGCAATTCCACATCGCCATGATGCGGTGATGAAAGAAATTTGGTTGTTGCAGCAGCGTTTTGAACAACGCACAGGCTTGCGTCCGCTGCGTTTGCTGGAGCATCCACGCTTCCGTGCTGGCTACGATTTTTTGCTGTTGCGTTGTGCATCGGGCGAAGTCGATGCCGATTTAGGGTTGTGGTGGGACGAGTTCCAAACTGCGAGTGAAGCGCAACGCAACGAGATGTTGCAACCTGAAAAATCACCTGAGAAAAAACGTCGTCGTCGTAAGCCACGCAGCAAGCCAGCGGCGGGTGTGGGTGGAGCGACGGAGTAATGCAACACCTCGCGTTCATTGCCTTGGGTAGCAATTTGGATGACCCGCAAGCCCAAGTAAAACGTGGCTTTGCAGCGTTAGCCGCGTTACCCGATACCAGCCTGTTAGCGCAATCTTCTTTGTATCGCAGCGCGCCCGTGGGGTACGCCGAGCAGCCCGATTTTATTAACGCGGTGGCAAAAATTTCCACCGCGCTCAGTCCGCAACAATTGCTGCAAGCCTTGCTTGCCATCGAGCAACAAAATGGTCGCGAACGCAGTTTTCAAAACGCGCCGCGTACCCTCGATTTGGATGTGTTGTTGTACGACGAGTTAATTTTGCACGAAGTCGGTTTGACCATTCCGCATCCACACATGCACCAGCGCGCCTTCGTGTTAATGCCCTTGTTAGAGTTGCAAGCCGATTGCGTGATTCCCGCTGTGGGGCTTGCTACGATTGCCTTGCAAGACTGCTTAGATCAATCCTTAGAGCGTCTTGCTGATGTTGCTTAGTCGTTATCGTTACATCGTCATCGAGGGCGCAATCGGGGTCGGCAAGACCAGTTTGGCGCGACGTTTGTCCGAGCATTTGTCAGCGGCAACCTTATTGGAAAAGCCTGCTGACAATCCTTTTCTAGAGTTGTTTTATCAAGACCCCGCGCGTCATGCTTTAGCCACGCAATTATTTTTTCTGTTTCAGCGCAGCAACGAAGTGCGCGAATTGACTCAGCTAGATTTTTTTAAGCACGCCACAGTGAGCGATTATTTGTTCGACAAAGACATGCTGTTCGCGCGCCTAAATTTATCCGAAGCCGAGTTTTCTTTGTATCAACAAATCTATCAAACTCTTGCCCTGCAAGCCCCCGCGCCTGACCTGGTAATTTATTTGCAAGCTCCTGTGGAGACGCTGCTGGCGCGCGTACACAAGCGCGCACACGCCTATGAGCAAACGATTGCGGATGATTATTTGGTGCGTTTGGCACAAAGCTATAGCGACTTTTTTCATCACTACAATGCCGCGCCAGTGTTGGTGGTCAACACCGAACATTTGAATTTCGTCGAGAGCGATGCCGACTTTGCGTTGTTGTTGCAACGCATTCAAGACATGCGCGGCGCGCGTGAATTTTTTAGCTTAGGAGAATGACATGCGTAGCTCTTTGACCACCTTGAACAAGCTGCGCGCACAAGGCGAAAAGCTCGCCATGCTGACCTGCTACGACGCTACTTTTGCCACGCTGTTAGAAGCGCAGGGGGTAGATATTTTATTGGTCGGCGACTCGCTAGGCATGGTGCTGCAAGGCTTTGACAGCACATTGCCCGTCAGCTTGGACGACATGGTGTATCACACGGCGTGCGTGGCGCGTGGTGCAAAACACGCCTTCATCATCGCCGACATGCCGTTCGGCACGTTTCAAATCAGCCCCGAAAAAACCTTCGCCCACGCCGCGCGCTTGATGGCAGCGGGCGCGCAAATGGTCAAATTAGAAGGCGGCGCTGCGATGCTAAGCACGGTGAAATTTTTAACCGAGCGCGGCATTCCCGTCTGCGCGCACATCGGTTTAACCCCGCAATCGGTGCATCAATTAGGCGGCTACCGCGTGCAAGGCAAAGACACGCACGCCGCACAAACACTGCTAGATGATGCACTCGCTTTGCAAAATTCAGGCGCGGGAATGCTGGTGTTAGAAGCCGTTCCCGCCGCGCTCGCCACCGACATCAGCGCGCAATTAAATATCGCCACCATCGGCATCGGCGCAGGCGTGAATTGCGCCGGACAAGTGTTGGTACTGCACGATATGCTGGGCATCTACCCTGGCAAAAAGGCCCGCTTCGTTAAAGACTTTATGCACGGCTCAAACTCGATAGCAGAAGCGATTGCGCGCTATGTTGCCGAGGTTAAAAGCGGCGCGTTTCCCCGCGCAGAACACAGCTTTTAATCGCGCTAAGCAGTGCCACTTAAAAGTAATACCCTTAATTTTTCGCCTCAGTTTTCCGCACTAGCTCTGCTAAAATGCCGCCACTTTTTTACCGCCTTATTTTTGGAGTATCGCTATGACCTACGTCGTTTCAGAATCTTGTATCAAATGTAAATACACCGATTGCGTGGATGTTTGCCCAGTGGATTGTTTCCGCATGGGGCCGAATTTTTTGGTGATTGATCCCGATGAATGTATCGACTGCACCTTGTGCGTTGCAGAATGTCCCGCTGAAGCGATTTTTGCCGAAGATGATTTGCCCGCCGAACAGCATCATTTTTTAGCGTTGAATGCCGAATTAGCGAAGCTGTGGAAACCTATCACCGCGAAAATTGATGCAGCTCCTGATGCCGACGAATGGAAGGATGTGAAAGAAAAATTGCATTTGCTCGAACGCTAAGTTCACCTGTGTTTTATCACGCCGTTGCACAAAAAATTCTGGTGGCGCACACGCCACCAGATTTGCGCGGCATCACGATTGTTCTCCCTAATTATCACGTCGCCCAGCCACTCGCACTAGCCTTAATGGCAAGTGCGAACGTGCCTGCTTTGTTGTTGCCAAACATGCTCACTTTGAGCGATTGGGCGGCAACGATTACGCTTGAAACTCCCGTCGAGACTGACACGCAGCGCGTCACGGTGTTGTATCAAACCTTGCGCGACAAAGAGTGGTTTGGCAATGCTGATCTGTGGAGTTTGGCGCGCGAGTTGCTGTCCTTGATGGATGAGCTCACGCGTCATCATGTCGCCCTGCCAAAATCGCAAGCCGAATTTACTGAGCAATTAGTCGCTGCTTACGCTGCGCGCAATGGTTTTTCTTTGCAGTTTGAAGCACGCGTGGTACATGAACTTTGGTACGCACTCACCGCCAATTCCTTTGATGCGGTGCGCGCGCAACAACAGCGTTTAGTGCAGTTGGCGCAGGATATTTCGCAGCCGCTTTATGTGTTGTTGACCTCTAGTTTGAGCGCGCCCGAAACGCAGTTTTTGCAACGCTGCGCTGAGCGTGTGGCGGTGACAATTTTTGATGTGCGTGAGCAAATTAAATCAGCGGAAAATTGCGCCGCGATTGCCGTTGCTGTGCAACGCGATCACACCGAAACTGATTTGCGCAGCGATGCTGAGCTGCTGAAAAAAAACTCTGCTGCGCAATTAACCGGACGCGTGAAATTGTTCGGCGCACACGGTTTGGAGCAGGAAGCGCGCGCGGCGGAAGTGCAAATACGTCTCTGGTTATTGAATGGAAAAAATTCCATCGCAGTGGTGGTGCAAGATCGCTTAGTCGCACGGCGGGTGAGGGCGTTGTTGGAACGCGCGCAAGTGGTCAGCACGGTGCTGATGGGCTGGCTGGAAACGTTGCAAAACGATTTCTATTATCAAGACGTTCTTGACTTGCTGAAGTCGCCCTTGCTGTTCGCTGATGAACCTTCTGACTCAAGAAAACACGCCGTATTTCTATTTGAAAAAATGGTGCGCAAGCAAGGTGTGGTCAGCGGTTTGGATAAGTTTATAGATGCCAGTCGCGACGCGGATTTAACCCGCGCGCTGGTGCGTTTACGTCAGGCGGCGGCGATGTTGCCCAAAGGAAAAGTTACGATTAGCCAGTGGTTAATTGCGCTGCGCAATAGCTTGGAAACCTTGGGTGTGTTGGCGGCGTGGACGGAAGACGCGGCGGGGCAACAGTTGTTGCAATTGCTCGGACAGTGGCGCGAGGAATTACAAAACGACAGCACCAAATGCAGTTTTGCGGAATGGAAACGCTGGCTGTCGCAGCAACTCGATTTGAATACCTTCCGCGATATGAGTGTGGAAAGTCCCGTCATATTTACGCATCTCGCGGCGACGCGCTGGCGTAGTTTTGATGCGGTGTTGTTGCTGGGTTGCGATGCCAAACATCTGCCCGCACCGAGTTCGAGTATGTGGTTTAACGATGCCGTGCGCGCCGCGCTGGGCCTGCCTTTGAGCACAGTTCAGCAAGATGCCGCGCGCGATGATTTGTTGGGATTATTGGCACTCAATAATGAAGTGTTGGTGACTTGGCAAGCGCATAAAGACGGCGAGCCAAATATGCTTAGTCCGCATTTTGAAATGCTGCGCGCGCTGCATGAACTGGCGTTTGGTGATGATTTGAACGCGCATGAGTTGGCGGAAATTTTGCACCATGCGCAGGTGCGAAGCGATGAATTTGTTTTGCCGCTTGCCGCTGTGATGCCAACGCCCGCCGTGGCTGCCGAGCTTTTACCGCAACGCATTTCACCTTCTGGCTATAACAGTTTAGTCGCTTGTCCCTATCAATTTTATGCGCGCCATGTGCTGCGTTTGAATGACTTGGACGAGGTGCGCGAAGAGATCGACAAGCGCGATTATGGCACCTGGGTACACGCGGTATTGCAACGTTTTCATGGTGAGTTTCCCTTGTTGCTGAATGAGGATTTAGCCGCTTTGCAACAGGCGTTGCAGCGCATTAGCTTTGAAATTTTTGCCGACGCACTGGCGCACGATTACCTCGCGGTTGCGTGGTTGTTGCGCTGGCAAAAAATGTTGCCTAGTTATTTGGCGTGGCAAATCGAACGTGAGCAAGCGGGTTGGCGATATGCCTCCGCCGAAGAATCATTCGACTTTCCCGTGTTGGAAAATTTAATTTTGCGCGGACGCATAGATCGCGTGGATAGCAATGCGGCGGGCGAAGTCGCCGTGCTGGATTACAAAACGCAAACCGCGACCGTGCTCAAAAATAAATTAAAAGAAGCGGGCGAAGATGTACAACTGGCTTGCTATGCGACCGTGCGCAACGCACATGCAGCGGCGTTCGTGAGTTTGGAAGGTGAAGTGGCGGATGTCGCGCCAGCGCACGCGATGGACGAGTTAGCGCAACTCAATTTCACCCGTTTGCAAACGCTGTTCACGCAGTTGCGCAGCGGCGCACCACTGCCTGCCAATGGCATGGCATCCGCCTGTGCATATTGCGAGATGCGCGGTTTGTGCAGACAAGGTTCGTGGGAGCTGAAAAATGGATAATGCCGCTGCACTAGACCCAAAAAATTCCGTAGTGGTCGAAGCCGCTGCACTAGACCCAAAAAATTCCGTAGTGGTCGAAGCCTGCGCGGGCAGCGGTAAAACTTGGTTGCTGGTGTCGCGCATTGTGCGGCTGCTGTTGGCGAACGTGCAGCCCAGTGAAATTTTGGCGATTACGTTTACGCGTAAAGCGGCGCAAGAAATGCAGGCGCGCTTGCGCGATTGGCTCTATGACTTGGCGACCAAAGACGATGACTTCGTGCGCCAATTTTTGCTTGAGCGTGCAATAGACGAAGCAGATTTAGATGCGATGTTGCCCAAGGCACGCGGGCTGTATCAGCAATTTTTATTGGCGCAACCGCCGCTCACCATCAACACGTTTCACGGTTGGTTTATGCAGATTGTGCAACGCGCACCGCTGGATGCGGGCA
>JBJORQ010000060.1:0-10514 GCA_046049345.1 Pseudomonadota bacterium | reverse complement strand
GCTACTTGGAAAGCGCAAGTTAAAGACACAGCAGGTAAGGCAATCTGGAAGTAAGTGGTAACGGGTTTATATGTCGCTCGAAAAATTCTAAAATTTTAGAGCGACATACAAGGTAGAAATACCTTGCTCGGTTATACTGACGGGGGCTGTAAAGCCTCCGTTTTTAATCGGGAAACCCCGTAAATTTTGACTCGATTAGCTCTTATCTCGAGACAGCATTTACGAGGTTTCCTCTTATTTGACCTCTATATAAAGCCCCCACTATGTCGATGTTCTCACTCGAAGCGAAGTTGAAACGCCAAGCCTTATTAGACTTGGCGTTTCGTAGCTTGACACGCGTTTCTGCCTTTGGCGTACTGGTGTTATTAGCCGCCATCATCGCGTCCTTAGTGATCGGCAGCATGCCTGCCATCCACGCCTTCGGCTTTGGTTTTTTAACGAGCCCCGAATGGGATCCCGTCAACGATAAATTCGGCGCGTTGATTCCGATTGTAGGCACGCTGATTACGTCTGGCATCGCCTTGCTCATCGCGATCCCCGTCAGTTTTGGTATTGCGATTTTCTTGACCGAGCTGTCACCGCGTATCTTGCGTCGCCCACTCGGTATCGCTATCGAATTATTGGCAGGGATTCCCAGCATTATTTACGGCATGTGGGGTTTGTTCGTATTCGCGCCACTGTTCGCCGACCACGTTGAACCATGGCTGAACGATCGCATCGGCCCGCTGCCATTTATCGGCGAATTTTTTATGGGCGCACCTATGGGTATCGGCATCCTCACCGCCAGCATCATCTTGTCCATCATGGTGATTCCCTTTATCACCTCGGTGATGCGCGACGTGTTTGATGTGGTGCCGACCCTGCTTAAAGAATCGGCTTACGGCTTGGGCGCAACGACATGGGAAGTGATGTGGAAAGTGGTGTTGCCTTATACAAAAGTCGGCGTGGCGGGCGGCATCATGCTGGGTTTGGGACGCGCTTTGGGCGAAACCATGGCAGTGACATTTGTGATTGGTAACGCGCACGAACTGGGCAAGTCACTACTCAATCCGGGCAACAGTATTTCGTCTGCATTGGCGAATGAATTTACCGAAGCCATCGGCGAGCTGTACACCTCCTCGCTTATCGAACTCGGTTTGATTTTATTTTTCATCACCTTCGTGGTGCTGTCCCTCGCCCGCTACATGCTGTACAAACTGGGCAAACGTGAAGGTCAAGCGGCGTAATTCTTATGACAAATAATTCTTTATACACACGCCGCCGCATCATCAATGGCGCAGGTTTGACGGTCTCGGTATTAGCCATGGGCTTCGGCTTATTTTGGCTGTGCTGGATTTTATGGACGCTATTAGCGAACGGTTTGCCCGCACTCACCGCTGCCGTGTTCACTCAAATGACTCCACCACCTGGCAGCTCTGGCGGCTTGCTGAATGCGATTGCCGGCAGCTTGATGATGACGGTACTCGGCACGGTTATCGGCACGCCGATAGGCATTTTGGCGGGAACGTATCTGGCGGAATTCGGTCAGCGCGGCTGGATGGCACCTGTCACTCGCTTCATTAACGACATCTTGTTGTCCGCGCCGTCGATTGTGATTGGGCTGTTTGTGTACGAAGTGTATGTGGTGCAAATCAAACATTTTTCGGGTTGGGCAGGCGCATTGGCGTTGGCGATTTTGGTGATTCCAATTGTCATTCGCACCACCGAAAACATGCTGCGTTTAGTCCCGTCAACCTTGCGCGAAGCCGCTGCCGCACTGGGCGCACCGCAATGGAAAATCATCAACTTCGTCACCTTGCGCGCCGCGCGCGCGGGCATTATTACTGGCGTGATGTTGGCGATTGCCCGCATCAGTGGCGAGACCGCCCCGTTGCTGTTTACCGCGCTGAATAATCAATTTTGGAGTAGCAATATGAATCAACCGATGGCGAGTTTGCCCGGCGTGATTTTCCAATTTGCCATGAGCCCGTATGAAGACTGGAAGAGTCTGGCGTGGGCGGGCGCGCTGCTGATTACCCTAAGCGTTTTAACGCTTAACATTTTGGCGCGCGTGCTGTTTCGCCAAAGTGCCACCACACACTAGGAATCCAAATCTCTTCGCAATACCTTGTTGCTCAGATATTTGAACTCCTAGAAACCGAATTTAACCACATTAAGCTGGGCTTTTTATGTCAACTGAAACCATCATCACCAATCCTAAAGTCATCGTTAAAGATTTGAACTTTCACTACGGTAATTACCGTGCGCTGAAAGACATCAATCTCAACATCGCCGAAAAAATGGTGACCGCTTTTATCGGTCCATCAGGTTGCGGAAAATCGACTTTGTTACGCACCTTTAATCGCATGTATGAGCTTTACCCTAAACAAAAAGCTACGGGTGAAATCATTCTCGATGGCGCAAATGTGCTGGATGCCAAACAAGATTTAAATATGCTGCGCGCCAAAATTGGCATGGTGTTTCAGAAGCCCACTCCGTTTCCGATGTCGATTTACGACAACATCGCGTTCGGCGTAAAACTGTATGAAAATTTAAGCAAACACGACATGGAAGCGCGCGTCGAATGGGCGTTGAAAAAAGCCGCGCTGTGGACAGAGGTCAAAGACAAGCTCAAACAAAGTGGCACAGGCTTGTCGGGCGGACAACAGCAACGCTTGTGTATCGCACGCGCCATCGCGGTCAAACCGCAAGTGCTGTTACTCGATGAACCCACCTCCGCGCTCGACCCAATTTCTACCGCGCACATCGAAAAACTCATCGACGAATTGAAAGAGGACTTCACCATCGTCATCGTCACGCACAACATGCAACAAGCCGCGCGCGTATCCGATTACACCGCCTATATGTACCTCGGCGACCTAATCGAATTCGGCGAAACCAGCACCGTCTTCACCAACCCGAAACGCAAAGAAACTGAAGATTACATTACGGGTCGCTTCGGTTAAGCGACACGTAATGTAACGGTGAGACTTACCTTTAGGTTAGTCGGTGCCAATACATCACAGGCAGATTTGGTTAAGTAATTCTGAATCATGCAAAAGAGAGCAACAAAAAGCCCAGCATCGCTGGGCTTTTTGCATGTAACTAGCAACTAGCGCACTAACGACTTCTCTTATGCTTAATAAGCTCACTTAGCGCGGGCAAGAAGGAGATAAAAATAATCGCGACAATGATTAAAGTCAGATTACTTTTCACTACAGGGAAGTTGCCGAAAAAATATCCTGCCACACTCAATGAACTAATCCACGCCACACTGCCGAGCACACTGAACATAACGAAAGTCGTATAGCGCATCAAGCCTATGCCCGCCACGAAGGGTGCGAAGGTGCGCACGACAGGCAAAAAGCGCGCAAAAATAATGGTCTTGCCACCGTGCTCGGCGTAGAAAGTACGGGTCTTATCTAGATGCTCGCGCTTGATAAAACGACCTGCAAATTTATCGAATAAACGCAGCCCTAAAATTCGCCCGATCCAGTAGTTGGTGTTGTCGCCTGCTAAGGCAGCAACTATCAAAATAGGAATCAGTAATTCGAGCTGCAACGCGCCTAAACCACACAACGCACCCGCCACAAACAGCAGCGAATCCCCGGGCAAAAATGGCGCGACCACCAAGCCTGTTTCAGCAAAAATAATTGCGAACAAAATGCCGTACACCCAATAGCCGTAGTCGTGCGCGAGGGCTAATAAGTGCGTATCGAGATGCAGAATAAAATCAATCATGAGCTGAGTCGCTAGTTGTTAGTGGATAGTAGTTAGTTGGGAGGGCGTGCTGTTACTAACGACCACCCACTAACATCTGCCTTATCAAGGTAACACTTCTTCTGCTTCTGTTTTTTCGGGTTTGATAAAGTCTTCGCGCGACACGCCAAACATCATCAGCAACGGGCTGGCGACCAACACCGAGGAGTAGATGCTGAACAAGATGCCGATAGTCAACGCCATCGCGAAATAATGCAGTGTTTCGCCGCCTAAAAACAGCATCGCGCCGACCATCATCTGCGTGCAGCCGTGGGTGATGATGGTGCGGGACATGGTGCGCGTGATGGCGTTGTCGATAATTTCAGCGGTTTCGGCTTTGCGCATTTTTCGGAAATTTTCGCGAATACGATCGAATACCACCACCGATTCATTCACCGAGTAACCCAATACTGCGAGCACCGCAGCCAGTACCGACAGCGAAAATTCCCATTGGAAGAAAGCGAAGAAACCCAGAATAATCACCACGTCATGCAAGTTGGCGATGATGGCGGACAAGCCGAATTTCCATTCAAAACGTAGCCACAAATACGCGACGATACCCAATGAAACCAGCAACAAAGCCAGCGCGCCGTTCTCGATTAAATCTTTACCGACTTGCGGGCCAACGAATTCGACGCGGCGCATTTCCACGCTGGCATCGGCTTGATGCAAAGTCGCCATCACTTGCTCGCTCAGTTTCGCGCCGGCTTTATTCGCCTTCAGCGGAATTTGTATCAGCACGTCCAAGCTCGAACCGAAGTTCTGCACTTGTGCATCCGCCAGCCCTGCGCCGCCGAGTTGCTCACGGACTTTATTCAGGTCCGCAGGCTGCGCGTAGTGCACTTCCATCACCGTGCCACCGGTAAAATCCACGCCAAAATTCAAGCCTTTAGTGGCGAGAAAAGCCACTGCGATGAGAAAAGTTACCAACGAAATACTGGTGGTAATTTTCCCGTAACTCATAAACGGAATATCGCGTTTAATCTTAAAAAATTCCATGCACTACTCCTTGTTGTAGGTCGGGTTTTAAACTGACCAGTCGGGCTAAAGCCCGACCTACGAAATTAACCAATCGCCACGCTATTCAAGCGTGCTTTACGTCCGTAAATTAAATTGACCAGGGCGCGCGACACCAGCACCGAGCTGAACATCGATGTCAAAATCCCCAGACACAACACCACCGCGAAACCTTTAATCGGGCCCGAACCAAACAGGAACAGTGCGATACCGGCAATCAAATTGGTGATATTGGAATCGACGATCGTCGCAAACGCGTTGTCGTAACCCGCATGAATCGCGGCTTGCGGACTCACGCCGTTGCGTAATTCTTCGCGGATGCGCTCGTTAATCAGCACGTTCGAGTCAATCGCCATCCCCAAGGTCAAAGCGATGCCCGCCATACCTGGCAAGGTCAGCGTGGCTTGCAGCATCGACAACAACGCGACCAATAACAGCAAGTTGGCGGCGAGTGCGAACACCGAAATCGTGCCGAACATTAGGTAGTACGCGACCATAAACACCGCGATCAGCATGAAACCAATCTTGGTGGAATTAAAACCACGGTCAATATTGTCCGCACCCAAAGACGGGCCAACGGTGCGCTCTTCAACGATTTCCATCGGTGCTGCCAACGCACCCGCGCGCAACAATAACGACGTGTCTTGCGCTTCTTCAGTGGTCATACGACCGCTGATTTGCACACGACCACCGCCGATTTCTTCACGAATAACCGGCGCGGTCACAATCTCGCCTTTGCCTTTTTCAAACAAAATAATCGCCATGCGTTTTCCGACGTTTTCACGCGTGGCTTCTTTGAATTTACGCGCGCCCACGCCATCTAAATTGAGATGTACAGCAGGTTCGTTGTCGCGATTATCAAAGCCAGGTTGCGCGTCATTGATGCGTTCACCCGTCAGTAAAACTTGCTTTTTCACTAGCAGCGTTTGCCCTTCGCGGTCTTTGAAAGCCTCCGTGCCAAACGGTGCAACGCCGCCAACGCTCAGTTGATGCTCGTCATCCACTAAGCGAATTTCCAGCGTCGCGGTACGACCCAAAATATCTTTGGCGCGCGCGGTGTCTTGCACGCCGGGCAATTGCACCACGATGCGGTCGATACCTTGTTGTTGAATCACTGGTTCAGCTACGCCCAGTTCGTTGACACGATTGCGCAGCGTCAGCAAATTTTGCTGCACGGCAGATTCTTGAATACGACGTTTGGCGACTTCGGTGAGCTGCGCTTGCAAAATAAACTCGCCTGCGACTTCTTTGTTAACGAGGCTGTAATCGGCAAAGCGTTGTTTGATTTCGACTTCGCCTTTGTCACGAGCAGCGGCATCACGAAACTTAATCAACAGCATATTTTCTTCGCGCGACACACCCGAATACGCCACATTTTGCTCACGCAAAGTGCTGCGCATATCGCCCGTCGCCGCTTCCAAAGCCTTATCCAGCGCGGCTTTCATATCCACTTGCAATAAGAAATGCACCCCGCCGCGCAAGTCCAAACCGAGATACATCGGCAGCGCATGCAAGCTTGCCAACCAGTGCGGCGAACGTGGCACGAGGTTGAGCGCGACCACATAGTCCTCGCCTAATTGCGCGTGCAGCAGATCTTTAGCTTTGAGCTGCAAGTCGGTATTGGCATAGCGCGCTTTCACGCTATTGCCTTCCAAACTCAATAGTTCGGGCGTTAAATTCGCCGCTTTCAGCGAGCTCTCAGCGCGTGCCAGCAACGCCAAATCGGCTTTTACATTATTGCGCAGCGGCGAGATTTGCACGGCAGGCGATTCGCCAAAAAAATTAGGCAAGGTATAAATTAGTCCCGCCAACAGCACGGCAAAAATCAACACATATTTCCACACGGGATAACGATTCATTTGCACTCCAACAAAACTTTTAATGCACTTTTCGGGCATCTCTAAAGATGCCCGTTTAAAAAACAACAAACCGAGGCGAACCTCGGTTTAGGGAGCAATAAAATATTACTTAATCGCGCTGATAGTGCCTTTAGGCAACACAGTCAAAATTGCCGATTTTTGCACTTTCACTTCCATGCCCTCAGCCACTTCTACGCTGGCAAAATCTTCATAGACTTTGGTCACGCGTCCAACTAAGCCGCCGCTGGTAGCGACTTCGTCACCTTTTTGCAACGCAGTCATCATGGCTTGATGTTCTTTGGCGCGCTTTTGTTGTGGGCGCAATACCAAGAAATAAAACACCGCAACCAATGCCACCAGTGGCAAATAATCCATCAAACCGCTACCTGTTGCGACTGCGGCACCTTCTGCATAAGCGTTACTAATAAACATTTGTGTTTCTCCGAGTTAAAAAAGCCGCGCATTCTAGCATGACGCAAGGGCTAAATTTTCGCGCCAATCGCGCGGCGTTGATGAAAATTCACTACAAATTCGGCGAAGGCATCCGCCTCAATCGAGGCACGAATTTCTTGCATCAATTGTTGGTAGTAATGCAGGTTGTGGATGGTGTTCAGACGCGCGCCAAGAATTTCGTTGATGCGCTGCAAATGATTCAAATAGCTGCGGCTAAAATTTTGACAGGTGTAGCAAGTGCAGTCTTTGTCGAGCGGATTCGTGTCGAGTTTATGCACCGCATTGCGAATTTTGATGTCGCCATATTGAGTGAACAACCAACCGTTGCGCGCATTACGCGTCGGCATCACGCAATCGAACATATCAATGCCTTGCGTCACTGCCGCGACAATGTCTTCGGGCGTGCCCACGCCCATCAAATAGCGCGGTTTGTCGTGCGGCAATTGCGGCGCGGTATGCTGCAAAATGCGCAACATATCTTCTTTAGGCTCGCCCACCGACAAACCACCAATCGCATAACCATCAAAGCCGATGTCGGTTAAGCCACGCAATGATTCATCGCGCAATTCCTCGAACATGCCGCCTTGCACGATACCAAACAGTGCGTTGCTATTGCCTTCGTGTGCGGCTTTAGAACGTGCCGCCCAGCGCAATGATAAACGCATCGAATCGGCCGCTTCGCGTAGCGTTGCAGGATGTGGCGTGCATTCATCAAAAATCATCACGATGTCAGAATTCAACACTTTTTGAATACGCATGGATTCTTCTGGTGTGAGAAAACATTTGTCGCCATTCACCGGCGAAGAAAACTTCACGCCCTCTTCAGAAATTTTGCGCAGCGCACCCAAGCTAAACACTTGGAAGCCGCCAGAATCGGTCAAAATCGGCGAATTCCAGCCCATAAATTGATGCAGCCCGCCGTGTGCCGCAATCACATCCAGCCCCGGACGCAGCCACAAATGAAACGTGTTACCCAACACAATGTGCGCGTCGATTTCATGCAGCTCCAACGGCGACATTGCCTTCACCGTGCCATACGTTCCCACTGGCATAAAAGCGGGCGTTTGCACCGTGCCATGCGCCAAAGTCATCTGCCCGCGTCGCGCCAAGCCTGAGGTTTTGTATAAATCAAATTGCATTGTTTACTTCTTTCTTAAAAAACGATTTTTTCACAGCTTTAAAGCTAGTCGCAACTACCTACTAGCGACTAGATTTCTCAATCAACATCGCATCGCCATAACTAAAAAAGCGATACTCATTTTTTACCGCCTGCTGATAGGCCGCGCGTAAATTTTCTGTGCCGCCAAAGGCACTCACCAACATCAGCAACGTGGATTTAGGTAAATGAAAATTAGTCAGCAACAGATCCACCACGCGGAACTGAAACCCCGGCGTGATAAAAATTTTCGTCTCGCCTGCACCACTTTTTAACTCACCCGACACAGCAGCACTTTCCAAAGCACGCAAACTGGTCGTGCCAACCGCAATCACGCGCGCATTTTTTTGGCGCGCTAGGTTAATCGCATCCAACGTCGCTGGCGGAATGTCGTAACGCTCGCTGTGCATATGATGTTCATGTACAAACTCGGCGCGCACGGGCTGAAATGTTCCTGCACCCACATGCAAGGTCACAAAGGCGGTCTGCACACCTTTATCGCGCAAGGTTTGTAACATGGCATCATCAAAATGCAAGCCAGCCGTGGGCGCAGCAACCGCACCGTCATTACGCGCAAATACCGTTTGATAACGCTGCTCGTCGTCACCATCGGCGGCGTGCGTAATGTAAGGTGGTAGCGGCAAACGGCCGTACTGTTCCAGCCATTCCCAAACCGTCTGCGCCGCATCAAAACGCAAATGAAAAAACTCACCTTCGCGCCCTAAGACCTCAACATTTATCTGTTCAGCCAATTGCAAAAAACTGCCCGCGACGGGCGAACGACTGGCGCGTACTTGCGCTAAGACTTCGTGATTGTTCAGCACGCGCTCAACCAACACCTCAATTTGTCCGCCAGTTTTTTTCGTACCGAACAAGCGCGCTTTAATCACCCGCGTGTCGTTCAAAATTAACAAATCATCGGCGCGCAACAAGCCAACTAAATCAGCAAATAATTTATCAGCCCGCTCATCAGCGTGGACGTGAAGCAATCGGCTAGTGCCGCGTAAAGCAGGTGGGTGTTGGGCTATCAGGCTGTCAGGTAATACAAAATCAAACTCATCCGTGCGCATCATCTTCAACTATTTTCAAAAAGTCGTAATTGTAGCTTGATGCGCGCAACTGTTTTGTGCATAATGCGCGCCGCTTCGCAACAGCATGAACAAAACAGCGTTTATGTGACTCGCCAAAATCGAGTTTTGCAGCAAAAAGTATCGCCGGGGTGATGGAACTGGTAGACGTGCCGGACTCAAAATCCGGTGCCAGAAATGGCGTGGGGGTTCGATTCCCCCCCCCGGCACCAAATTGTTATTTTTGTATCGTGTCAACGAAAATTTAAGCCTTACGTTATTAGCTTACGACACACGTCAGTGTCGTTTTTTAATCACTTAAATTGGAGTTCACCATGAGCAAATTGTTATCTGTATTGATCGCTGCAACTTTCGCTGCTGTTTCATTTACTGCTGTTGCTGCTGAAGCAACTCCAGCGGCTGCGGCACCTGCTGCAACTCAAGCTGCACCAGCAGCTAAAACAGAAGCTGCTGCACCAGCCGCAAAGCACGCGAAAAAACACAAAAAACACGCTAAGAAAGCCGCTAAATAATTTAAGCGCAACTTAGTTAAAAAGGCAGGGGAAACCCTGCCTTTTTTCATGTCTGCAATAAACGGCATCCCTGTTCACTATGACTATTTGGAAACCACACACGACCGTCGCCGCAGTGATTGAACGCGATGGGAAATTTTTATTAGTTGAAGAGCAAACTGCTCAAGGCTTGCGCTTCAACCAGCCCGCTGGTCATCTCGAAGCACGGGAGTCTTTATTCGCAGCGGTGGTGCGCGAAACGTTAGAAGAGTCGGCGTATCACTTCGCGCCGAAAAACATCACGGGCATTTATCGCTGGCACGCGGACGAATCCGACACCACTTATTTGCGCTTCGCCTTTGCAGGTGAGCTGACGGGCTTTGCAGAAAATCGCGCGCTCGACACAGGCATTATTCGCGCGCTCTGGTTAAGCCTAGATGAAGTCCGCGCTTGCCAAGCAAGCCATCGCAGCCCGTTAGTGTTGCGCTGTATCGAAGATTATTTGGCGGGGCATCGCTATCCTTTGGAGTTGATTACGCATTATGAATAAATCCAAATCTCGCATCGTCGTCGGCATGTCGGGCGGCGTTGATTCTTCGGTTACGGCGTTACTGCTCAAGCAGCAAGGCTATGACGTAATCGGCTTGTTTATGAAGAATTGGGAGGACGACGACAACAGCGAATACTGCTCGTCGCGCCAAGATTTAATCGA
>JBJORQ010000059.1:0-10682 GCA_046049345.1 Pseudomonadota bacterium | reverse complement strand
TGTTTGCCGCCAAATAGTTGATGGGTGAATAGCTATCTTCGTCCTCGCTGCTGGTCGGATCGAGAGCCAATTCATGTCCAGCAAAACGCGCTTCCATTTCGACTACATCGTGCGGTGTGACATTTAACTGCGTAGCAATTTCTTGCACTTGGCTAGGGTTGAGTGGTGCGAGTCCTTGCTTCAAGCTGCGCAAATTAAAAAATAATTTACGTTGTGCTTTAGTCGTGGCAATTTTCACCATGCGCCAGTTGCGCACCACATATTCTTGTATCTCGGCGCGTATCCAATGCAGCGCGAACGACACCAGGCGCACACCGTGTTCTGGGTCGAAACGTTTCACCGCTTTCATTAATCCGATGTTGCCTTCTTGGATTAAATCCGCTTGTGGCAAACCATAGCCCGCATAGCCGCGGGCCACGCTGACGACTACGCGCAAGTGCGAAACAATAAGTTCACGCGCAGCGTCCAAGTCGTCGTCGTTATGAAAGCGACGCGCCAGCTGCAACTCTTGCTCGGCACTCAGAATCGGAAAACGCTGTACCGCTTGCACATAGTTTTCATGGCTGCCTAAGGCTTGTGGCATAGTGAAACTTAGCATCGTGGTGTTCATGGTTGTGACCTCCTAGAAGAGCTGATCTTAGCACTCGCGCGATGAGAGTGCCAAATCGGATTTCAGTTCCTTAGCGAGGTTCGATTTCGGCGAGGTGTTTCGACACCGACAGCCACGCGCCTAGCCAGCCTAAATACAGTGAAAACAGCAGTAAGGACAGGCTGTCTCCCCAGCTCAAACCATGCAAGGTGAAGCTGTTGGCGTAGAGCTGCGAGAGCGTGGCGAGTGGGTAATTGAGTAGGGCTAAGCTTATGCCGATGATGAGATAAGCCGTGATGCCGCCGAGTAAACCTTGTACCGAACCGAAGTACAAAAACGGGCGGCGGATAAAGCCATTAGATGCGCCGATAAGTTTTGAAACTTCAATTTCGTCGCGTTGCGTGAGGATTTGCAAACGGATGGTGTTGAAGGTGACGGCGATGAGGGCGAGGCTGAGCAAGCTCGCCAAAATCAGTACCGCAAGATTGGCAAATTTGAGCAACGCCGCCAGCTTGTAAGCCCATGCCGAATCGAGTTGCGCGACTTCCACATGCGGTAAATTTGCCAGCTCGGTACGCAGCGCATTGAGCATTAAAGGCTCGCTGCTAATGGGCTGAATAAGAAAGGCATCGGGCAGCGGATTTTTGTCCAGGCCGCTAATCACATCGTCCAATTCACTATTTTGTTTGAGTTGCTGTAACGCCAGATCGCGACTGATAAATTCAACCCCAGCGATGCTGGGATGGCGTTCAAACTGTTTGCGCAGCTTGTCGATGTCATCCGTTTTTGCCGTCAAATTTAAGAACACACTAAGCTGTGGCGTACTGGAAAATTGTTGCAGCAAACCTTGCGCATTTTGCAGCAGCACATACATGCCCGTAGGCAAACTCAGTGCGATGCCGATCACCATAATGTTGAGCAAGCCCGCCACAGGCGGATTAAAAATGCGCCGTAAAGCACTGCGCAGCACGAGGCGATGTTGTGTGAGCCAGTGCTTCATGCCACACCCGCTTCGTTTAGTTGCAACACGCCTTGCTTGAGATTGAGCACACGCACTTTGTCGTGATTGCGTAGCACGCCCGCATCGTGGGTTGAGATGAGCAGGGTCACGCCGACTTGATGAAACGATTTGAAAATTTCCATAATGTCTTGCGCGTAGTCCGCATCCAGGTTGCCCGTGGGTTCATCGGCTAACAAAATAGTTGGGCGATTCACAATCGCGCGCGCGATGCACAAGCGTTGTTGTTCGCCGCCCGATAGGGCAATCGGATTGGCTTTTTCGCGTTTGAGCAAGCCCACTTTATCCAGTGCAGCGCGTACTCGTTTGGCACTTTCGCTATGCTCAAAACCGCCAATTTGCAAAGGTAATAAAACATTGTCGAAGACGTTGCGATCGAACAGCAGCTTGTGGTCTTGAAACACGATGCCGAGATTGCGGCGCAGGAAGGGCAGGGCGGCGGGCTTGAGCACCCCGACGTTTTGATGGTTGACCAACACCGTGCCAGAGTTGGGGCGTGCGATGCCTGCGACTAATTTCAACAGCGTACTTTTCCCGGCCCCCGAATGTCCCGTCAGAAACGCCATTTCACCTTGAGCAATATCAAATGACACATTGCTCAAAGCCTCATAGCCACTAGGGTAACGCTTGCGTACTTGCTTAAAAGAAATCATTCCTCTAATCCCAATAACGCGCTGACAAAATCGTGCGCATCGAAGGGGCGCAAGTCGTCCAAACTTTCGCCTACGCCGATAAATCGCACTGGTATCGGATGCGCTTTGGCAATCGCCGCGATGACTCCGCCTTTAGCCGTGCCGTCCAATTTAGTGAGTATCAAACCCGTCACGCCTAGCGCGGCATCGAAGGCTTTGACTTGGCTTAAAGCGTTTTGCCCAGTGTTTGCATCCAGCACTAACAGCACTTCATGCGGCGCGTCGGGTATGACTTTGGCGATGACGCGTTTGACCTTTTTGATTTCTTCCATCAAGTTCAATTGCGTGGTCAGCCGCCCTGCCGTGTCCGCCAGCACCACATCAATGTTGCGTGCTTGCGCGGCGTGTATTGCATCGAACATCACCGCTGCGGCATCGCCACTTTGTTGCGCGATCACCGCGACATTGTTGCGTTCACCCCAAGTGATGAGTTGCTCGCGCGCCGCCGCGCGGAAGGTGTCGCCCGCCGCTAATAACACTGACAGTCCTTGGTTTTGTAGATGCTTTGCCAGCTTACCGATGGAGGTGGTTTTGCCCGCGCCATTTACGCCCACCATCATAATCACGAAAGGCTTATGACCACTGGCTTGCAGCGGTTGCGCGAGTGGTTGCAATAGTTTGAGTAGGCAAGTGGCGAGAGCTTGTTTCAGCTCGGCGGCTTCGGTGAGTTTTTGCTCTTTAACCATGCGGCGCAAATCGGCGAGCAAGCTGCGCGTGGCATCCATGCCGACATCGGAAGTAATCAAAATTGTTTCCAATTCTTCATACAGTTCTTCGTCTATTTTGCCGCCGCGACTAAATAGCTCGCCAAATTGCGAGCCCGTGCGCGCTAAGCCTGATTTCAGGCGTGCGATCCAATTGTTGTTGGCGGGCGTGTCGGCGGTGGATTTTTTCTTGAGGAAACTAAACATCAATTCGGGATGGACTAGGCTAAAAATTGTCGGATAATGCGCGCGGCATTTTATTCTGAATAACCCCCATAAGGCGATAGTGATGAAAATTCTTTTACTCGGCTTGTCCGCGTTGTTGGCGTGCGCGCCTGCTGCACACGCGAAGATTTATGAGCATACCTTAGCGAATGGTCTGAAAGTTGTGGTTGACGAAGACCATCGCGCGCCCGTGGTGGTGCAGCAAATTTGGTACAAAGCCGGCAGCATGGACGAGAGCAATGGCACGACCGGTGTCGCGCACGTCTTGGAACATATGATGTTCAAAGGCACGCACGCTGTGCCCGTTGGCGAATTTTCCAAGCGCATCGCGGCGGCAGGCGGGCGTGAAAATGCGTTTACCAGCAACGATTACACCGCGTATTTTCAGCAACTGCACAAATCCAAATTGCCGCTGGCGATGCAGTTGGAAGCCGACCGTATGCACAACTTGAATTTATCTGCCGCCGAGTTTGGCAAAGAAATTAAAGTGATTATGGAAGAACGCCGCTGGCGCACCGACGATCAAGCGGCGGGCTTGATGCAAGAAAAAATGATGGCGGCGATTTATTTGGAGCATCCCTACCATCATCCTGTTATCGGCTGGATGAGCGATTTGCAAGCGATGACGGTTGCCGATGCGCAAACTTGGTACACCCGTTGGTACGCGCCCAACAACGCCACGCTGGTGATTGCGGGCGACGTGAAAGCCTCTGAGGTGTTCGCTTTGGCGCAACGCTATTACGGCAAAATTCCTAAACGTGTATTGCCGATGCGCCGTGCGTGGACTGAGCCCGCGCAGCTCGGCATTAAGCGCATGGTGGTCAAAGCGCCTGCCGAATTGCCGCAACTGGTGATGAATTATCACGCGCCGACTTTGCAAAATCCCGCTGCGGAAAGTCAGCCTTATGCGCTAGAAGTGTTGGCGGGGATTTTGAGCGGCAATGATTCGGCACGGCTGAATAAGCACTTGGTGCGTGAACAACAAATCGCTAGTGCCGCCAATGCAGGCTACGAGTCGGCCGCACGCGGCCCCACTTTATTTAGCTTGGAAGCCACGCCTTCAACAGGCAAAACCGTGGCGGAAGTTGAAGCTGCGATACGCGCTGAAATCGCGCTGCTGATCAAAGACGGCGTGACCGCCGATGAGCTGCAACGCGTTAAAGCGCAAGTGCTGGCAGGCGAGGTGTACAAGCTTGATTCGACTTTTTATCGCGCCATGCAAATCGGCCAAATGGAAAGCATAGGCTTGGGCTATCACGCGATTCCTCTGATGCTGGAAAAAATTCAAGCGGTGACGGCGGAGCAAGTTCAGCAAGCCGCGCGCGATATTTTGCAAGACGACGCGCTCACCATTGCGGTACTCGAACCGCAACCTTTGAGTGATAAACCTAAACGTGCAGAAGGAGAGTTCCATGCTCACTAAGTCCATCAAAATTTGCGCACTCGCACTGTGTGCATTGAGCAGTCAGGCTATCGCGACCCCGCAGATTCAACATTGGCAAACTGCCAGCGGCGCAAAAGTGTTATTTGTCGAAGATCACGACATTCCTATGCTCGATGTCGCCGTCAGCTTGCCAGCGGGGAGCAGTTTTGATAGCGCGCAAAAATCCGGTGTGGCAGGACTCACGCATCACTTGCTGGACTTGGGTTCGCAAGGTTTGAGCGAGGACGACACCGCGCGCGGCATGGCAGATTTAGGTGCGCAATTGGGCGGCAGTTTCGATCAAGACCGCGCCAGTATTTCGCTGCGTACTTTGAGTCAGCAAGCCGTGCGCGCTAAGGCTTTGGCGATGATGGCGCAGGTGTTGCAACATCCGCTGTACGCGGCAGATATTTTGGCGCGTGAAAAAACACGCGTGATTGCCGGCTTAAAAGAAGCGGAAACCAAGCCTGAAAACATCGCGGATAAAGCTTTCCAAAAAGCCGTGTATGGCGCGCATCCGTATGCACAGTCGGTGTCGGGCGAAGTCACCACGGTGGCGGCGATTACCGCGCAAGATTTGCAAAATTTTTACCGCAGTCATTACAACGCGCGCCGCGCCGTGGTGGCAATTATGGGCGATGTAACGCGTGCCGAAGCCGAAGCCATCGCGCAACAACTGACGGGTGAGTTGCCACAATCGGATGCCGTGCTTGCCTTACCTGAAGTTGCGAAAAGCATTGCCGCGAGTGAACAACGTATCGCCCATCCCGCCACGCAAAGCCATATTTTGATTGGCGCGCCAGGTATGTCGCGCAGCGATCCCGATTATTTTGCGCTCTATGTCGGCAACTATATTTTGGGCGGCGGCGGTTTTGTGTCGCGCCTGATGAATGAAGTGCGCGAAAAGCGCGGGCTGGCTTATAGCGTGTACAGCTATTTCATGCCGCTTAAACAAACCGGCGCGTTTCAAATCGGACTGCAAACCAAAAAAGAACAGGCCGATGACGCACTGATTTTGGTGCGTAAAACGCTGGCAGATTTTGTTGCTAAAGGACCGACGGAAAAAGAATTGCGCGCGGCAAAACAAAATATCGTGGGCGGATTCCCGCTGCGCATTGACAGCAATCGCAAGATACTCGACTACCTTTCCATCATTGGTTTTTACGATATGAAGCTGACGTATTTGGACGATTTTTCGGCGCAAATTGAGCGCGTGACCGTTGCACAAATTCGCGACGCGTTCCAACGCCACCTAGACCCGCAACACATGGCAACGGTGATTGTCGGCGCACCAGAAGGAGCAGCAAAATAAATAAAGTCAAAATCAACGGCGGCGAATTGCGCAGCCGCGTCATCACCTTTCCCGATGCGGAAGGGCTGCGCCCCACGCCTGATCGAGTGCGTCAGACATTGTTTAATTGGTTGGGGCAAACGCTGCACGGGCGTAGTTGTTTGGATTTATTTGCGGGCAGTGGCGCGCTGGGTTTTGAAGCCGCCTCGCGCGGCGCAGAGCGCGTGACCATGATAGAAAGCAATGCCGCTGTGTGTCGCAGTTTGAAAGCGAACATTGAAAAATTAGCCTTGCGCAACGTTTCCGCGTATTGCCAAGATGGGCTAGAATTCGCGCCCCGCGATAAACAGCAATACGATATTATTTTTATCGACCCGCCGTTTCAAAGCAATTTTTTAGCGCGTTTGTTTGAAATTTTGCCAGCGCGTTTGACTGCTGATGGCGTGCTGTATGTCGAATCGGGCGCGCCCATTGTTGCGCCGGATAACTGGCAAGTTGTGAAGGCGGGCAAGGCGGGGCAAGTGCATTACCAATTATTCAAAATTAACAAATCCACTTTTGTGGGATGAAGCGCAAGGAGCCGCGCAGAGAATGACGCAGGCATATCGAAAAGATAGGCAAGGAATGAGCGAGCACGCGACGCAGCGGTTCGCCCAGGAAATGGATTTGAAATGATTAAGGTTGTTTATCCTGGCACGTTTGATCCCATCACTAAGGGACACGAAGACGTGGTGCATCGTGCTGCTGGTTTATTCGGCGAAGTGGTGGTCGCGGTCGCAGCCAGTCGCGTTCATACTTTATTCAACTTGGACGAGCGCGTAATGATGGCGCGCGAGGTGTTTGCCGACCATCCGAATGTGCGCGTGGAAGGTTTTGACGGGTTGTTGATGAGCTTTGTACAAGCGCAAAATTCGCGTGTGGTGTTGCGTGGTTTGCGCGCCGTTTCCGACTTTGAATACGAATTTCAATTAGCGGGCATGAACCGTAATTTGTATCCTGAAATGGAAACGCTATTTTTAACCCCCGCCGAAAAATATACCTTTATCTCTGCGACCATGGTGCGCGAAGTGGCGAGATTTGGCGGCGATGTGAGCAAGTTTGTTTCGCCCAACGTGGTGGAAAAATTGAAAGAAAAATTCATTAAAAAATTGTAATTAAGAGGAAGAAAAAATGTCACTGCTCATCACCGACGAATGTATTAACTGCGATGTCTGCGAACCTGAATGCCCTAACGATGCGATTTCGCAAGGCGACAGTATTTACGTCATCGACCCTAATAAATGCACCCAATGCGTCGGTCATTACGACACGCCGCAATGCGTGGAAGTGTGCCCAGTCGATTGCATTCCATTGGATTTGAAAAATCCTGAAACGGATGCGCAGTTGCAAGCCAAGTATGAAAAATTGATGGCGGCTAAAGGCTAGTCCATCGCATTGCTTGCAAACGACTTGAAAATTCCTGCCGCAACGCACTTGCCGCAGGAATTTTATATTTATCATTAAGGCGTGCTCAGCATGGAACATAGCAACTTTCCTCGACAACTTAACATCATCAATCGCGTGACGATTACCGCGATGCTGTGGTTAAACGGCATCGCCCACATCATTATCGGGCTGGCCTTGGGCGTGTCTGTATTGATGTTCACTTGGTTGTTTTTTGTGGATATGAGCTTGGCTTTGAAAGCCAATAACTTGGTACACGGTTTCTTACAATCGCTGGGTACTTTGATGTTGCTTTGGACAATCTCGGCGTTGATTGTTGCCGAGATTCGTTATCTCGAAGGAGGCAAACTAGGCGTGGACACGTTTATTGAAGTCGCCTTAGTGGTGGTGTTGCGCAAGGTGATTACCTTGCCCGTGTTGGAAGTTACGCCGTCTATGCAGGAAATTATGCTGTGGGTGGGCTGCGCGCTGATGTTGGGTGCATTGTTATTAGTTATCCGCTTTGCGCAACATCAAGAAGTCCCTTCTAAAGTGTCGCTTTCCGACAAGTCAGTAAAAACTATTTGAGTGCGGCGGGTGCGGCGGGTGCGCCTGGCATAGCTGCAATGACTGCAGGCAGTTTTTTTGGCGCGTGGATACGCAGTTGTTTATTGACATTGCGCTCGCCAAACACCACCGTAATTGCGCTGCGTGAGATGGCAAATTCTTCCGCTAGGTAACGCACCATATACGCCGTCGCACCGCCCATTTTAGGAATTGCTTTGACCGATACCTCTAATTGATGACCGATGACGCGACCTATCGCATCACGCTTGGAGTTAGGGCGACCTAAGATATTCACCACCAGTGTGTCGTCTTCCCAATGACAAAATGGTTGGTCTTTTTTGGCTGACTTTTTGTCCTTATTCTTTGCTCCAAATAGCGGCATGGTTAATGTCCGTTCCAAATTTTTTCAATAGGCGATGCCGTAGCACTTGCGCCTACAGCAAGCAATTTGTAAAAATCCAACATCGTGCGTAACACGCTGTAATGATCAATGTGTTGCGTGCTCGTGCCGACCTTCACCATCGGTCCGACGAATAAAGTCACCACGCGATTATTTTCGCTGCCATCATCCTCATCCCAGGTCAAAATCAACAAGCTGTTGTGCTTAAACACCCAATCTACATAAGGCGTTATGTGGGTTTTTAACCAGTCATCCGCCGCCTCAAAACTGCCATCGTGCATGTCGTTGTTCTGATCAGGAATCACAAACGCCACCGTCGGCAGCTTAGAAAAATCCTGCGGAAATTCGCTAAAAGGCTGGTTCATCGCAGCAGGTAAACGCGTGTCTTGCCAGTTAGAGACAGGATTATGTTTGCGCTGATAGCCTCCATTCATACAAGCCAAGCTGCCCATTTCAGGCAAACCTTCCGCAAAGCTGGTAAAGCTCAACCCCTTGTCCAGCAAGCGACTGGCGAGCGTGTCACTGCTAAAACTATAGCCACACGCATTGCTGTTCACGCCCTGCGTCTCGCCCGCGAACAACGCCAAATAATTCGGCTGGCTTGGGTGTGTCACGCCATACGACTGCGTGAATAACATGCCGCGTTTCACCAGCGCAGCGATGGTGGAATTGGCGTGCTGCATATTCAAAATTTGCGAGAAACTTTTATTTTCTTCGATGACGACGAGCACATGCGCGGGGCGCGGCAGATGTGCTGCAACGGCAGGCGTGGCAAGGGTTAAAGCGAGAAGGAAAACGGGTAGCAGGCGCATATTTTTTGCGAGATGTAATGATTATGCTTTGGCTTTTGCGCGTGCCAAATTGGAGGGAGATTCGACCAATCGTCCTGATACAAATTTGTGCAATACGCTGGCGATTAAAGTTTGATAGGGCAAGCCTTCTTCTAGTGCGCGTGCTTGGATGTCCATCAAGTCAGGCGTGGATAAGCGGATGTTGACGCGCTTTTCTTTGAGGAAAGTGGCGGACGCGGCGGCTTTAAATTTAGCGAGTTTGGCTTTTGATGGCGAGGTGGATTTCAGCTCGCCGTTTTCATAGGCGGTCAAAATTTCTTGTTCAAACGTGTCTAACTTTTTCATGGCACTCACTCCTTTAACAAATAGTCGTGCGTCGCTTTTCGGCTGGGGATAATAGTTTTTAGAAAATAAGAATGTTCTGCTTCAACATAAGGAATTAAGTAAACATAATTTTCCAAGGTCACCACCAACACGAATTGATGCGGATATTTTTCTTGATTGGGATGAGGGACTTCATCGAGCAACCCATCAGCCTCTATCGCCAGCACGATTTCCTCGAACGAAATCCCTCGTTCAATTTTCAATAGCTCGTTTTTATCGTGATTCCAGCGAAAAGGTTTCATCTGGCTAGTTTATCTTGATGTGTGCCTATTGTCACCATGACGATTATTTCTGGCAAACCCCGCAGTAAAAACTTGACCGTTGCCCTTGCTTGATTTGCAGGATTTTTGTGCCGCAGGTTCGACACGCTTCATTCGCTCGACCATAGACAAAATACTCTTGCTGAAAGTAGCCGCTGCTGCCGTCGCTGTGGACGAAATCGCGCAGCGTGCTGCCGCCTTTTGCTATGGACGCGTGTAGGGTGGCGCGGATTTCAATCACTAATTTTTCGCAGCGCGCGAGGCTGAGTTTGCCAGCCGCGAGGGTCGGTTTGATGCCGCTGCGAAACAGCGATTCATTGGCGTAGATGTTGCCCACGCCGACCACTAGATGATTGTCCATGATGGCTTGTTTGATGGCGATGGTGCGACCGCGTAACGCCTGATGCAGATAGCGTGCGTGGAAATTTTCTTCTAGAGGTTCGGGGCCTAGGCTGGCTAATAAGGGGTGGGTGTTGATGTCGCCCTCATGCCATAACACCGCGCCAAAACGACGCGGGTCACGCAGGCGCATGAGCTTGCCATTATTCAAAATTAAATCGAAATGATCATGCAACGCGGCTGGCGTACCCACAGGCAAAATGCGCAGGCTGCCCGACATGCCGAGATGCAAAATCAGCGTGCCGTTGCCGCAATCCAGCAGCAGATATTTGGCGCGGCGTTTTAGGCTTTTTATGACGCAGCCTTGCACGGGCAAATCAGGTATCGGCCAGCGCAGTTTGGGATTACGCACGACGACATCCACGATGGTTGCGCCGACCAGATGTTCTTCCAATCCGCGTCGGGTGATTTCTACTTCAGGGAGTTCAGGCATGGGTATCTCTCAATCGGCATGGTTGCAAAATTAGCGCGGCAGAAAAATTGTCTGGTGGGTTGCCCGCTACACGCTAGGTAGGAG
>JBJORQ010000058.1:0-10813 GCA_046049345.1 Pseudomonadota bacterium | reverse complement strand
ATTGTGTATCGTCTAAAAAATTAGCCAGCAATAAAAAACTGCCCGTTGCCAGCAAAAATCCTACGGGTGGGCCGAGCTGTGGAAACATGCCGAACCAGCCGCGCCGACCTGTGGGCGCATATTCCGCAGCCAACAATGCCGCGCCGCCCCACTCGCCGCCCAACCCTAAGCCTTGCCCGAAACGCAGCAGACACAACAGCGCGGGTGCGAGCCATCCAACCAATTCGTAACTGGGCAACACGCCGATGAGCGTGGTGCAACTACCCATCAACAACAGCGAGGCTGCCAGCGTGGTTTTGCGCCCGACGCGGTCGCCGAAATGTCCGAACACCATTGCGCCAATCGGGCGCGCGAGGAAGGCGATGCCAAAGGTGAGGAAAGCATTCAGGGCTTGTGTGGCGGAGTCGCTGCTGGGAAAAAATACCGGGCCGATGACCATCGCCACGGCGAGACCGTAGATATAGAAATCGTAAAACTCAATGGCGGTACCGATGAAACTGGCGAAAGCGATGCGGGTGAGAGAAGGGGATTGAATAGTCATTAGTCACGAGTGGTTAGTTGATAGACGTTAGTCGTTAGTTGGTGTTGCCGCTGCGTTGGTTTTTGAACTAGCGACTAGCTCCTTACTGCCCGCGCATAAACATCTTGTCGAGTTCATTTAATGACATTTGAAACCATGTTGGCCTGCCGTGATTGCATTGACCTGAGCGTTCGGTTTGTTCCATTTCACGCAACAAGGCGTTCATTTCGGTGACACTCAAAATGCGATTGGCGCGCACCGCACCGTGGCAGGCGAGGGTGCTGAGTAATTCATTGCGGCGTTCGGTGAGCACACGGCTTGCACCGAATTCGCGTAGTTCGTCTATCACCTCACGCGCCACCGCTTCCGCTTCGGCTTGTTTGAGCATCACTGGCATGGCGCGCACAGCGAGGGTGGTGGGCGAGAGTGGGGCGATGTCGAAGCCGAGCATTTTTAACGCGGTTTGGCTGGCTTCGACGCTGGCGATGTCGAGCGCGTCAGCATAAAAACTCACGGGAATCAGCAGCGGCTGGGTGGCGATTTGTTCCGCATCTAACGAGGTTTTGAGTTTTTCATACACGATGCGTTCGTGCGCGGCGTGCATATCAACCACGATGAGTCCTTGCGAATTTTGCGCGAGGATATAGATGCCGAGCAATTGGGCGAGCGCGTAGCCGAGTGGATGCTGCTCGGGTGAGTTGAAATTGGTAAGTGGTGAGTGAGGCGCGTTGTTGCCACAGGCTGCGTTTGTATCCGCCGCGCTTCTTGCCCACTCACCACTCTCGACTTCCCGCTTACCAGAATTTCCCGTCTGCATGTCCCACACCTGATAACTTGCGTTGTTTTGCGCGAGGCTGAAACCGTGTTGCGTGGGCGCGTAGTGCGGCTGCGCGGCAACAGGCGCGGTGCTTTGTGCGGGGATCGCCAAGGCATTTTGTAAGGTGTGAAAAATAAATTGGTGTATGCCTTGGCTGTCGCGAAAACGCACCTCAGATTTGGCGGGATGCACGTTCACGTCCACGCCCGCAGGCGGCATGGTGAAAAACAACACGAAAGCCGGATGACGTTGGTGATGCAAAATATCTTGATAGGCCTGACGTAGCGCGTGGCTGGCGACTTTGTCGCGGATAAATCGACCATTGACGAAAAAATATTGCCCGTCGCGGGTGGATTTTGAATAAGCAGGCAAGGCGGCAAAGCCTGTCATGCTCAAGCCCGCAGCGTGACGTGACACGGCTACCGCCGCGTTGCCAAATTCCGCGCCCAGCAAAGTTGTGACGCGCTTGAGTCCGTCCGCTGCGGCGGCTAATTGCCAGATGGTGCGACCATTGTGTTGTAGTGAAAAGCTCACGTCGGGACGCGATAGCGCGATGCGCTTGAACGCTTCTTCGCAATAGCCGTATTCGGTGGCTTCTGATTTCAAAAATTTGCGTCGCGCGGGGGTGTTGAAATACAACTCGCGAATTTCTACCGTCGTGCCGATGGGGTGGCTGGCGGGGGCGATGTCGCTGAGTTGCCCGTCGATGGCGGTGATTTGACTGGCGTGAGCGGCACTTGTGGGACGGCTGGTCAAAGTGAGCTGCGCCACCGCCGCCATACTCGCCAACGCCTCGCCGCGAAAGCCCATGCTGGCGACGGATTGCAGCTCATCCAAGCTGGCAATTTTGCTAGTGGCATGGCGCATCAAGGCAAATTCCAATTCGTCTGCCGCGATGCCGCAACCGTTGTCGCTGATGCGCAGCAACTTAATCCCGCCCGCTTCGAGCTGCACCGCGATGCTGCTTGCCCCCGCATCCAAGCTGTTTTCCAGCAGCTCTTTGAGCGCGGCGGCGGGGCGTTCGATGACCTCGCCCGCCGCGATTTGATTGATGAGCAGTTCAGATAGAGGGCGGATAGACGGCATGAAAAAAGCCGCACAAGCGGCGTAAAAAAGTGCGGCGGATTATAGCGGAGATTGCGGCTCTGATTGAGTGGGATTCCCGTCTGCGATGGCGTGACAAAACCGCATAAAGACGCGCAACCTTAGGTTATAATCGCCCGCCCTAAAACGGGGCAACGCGCTAACAAGCTGATAATCATTGGGCTGTAGCGACAAATCATTCAATTCGTTTTGCTTTCTAAACGAACTTCAAATTTGGAGAATTTATATGCGTATAGGCATTCCTGTAGAAACGCGTGCAGGTGAAACGCGTGTGGCAGCAACACCCGAAACGGTGAAAAAAATGCTGGCAGCGGGTCATACCGTGATGGTGCAAAACGGCGCAGGTGCGGGTGCACATATTCCTGATGCGGAATTTCAAGCGGCAGGCGCGACCCTCGTTGACGTAAACGCGCTGTATGCGCAGTCTGAAATCGTGCTGAAAGTCAAAGCACCGACTGCGGAAGAATTAGCCAAGTTGCCTAAAGGCACGGCGTTGATAGGCTTACTTACCCCGCATGACGCAGCGCAGGTTGCGGCTTATACGGCGCAAGGCATCACTGCATTTGCGATGGAAAAATTGCCGCGTACTTCGCGTGCGCAAGCGATGGATGTGTTGTCTTCGCAAGCCAATATCGCGGGTTACAAAGCGGTGATTTTGGGTGCGAATTTGTATCCGCGTTTTATGCCGATGTTGATGACCGCAGCGGGCACAGTGAAAGCCGCGCGCGTGTTGATTTTGGGCGTGGGCGTGGCCGGGCTGCAAGCGATTGCCACTGCCAAGCGTTTGGGCGCAGTGGTCGAAGCATCCGACGTGCGCCCTGCGGCGAAAGAACAAGTCGAATCATTGGGCGCGAAGTTTATCGACGTGCCGTTTGAAACCGACGAAGAGCGCGACATCGCCAAAGGTGTGGGCGGCTACGCACGCATGATGCCCGCCGCATGGATGGCACGTCAGGCAGTGTTAGTTGCCGAGCGCGCCAAACAAGCCGACATCATTATTACCACCGCGTTAATTCCCGGTCGCGCCGCACCTGTGTTGCTGCATGAAGACACGGTGAAGGCGATGAAACCTGGCTCAGTGGTGATTGATATGGCGGTGGAAGCGGGCGGTAATTGCCCAATTTCGGAGCTGGGTAAAACCGTGGTGAAACATGGCGTGACGATAGTGGGCGAAGCGAATTTGCCCGGCTTAGTCGCCACTGATGCCAGCGCGTTTTATGCCCGCAATCTGCTCAATTTCCTCAATCTGTTGTGCGACAAAACTGGCGTGATGAACGTCAATGTGGCGGACGACATTATTGCGGGAACGCTGTTGTGCAAAGACGGCGCGGCGTTTGTGCCTGCCCCCGTCAGCAAATAATTTAGGAGTAAAAATCATGAACGAACTGGTTGATCCATTTGTATTGAATTTAATCGTGTTTGTGCTGGCGATTTATGTTGGCTATCACGTTGTTTGGAACGTCACGCCCGCGCTGCACACGCCTTTGATGGCGGTGACCAACGCGATTTCGGCGATTGTGATTGTCGGTGCGATGTTGGCAGCGGCATTGACCGAAACGGGTTTGGGCAAAACCATGGGTGTGTTGGCGGTGGCACTGGCTGCGGTCAATGTATTCGGCGGATTTTTAGTGACGCGCCGCATGTTGGCGATGTTCAAACGCAAAGAGAAAAAAGTCGTAACGCAGGAGGGCGCGTAATGAGTATGAATGTGGTGACTTTGCTGTATCTGCTGGCGAGCGTGTGCTTTATTCAAGCACTGAAAGGCTTGTCGAATCCGAATACTTCTATACGCGGCAATATTTTCGGCATGACGGGGATGGCGATTGCTGCCATTACGACTGCCGCGCTGATTGTCAATTTGTCAGGTTCATTGAGCGGTCTAGGTTATGTGTTGGCAGCCTTGTTGGTCGGCGGCTCGGCGGGTGCGGTGATGGCGAATCGCGTCGAAATGACCAAGATGCCTGAGCTAGTGGCGTTTATGCACAGCATGATTGGGTTGGCGGCGGTGTTTATCGCGGTGGCTGCGGTAGCAGAGCCGCACGCGCTGTTGCACGGTTTAGCTAAAGGCATGCCGATTCCAACGGGTAATCGTTTGGAATTATTTTTAGGCGCGGCAATTGGTGCGATTACCTTTTCAGGCTCGGTGATTGCCTTCGGTAAATTGTCAGGCAAATATAAATTCCGTTTATTTCAAGGCGCGTCGGTACGTTTCGCAGGTCAACACCTGATTAACTTAGTGATTGCGCTTGCCTTGGTGGCGATGGGCGTGGCGTTTATGTTTACCGAAAGCTGGCCTGCGTTCTTCACCATGCTGGCATTGGCGTTCGTGTTGGGTGTGTTAATCATTATTCCAATTGGCGGCGCAGATATGCCCGTGGTGGTGTCTATGCTGAATTCCTATTCGGGTTGGGCGGCGGCGGGGATTGGTTTTTCACTGAACAACGCCATGCTGATTATTGCGGGTTCGCTGGTCGGTAGCTCAGGCGCGATTCTGTCTTACATCATGTGTAAGGCGATGAACCGTTCGTTCTTTAACGTGATTCTGGGCGGCTTCGGCGGCGCGACGGAGGTTGAAGCGGCAAGTGGCGACGCGGCACAAAAAACTTATCGCAGCGGTAGTGCCGATGATGCAGCGTTCTTAATGGGTAACGCGGATTCGGTGATTATCGTGCCGGGCTATGGTTTGGCGGTGGCGCGTGCGCAACATGCGATTAACGAAATGTCCAAGTTGCTGACCGAAAAAGGCGTGAAAGTGCGTTACGCGATTCACCCTGTCGCAGGGCGTATGCCAGGTCACATGAACGTGTTGTTAGCGGAGGCGGAAGTGCCTTACGAACAAGTGGTTGAGATGGACGAAATCAACAACGAGTTTGCCGATACCGACGTGGTGCTGGTCATCGGTGCGAACGACGTGGTGAATCCTGCTGCGAAGAGCGACACGGGCAGTCCGATTTACGGCATGCCGATTTTGGATGTGTATAAAGCGCGCACTGTGTTAGTCGTCAAACGCAGTATGGCAACGGGTTACGCGGGATTGGACAATGATTTGTTCTACCTCGATAAAACCATGATGGTGTTCGGCGATGCGAAAAAAGTCGTCGAAGATGTGATTAAGTCACTCGCTTAATGAGCACCTTCTAAATAAGAAAGCCGCCCCTAGCGGCTTTTTTATCGGCATCAATTTTTTTGTGAACGACCCCGCTAAAAATAACTAATACGATTAGGAGAAACCATGGCACGCCCAGAAAAAATTCGTTTAGGCGATTTAATTGTGATGCAGAAAATTATTTCGCAAGAGCAATTAGAGTTTGCTTTGACGCAACAAAAACGTAGTGGGCGCAAGCTGGGTCGAGTTCTCGTCGAAAATGGTTTTGTCACTGAAGATCAGATTTCTGAAGCACTGGCAAAGCAGTTTGATATTCCTTTTATCAATCTCAAGTATTACAACATCAACATCGAATTGGTGCGTTTGTTGTCAGAAAGTCAGGCGCGCCGTTTTCGCGCCATCGTCCTAGAAGTACGCAATGGTCTGTTGTTGGTGGGCATGGTTGACCCAACGGATTTATTTGCTTTCGATGAACTGACGCGTGTGTTGAAACGCGATATTGATGTCGCGGTCGTCAATGAAAACATGTTGTTGGAGAGCATTGATCGCGGCTATCGACGTACCGAAGAAATCACCGGACTCGCGCATCAGTTGAGTGCGGATTTGGGTGATAGCTATATTGACTTTGGTGCACTGACCGATAGCGCGGGTGTCGAAGATGCGCCCGTGGTGAAGTTGCTGCAAACCATGTTTGATGATGCGACCCAAGTGCGCGCATCGGACGTGCATATTGAGCCGCAAGAAGGTCGCTTAATGATTCGTTTCCGCATTGATGGCGCGTTGCATTTGCAAATGGAAGCCGATAATAAAATCGGCCCTGCCTTGGTGTTGCGCTTGAAGCTGATGTCGGGTTTGGATATTTCTGAAAAGCGTTTGCCGCAAGATGGACGTTTTCAAGTGCGGGTGCGTGAGCAAGGCGTGGATGTGCGTATCGCAACCTGCCCGACGCAAAACGGTGAGTCGGTGGTGATGCGCTTGTTGCGTCAAGAAGGCGGCATGGTGAGCTTGGATAATTTGGGGATGCCCGCAACGATGTTGGTGCGTTTCCGTGAAATTATTCGCCGCAGCAATGGCATGGTGTTGGTGACAGGGCCTACGGGTAGTGGAAAGACCACCACTTTGTATGCTGCGCTGGCGGAAATTAACACCATCGACCAAAAAATTATTACCGTTGAAGACCCCGTCGAATATCGCTTGCCGGGGATTAACCAAGTCCAAGTGAATGAAAAAATTGACCTGAGTTTTTCGCGCGTGTTGCGCTCCACCTTACGGCAAGATCCTGATGTCATTTTGATTGGTGAGATGCGCGATGCAGAGACTGCGCAAATTGGTTTGCGTGCCGCTATGACGGGGCATTTGGTGTTTTCTACCTTGCATACGCGCGATGCCGCTGGGACTTTATTTCGTTTAATTGATATGGGTACGCCGCGCTTTATGGTGGCAACTTCGGTGCAAGCCGTGATTGCGCAACGCTTGTTACGCCGCATTTGCGAAAGCTGTCGTCGTCCCTATACGCCTACGCCACAAGAAGCGGAATGGTTAAAAGCCGAAGGCGTATTTGAAGAGCAATGGGCAGGCTTAGCGCATGGGCGCGGCTGCTCGCATTGCAACGGTACGGGCTATCACGGCCGCATGGGCGTGTACGAAATGTTGGAAATGGGGCGTGAAATGGTGGAGGCCGCTGCGCATGACAATGCTCAGCATTTTATGCAAGTGGCGGCTAAACACCTGAAGGGCAACACCATGGTCAGTCATGGCTTAGAGCTGGTTAAGCAAGGTAGAACGTCGGTGAATGAAGTGATGCGAATTAGTAATCAAATCGAGGATTAGCCATGAGCGTATTTTCTTACACGGGGCGCAACAGTCAGGGCGAATTGGTGAGTGGCTCTTTAGAGGGCACGGACAGCAATGTGATTGCCGATCAACTGTTTAATACCGGCGTGACCCCGTTGCAAATTAAGCTATTGCATAGCCACAACGCCACAGCAGGCAGCAGCATGTCTTGGTTGCAACGCAAGATGACCGAGCAGCCCATTACGCAACTGGATTTGATGTTGTTTAGCCGCCAGATGTACACCTTGCTTAAAGCGGGCGTACCGATTATGCGTGCCTTGGCGGGACTACAAGAATCCACGCCGAATCGCAATTTTGGCGAGTTGTTGCAAGAGCTGCGCGAAAGTTTAGATAGCGGTCGCGAGCTGAGTGCCGCGATGCGCCGTCATCCCACGGTGTTTTCGGCTTTTTATGTGAGCATGGTGCAAGTGGGTGAAATGACGGGGATGCTGGATGAAACCTTTATTCGGCTGTACAACTATTTAGATTTTGAACGCGACATGCGTGAGCGCGTCAGAGCGGCGATGCGTTATCCGAGTTTTGTGGTGATGGCAATGGCGATTGCCATTGTGATTATTAACCTGTTCGTGATTCCCGCTTTTGCCAAAGTGTATGCAGGATTTCACGCCGATCTACCGCTGATTACTAAGCTCTTGATAGGCTTTTCGGGCTTTATGGTGAACTACTGGTTTTTGATGTTGGCGTTGCTGGCATTGCTGGTGGTGGCGATACGTTATTACATCAACACCGTCGATGGACGCTTCAAATGGGATCGCTATAAATTTCAATTACCCGTGGTCGGGTCGATCATTTTGAAAGCGACTTTGGCGCGTTTTTCACGCAGTTTGGCTCTATCCTTCAAAAGCGGCATACCCATCATGCAAGGCATGAGCGTGGTGAGCATGGTGGTGGATAACGAGTTTATGCGCAGCCGTGTCGATCAAATGCGGGATGGTATCGAGCGCGGTGAAAGCATTTTGCGTACGGCGATTGGGGCGAAGGTGTTTAACCCCATAGTGTTGCAAATGATTGCGGTCGGCGAAGAAACTGGCGATATGGATGGCTTGATGTTTGAGGTGGCCGACATGTATGAGCGCGAAGTGAAGTACGAAGTGGAAGCACTGAGCTCCAAAATTGAACCTATCTTGATCGTTGCCTTGGGAATTTTGGTATTGATATTGGCCTTGGGCGTATTTTTGCCGATGTGGGACTTGGGCAAAGCGGCGATGCACTCATGATGCCGCTCACCCTGCTTGCGCCGATGCGACGCGCTAGAACCCCGCAGCATCAAGGCGTGCAAGGTTTTACCTTGTTTGAGCTGATTGTGGTGGTGTGCATCATTGCCGTACTGTTTGCTTTATTTGCGGGGCGTATGATTTTTTATCAGGAAATGGCTGAAAAAACCGCCATGGAGCAAACCGCAGGGAATATCCAAAGTGCCTTGAATTTACAATTTTCACGTATTCAAACGCGCGGACAGCCTAGCGACGTTGCCATGCTGCTAATAGAAAATCCGATGCAGTGGCTGCAAAAACCACCGAGTAACTATGTGGGCGAGTTTTACGCTGCCACGCCGCGCAGTGTTGAACCAGGACATTGGTTATTTGATTTGAAATCACGTGAATTGATTTACGTTATGCAGCACACCGAACGCTTTAAGCCAGGGGTGACAGGGCAATTGTGGGTACGCTTTCATACCGTGCGCCAAGATCAAAAGCCTGTACTCGCCTCTTTGCAAGACGCACCGCGCGAACTCACCGCCGTTTTGTTTGAACCCGTTGAAGCCTATGTTTGGTATTGAGCTGTTAAGGAGGGAGAAAGGTTATGCAACACACCGCAACCGAACTATTGTTATGGCGTGATTTAGCCTTATTTCTATTGATATTTGCTGCGCTAGGAATGCTGCTGGGCATGTTGTTAATTGTTAAGCCACGCAGTGTTGCCTACTTGAGCCGTTGCGCCAATCAATGGATTTCGTTGCGCGCAATTAATCGTCTGCTTGACCAAACCATTAGCATCGAACGCTGGTTTTATCGGCACCATCGCATGATGGGCATCGCCGTAATGCTGGGCGCGAGTTATTTTTTGCATTACTTTTTCGTCATTTACGACCCCGCGCAGGTGTTGTCGCAGTTGAGCAGCTATTGGCACTATCCCTTGCTTGATGAGTTGTTAGATGCCGTGTTGTTGGCGAGCAAAGTGGGGGGCGTGTTGGCGTGGAGTGCAGGACTGCTGATTTGGCTGCGTCCTAGTTTATTGCGCGGTATCGAAAAAAAATCGAATCGTTGGGTATCGGCACGGCGTGCCACTAAAGCTTTGGATGTGCCACGTGCGGGCGTGGATGAATGGGTGCTGCAACATGCGCGTGCGGTCGGCTATGTGTTGCTGTTAGCGAGCTGTTACTTGCTGTTTACGCTGTTTATTTACTTGCTGGGCTGACCGCCTATCGGTGGCGTGTGCCACTTAAAGATAAAAGGTTGCGCTATATAGCAAGTTCTAATACAGTGCCGCGTCTGGTGAAATCCTTGCTGCGGCAAAGCTGAATCCAGCAAGTCCATTCTCAACTTAATGAGAATAACCGAGGGCTGCGGCCCTTATTTATTAAGGCTCACACGGGCTTTAACTTTTAGGAGAAATAAAATGAACAAGCAACAATCTGGTTTTACTTTGATTGAATTGGTAATGGTAATTGTGATTTTGGGTATTTTGGCAGCGACAGCTTTGCCGAAATTTGTGGATTTATCAACTGATGCAAAGAAAGCTGCGATTCAAGCAGTTGCTGGTGCGCTGTCATCTGGCGGTACGATTAACTATGCGCAACGTTCTATTAGTTCTACTGCTGGTACGGCAACCTCCACAGCCGGTGTAGGCGTAGCGTGTTCGGGATTAGGTGCCTTGTTTGATGGTGGTGTCATTCCTGCTGGTTATGCTGTAACTGGTACTGCTCCAAGCTGCTCGGTTGATACTACGACAGCTATTTCAGCTGTTACTGCTCGTGTTCCGTTGATTAACTAAGCACCGCGTAACTTCTCGTACAGGCAGTTTTGCCTGTGCAACAAAAAACAGGGGCGACCCAATTCGTTCCTGTTTTTTATTGCGCAGTCGGTTCATTCGCGTGAGTTTTTGGTGGACCTTAATCGAGGATTTTATTGTGCCTGCTGTCACCCGCTCATCCGTTCCTACCTCGTCTTGTGTGCTTGCCGCGCAACGCGGTTTCACGATGGTTGAGCTGGTGATGACCATCGTGATTTTGGGCATTATTTCGGCGGTGGCAATTCCTAAATTTTTCGATAACAGCGTGTTTCAGTCGCGTGGTTTTGCCGATCAAGTCAAGGCCACCGTGCGCTACGCGCAAAAAGCCGCCATCGCGCAACATCGCTTTATCTGCGTCGCCGTCGCCGCCAACGCCGTGACCTTAACGCAAGGCACAACG
>JBJORQ010000057.1:0-23245 GCA_046049345.1 Pseudomonadota bacterium | reverse complement strand
CGTTGCAAGCGCAAGCTAAAACTTGGCGGGAAAATTTGGACGCGCTGTAACGATTCGTTAACGCACCAAACCGAGTTCTACTTCCAATCTTTTTGCCGACCCCATCAGGCGTTCTAGCAACACCAGCGCGAAGTCCATGGCGGTGCCAGGGCCGCGTGAGGTGATGAGTTTGCCGTCTTCTACGACCGCGCTTAATTGTTGCGCGACCTTGGGATAGTCATCTAAGCAAGTCGGGTAGCTGGTGGCGCGTTTGCGGGTAGCTGGTGGCGCGTTTGCCGTCGAGCAAACCTGCCTCGGCTAACACCGCTGGCGCGGCGCAAATCGCGCTGATGTATTTATCTTGAGTGGACATTTTTTGGAGTAGGGCGATGACGCGGGAATCGGCCTTGAGGGTGTTTGCACCTGGCTGTCCACCTGGCAACACAATCATGTCGAAGTCGTGTTCCATTGCGCTATCCAGCGTCATATCGGGACGCAACAACATGCCACGACTGCCGCGCAATAAGCCGCAACTCAAGCCCGCGAAGCTGACGTTTACACCGCCGCGTCGCAAGATGTTGACGATGGTGACCGCTTCTAATTCTTCGCTGCCGTCGGCGAATAACACCAGCGCGGTTTTCACTGCTCCAGCCCTAATTGATAGGCGCACAACAAGGCTTGTTTGAGCTGCGGATGCTCGTTCAAATCAGCAATACCCATTTCGCGCGAGGCGATGGCCTGCAAGGGCGCGAACAATTCATCGGACTGATGAGCGGCAACATAGCCCGCGAAATCGAACTGTCCGTCATGCAAGTAGTGCGCCGCGTCGCCTTGTGGATGGCTGAAAAAAATCTCTTCTTCTTGCAGCACTTCAAACAGATAGGAATAAGTGTCGATACCGTTTGCTACCGCTAAAGCGTGATGTAGCGAGGCGAGGTCGATGTGTTTGACCAGCATCTCATCCAGATTGAGCATGGTGTTTAAGGTGCGCGTTTCACCCTTAAAACTAAATTCCACACACGCGCTGATGCTGTTAATTAAGCTAGACATTAGTCGCGGAAATTTTGGAATTGCAGCGGAAAATCGGTGATGGTTTTTTTGATAAAGGCGATGGCATCTTGCAGGTCATCGCGATTTTTCCCCGTCACGCGGACGGTGTCGCCTTGGATGCTGGCTTGCACTTTGAGCTTGCTGTCTTTGATGTGTTTAACGATTTTTTTCGCCAGTTCAATCTCCACGCCAGTCTTAACTTCACACTCGCGTTTGACTTTATTGCCGCTGACTTTTTCGATTTTTTCGCTGATCTCCAAACACTTAATATCCACGCCGCGTTTGGTCAACTTACCGTTCAAAACATCTTGCACTTGGTCAAGCTGAAACTCGTTGTCAGCCCACACCGTGAGTTTCAATTCCGCCTGTTCAACGCGCGCGTCCGAGCCTTTGAAATCAAAGCGTGTCGAGACTTCTTTATTGGTCTGCTCAAGCGCATTTTTAACTTCGGTTTTTTCTACTTCTGAAACGATGTCGAAAGTTGGCATGGGGTGGCTCGCTATAAATTAAAAAGAAAAATTTGTCCGCAGATTACATAGATTTACTCAGATTAAAACCTGTTCAAAAGACTGAGTGCAGGCAGTAATTGTGCTCGCCGCTCGCTCTTAAATCTGCGTAATCTGCGTAATCTGCGGACGATTAGGTTTTTATAAATTTAGCCAAAACTGCAAACATAGTTCACGACTTCGGTCGTTTCGATAATGAAGCTGCCATTGGCGGGTACAGAAAATTGGCTGCCTGCGGCGTAGGTTTTGAATTCGCTATCGCTGCCTAATTTCACGCGGCAAGTGCCGTCGGTGATTTCCATAATTTCTGGCACGCCGACGTTGAAGGTGAGGGTGCTAGGCAAAATCACACCGACGGTTTTGCGTGTGCCATCGGCAAACAAAACCGAATGCGAAACGCATTTTCCGTCGAAAAATACATTGCCTTTTTTGATGACGCTAACGCCGTTGAATTGTTCTGACATGAAGCTCTCCTAATTATTTTTTATGTTTCAAATTCGCCGCGATGCGCAAACGCAAGGCGTTTAATTTAATAAATCCTGCCGCATCTTTTTGGTCATACGCGCCCTTGTCATCTTCAAAGGTGGCGATGGTGGAATCGAATAGAGAATCCGTTTTGGAATCGCGCCCGACCACAATCACATTGCCTTTGTACAGCTTGACGCGCACCCAACCGTTGACGGTGGTTTGCGTTGTATCTATCAGGGTTTGCAAGGCGCGACGTTCAGGACTCCACCAGTAACCGTTGTAAATCATGCTGGCGTAACGTGGCATCAAATCGTCTTTCAAGTGTGCGACTTCGCGATCCAAAGTAATCGACTCAATGGCACGATGCGCCTTCAACATAATGGTGCCACCTGGGGTTTCGTAACAGCCGCGCGACTTCATGCCGACGTAGCGATTTTCCACCAAATCCAAACGACCAATGCCGTGTTTGCCGCCGAGTTGATTGAGTGTCGCCAAGACCGTAGCGGGGCTCATCGCCGTGCCGTTCAGTGCCACGATGTCGCCGTTGGCAAATTCCAAGTCCAAATATTCCGCTTCGTTCGGTGCATTTTCAGGTGACACCGTCCAACGCCACATGCTCGCTTCGGCTTCCGCAGCGGGGTCTTCCAGATGACGACCTTCGTAGGAAATATGCAGCAAATTTGCATCCATCGAATACGGTGAGCCGCCTTGTTTGTGTTTCATCTCGACGGGAATGCCATGTTGTTCGGCATACGCCATCAATTTTTCACGCGACAACAAATCCCATTCGCGCCACGGTGCGATGACTTTGATATTCGGGTTCAGCGCGTAAGCACCCAGTTCAAAACGCACTTGATCGTTGCCCTTGCCTGTTGCGCCATGCGAGATGGCTTGCGAGTTGGTCAGCGCGGCAATTTCAATCAAACGTTTGGCAATCAGCGGACGTGCAATCGACGTGCCGAGCAAGTATTCGCCTTCGTAAACGGTGTTGGCGCGGAACATCGGGAACACGAAATCGCGCACAAATTCTTCACGCAAATCGTCGATGTAAATGTTGGCGGGTGTAATGCCCATTTTCAACGCCTTAGCACGCGCGGGTTCTAGTTCCTCGCCTTGTCCCACGTCAGCGGTGAAAGTCACCACTTCGCATTGATAGGTGTCTTGCAGCCATTTCAAAATAACTGAAGTATCCAGACCGCCCGAATAGGCGAGAACTACTTTTTTAATGTCAGACATAAATGTTTTCCTTATTACAAAATGTTATTTACAAAGACGATAAAGGCACGGAATCGTCATATAGCGTTTCAGGCGCAATGTCGATTTCACCCGGCCAGATGACTGTGCCGTAAGCCACACTGACGCGCTCAAATAAGGACGCGCTGGCGATACGATTCCACGGACGCATGGCGAGCAGCGGGCGCATATCAAAACGGCGTTGCTCACCATTTTCAAACGCTAATTCGAGTTGAAAATCGGCGGTAGGGGCAACGCTCACGACATCAAGCAACATGACTTACCTCACTGGAGTGGTGCAATTCTAAAAGGCTCTTCACCATTGACCGCAAGCTCCCAATCGACCATCAGCTCTTCTTGATGAATCTCAATCCACGCTTGCACCATTTTGAGTTGCTTCGCGGGTAGCTCACCATCAAAAACGCTTCCCTTATTGAGCGGTGAGTTTTGCCACGATTGCGCGCACCCGTCCCGCGAATAACAACACGCATATCATCGCTAAAGGCCATGCCATGAAAAAGGCGCGCGCCCAGCGTGAGATAAAGCCATCCGCGAAGCCCGTGTTCACCCAAGTAATGAAAGCGGTCATCACGAACGCCATCGCGAACGACATGAGCAAGGCAAAAAGTTGCGGTGCGTATTTAGGGGGGATGCGCATGAGGTTTATTCCGAGTGAAAGCGTGAGTAACTTAATTTATGAACAAATCAAACGAGACTAAAACGCAATCGAGTGCCATTAAAAACAGCCCAAACATAAAAATTAAATCAGCCCAAATTTCTAATCGCACGCTATTAAAAATACGCTTGCGTATCGACAAGTAGGACAACAGCGTGCTGGACATAAAAATCAATGCCGCCACCGCCAAAATCTCATCAGCATAGGTGGTGACATTATTTTTTGGAATTAACTGAATCACGCTGATAACCGTCATGCATACACCCAGCATGGTTGCCGAAACAGGCAAGATGTGACCAGACAATTCGTTCGCTGAGGCTTGCGACACAAAATGAATTTCTGGACGCGATTTCATTTAACTTGCTACCTTACCTAACAGTAAATATTCCATTAGAGCCTTCTGCACATGCAATCTATTCTCCGCCTCATCCCACACTACCGATTGCGCGCCGTCGATTACGCCAGCCGAAACCTCTTCGCCTCTATGGGCGGGTAGGCAGTGCATAAACAGCGCGTCTTTGGCGGCGACGCGCATCATCTCTTCATCTACTTGCCAGTCGGCAAAATCTTTCATGCGCTCTTCGTTCTCTGCTTCCCAACCCATGCTCGTCCACACGTCGGTGGTGACTAAATCCGCATCTTTGGCGGCTTCCATCGGGTCTTTGAATTCTTCGTAATGTTCGTGGCCATACAAGCCCGCGCGTTCCGGTTCAACTTCATAACCGGGCGGAGTAGAGACATGCACGTTGAAGTCCAAAATCTCCGCTGCTTGTAACCAGGTGTTGCACATATTGTTCGAGTCGCCTATCCATGCCACGGTCTTGCCTTTTATCGAGCCGCGCTGCTCGATATAGGTGTAGATGTCCGCCAAAATTTGGCAAGGATGATATTCGTTGGTCAAACCATTGATGACCGGCACGCGCGAATGGGCAGCGAAGCGTTCAATGATGGATTGCTCAAAGGTGCGAATCATCACCAGGTCGGACATGCGCGAAATTACTTGCCCTGCATCTTCCACTGGCTCGCCGCGACCGAGTTGCGAGTCGCGCGTGTTCAGATAAATCGCCGAGCCACCGAGTTGTTGCATACCAGCTTCAAACGACAAACGCGTGCGGGTGCTGGCCTTCTCGAAAATCATCACCAGCGTGCGGTCAGTGAGCGGCCAGTATTGCTGATACGACTTGTATTTTTGTTTAATGATGCGGGTGCGCTCGAACAGATATTCCAATTCGTCGCGGGATAAATCTTTGAACTGCAAAAAGTGCTTTACGGGTTTGGTGAGCATGATGCTTTTCCGGTTGGAGCTGCTTTGTTAGGACTGCAAAAAATCTTTAATGAGCGGGCATAAGCCATCTACAAGTTGTTGTGCTTCATCTTGCGACATGATGAGCGGCGGCAACAAACGAATCACGCTGTCGGCGGTGACGTTAATCAGCAGACCTTTTGCTAAAGCCAGTTTGACCAAATCGCCGCACGGTTTATTCAGTTCCACGCCTATCATCAAACCTTGTCCGCGAATCTCGCTCACGCCTGCGACACCGTTTAATTGGGTGCGAAAAGCCTGCTGAATAAAGCGTCCCAGCGTGTCGGCATGAGCCAACAAATTATCTTGTGCTATGACGTTCAGCGTGGTGATGCCCGCCGTGCAAGCCAGCGGATTACCGCCGAAAGTTGAGCCGTGATTGCCCGGGCCGAACACGTTCGCCGCTTTGCCCGCCGTGAGGCACGCGCCTATTGGCATCCCTGAACCTAAGCCTTTCGCCAGCGTCATTACGTCGGGCAAAATGTCCGCGTGTTGATGCGCAAACCACTTGCCGGTGCGACCGATGCCGCACTGCACTTCGTCCAGCATCAGCAGCCAATTCTGTTCGTCGCAAATACCGCGCAGTTGTTGCAGATATTCGATGTCCAAAGTGCGGATGCCGCCTTCGCCTTGAATCGGTTCGACTAACACCGCAACGACATTACTGTTGTTGGCAGCGACTTGGCGTACCGCGTCTAAATCGTTGTAAGGCACGCGCACAAAGCCCGTCACTAATGGCTCAAAGCCAACTTGCACTTTGCGATTTCCCGTTGCCGAAAGTGTCGCCAACGTCCGTCCATGAAAGGCTTTTTCCATCACGATGATGCAGGGATTGGTGATGTCGCGTTGATGGCCGAACATACGCGCCAACTTAATCGCCGCTTCGTTGGCTTCGCAACCAGAGTTGCTGAAAAACACTTCTTCCATGTGCGTCAATTCGCACAACTTGTCTGCTAATAGGTCTTGTCCTGGCACTTGATAAACATTCGAGCAATGCATCAATTTACCGATTTGCTCGCTCATCGCCGCAGTCAGTTTTGGATGCGCGTGACCGAGCGTATTGACGGCAATGCCCGACAAGCCATCTAAATATTTTTTACCTTCGGTATCCCACAGCCAAGCACCTTCGCCGCGCTCAAAAGCGACGGGCAATCTGGCATAAGTGTTCATTACATGTGACATAGCGGCATCCTTAGAAAGGTAAAAAATTAGCTTGTATCGGTTGTTGGGTGGCTTGGAAACTTAAAGCGCCCAAAAAGCAAACAAGCCGACATCACGGTCGGCTTGTTCTAACTGCATTCATCACGTTGCGTCATTTAACGACAGACACACAGCGTTGAGTTAAGCGGCTATTACGCCATTGCTTTAACCGCAGCAGACAAGCGGCTCTTATGGCGAGCAGCTTTGTTTTTATGAATTATTTTCTTGTCAGCGATGCTGTCAACGGTACTCATCGAAGTTTGGTAAACCGCTGTTGCAGCGGCTTTGTCGCCCGCTTCAATTGCTTTGATAACCTTCTTGATTGCAGTACGCAGTTCAGAACGCAGGCTGCTGTTGTGAGCATTTTGTTTAACTGCTTGACGTGCGCGCTTGCGTGCTTGTGCTGTGTTTGCCATGTTGACCCCTTGAAATTGGCTTGCGATAAAAGGCGCGCATTATAGTGACTTCCCGTTGCTTTGCAAATTTTTTTACGTTTGTGGCGCGGCGTGAATCGCTACAAGTGTCGATGCTATGATGCGCGGCTTTTTATTTCGCCCATCTCACGCAATGAATCTACTCAAATCCCTCGCTACGATTAGCGGTTTAACTTTAGTGTCGCGCATTTTGGCATTCGCGCGCGATGTGATTATCGCGGGGATGTTTGGCGCGGGTATCGCCAATGATGCTTATGTATTAGCCACGCGCTTGCCGAATTTATTGCGCCGAATGTTTGCCGAAGGCGCATTTTCGCAAGCCTTTGTGCCGATTTTTGGCGAATATAAACAGCGGCGCGGACACAACGAAACCAAGCTATTGGTTGACCATGTAGTGACGATGTTGGCATTGGTTTTATTTGTCGTCACGCTCATCGGCATCGTTGCCGCGCCCGTGATTATTTATGTCACCGCCCCGGGCTTTATTAAAGACCCCGCCAAGTTTGATTTGACGGTGCAGATGTTGCGCATCACTTCGCCCTATATTTTCTTCATTTCATTAGTGGCTGTCGCCGCAGGAATACTTAATACCTACAACAAATTTTGGGTGCCCGCGTTTGCGCCGATTTTGCTCAACACTTGCTTAATTGGCGGCGCATTGTGGCTGACCCCTTATTTTGATGAGCCGATTATGGGCTTGGCGTGGGCGTGGTTTTTGGCGGGCGCGGTGCAACTTGCATTTCAACTCCCCTTTCTGAAAAACATCGGCATGTTGCCAACTTTGCGTTTGAACTTCAAAGATGCGGGCATGTGGCGTGTGATTAAGCAAATGGGGCCCGCTTTGTTCGGCGTGTCGATTAGCCAAATCAGCTTAATTATCAATACGATTGTCGCATCATTTTTTGTCGTAGGTAGCGTGTCATGGCTGTATTACGCCGACCGTTTAATGGAGTTCCCATCAGGTTTATTGGGCGCGGCACTGGGCACAATTTTGTTGCCGTCTTTATCTAAATGTTTTGCCAGCGGCAACACCGTGGAGTATTCAAAATTGCTTGATTGGGGGCTGCGTTTAACCATGATGCTCGCCTTGCCTGCCGCTCTGGCATTGGGTTTACTCGCTGTGCCGTTGCTGTCCACTTTCTTTCAGCGCGGCGCATTCAACGCGCACGACGTGGTGCAAACCAGTTACGCGTTAATCGGCTACAGCGTTGGCTTGCTGGGCATTTTGTTGGTAAAAATTCTCGCCCCTGCGTTTTACGCCAAGCAAGACATCAAAACCCCCGTAAAAATCGGCATCGTCACACTCATCATCACGCAATTATTAAATCTGTTATTCGTCAAAGGGATGAGCTTAGACCATGCAGGTTTAGCCTTATCTATCGGACTCGGCGCGTGCTTTAATTCCGCTATTTTGTTTTATTTATTACGTTCACGCGGCATCTATAAGGCTGAAGCGGGCTGGCTAATGTTTATGCTAAAAATCGGATGCGCCACAGTTTTAATGGGCATTGTTTTATGGTTGGGCATGGGTAGCGAGCAAAGCTGGTTGGCCAGTAATGGCTGGTCGCGCGTGATACGTTTGAGTGTGTTGGTGGTGGTTGGGATTGCAGTGTATTTCGCCACCTTGGCGGTGCTGGGCTTTAGAGCCCAAGACTTTGCCAAGCGCAGCGTAAATTAAACGAATGCGCAGGTGACGGAAAATGTCAGATTTGTGGCGTGGTTGTGCTGAGGGGCGACGCGCTCATAGCCTTGCAAGCCTTTTTGAGTTAATAAGTTATTTATTAAAATCAGTGTGTTGTATGTTTGGCACGCGCATTGCTTATAGACTGCCGACACAGCAACCCTGTGTTAATCCAAACGTTCTAGACGGATGGGTTAATCGAAACTTACTAGCGAAACTTACTAGGAGCTTTACACATGAAAAACATTCAAAAAGGTTTTACTTTGATCGAATTGATGATCGTTGTTGCGATTATCGGTATTTTGGCTGCGATTGCGATTCCTGCTTACCAAGATTACATCGCTAAAGCTAAAGCTGCAGCGGGTTTGGCTGAAATTGCTTCAGCCAAAACACAGTACGAATTACTGGCATCAGATGGTGTTGTGCAAAACCTGACTACGACTAGTCCAGGCTATGTTGGTTTGCAAGCAACAACAGGTACTTGTACTAACACTGTGACAGCTACTGCTGCTGCTGGTACTGCGACAACTGCGGCACTGAAATGCACCTTTAACACGCCAGGCTCTTTGGGTGCCGGTGCTATCATTCAATTGGATCGTACAGCGGAAGGTTTGTATGTCTGCACTACAACTAATTTTGCTAAAGCAACATTTAAGCCAGTAGGTTGTGCTTAATAAATAAGCTTGAAGTAAGTGCTTTGCTTGCTTCAGACGATAGGTTTTCTTACTTAAAGTCAGCTTGATGTAACACAAAAAGCCCCGCTAGTGATAGCGGGGCTTTTTGTTGCGCGCTCAAAAAACCGTGCAGCTTGAATGAAAGCTTTGCTGATTATTAAAAAATCTTACTTGGTAGTAAGGAATCTAAATAAGGAGCGCTTTCTGCCCACTGCAATTTTAACCAGTAAAGGTCAAATTACTATTCCTGCTGTGGTGCGGAGCCGCATTAGGCGTCGCCACGGGCGGACGCGTTGAGTTCGTACAAATTGAGGCGGGGCGGTTTGAAATAATGGCTGCTACGCTATCGGTCAGCGCGCTCAAAGGCATGGTGCGAGCACCCAAAGCAACTATTACGCCTGAGCAAATGAATGCGGTGATTGAGGCGCGTGGTTGGTAACAAAAGCATTCTTCTAAAAAATGCAGTAAAAAAAGAAGCCCTCTTGGGAGGGCTTTTTCTTTGAATGTTATCCACGAATTTTTTGGCTGAGGTTTTTTACGGCTATTTTTTGCCACGCACACCGAGCATGTCGCGCAATTCGTTCAAATCACTTTCAATAATCGACATTTGGTAGAAGTTGCCGCCCGCGTGTTTGGCAATCTCTAACTGTTCAATCGCGCCCGCTAAATTACCTTGCCATGCCGCGCTGTACGCCAAAGCTTGATGGTGTTCTAGCTGTTTATTTTGGGCGGCATAGGCGCGAGCTTGCAGTTGATATAAACGCGTATCAGCAGGGTAACGATTAACGCGCTCGGCTAACATTTTGCTGGCTAACTCAGGCTGATTAGCTTGCAACAACGCCTCAGCATAGGCGTATGCCAGCGCGCGATGTTGCGGATAGTTTTGTACCGCGATGCGATAAAACGCCAAGCTGTCCCCTGCGTTATTGGCTTGTTTGACGCGTCCCGCGAGCGTGTCGATGAGGGCATTATTTTTTACCAGCATTTGCAATTGCTGCATTTCGAGCGTGGCGCGCGCGATGTTTTGCACGCGTAAAAGCGACAGCACCAAACCGTAACGCTGCGCAATCGGATTGCCAAATTTTTCGCCATGTACGGCTTGCTCAAAGTAGCTTAACGCGTCCGCACTGGTCTTTTGCGCCGCAATCAGTTTGCTGCGTACCAGTTGAAAATCGAGGCTGTCTTGCATCAAACGATAAGGCTGTTTGCTGACGCGATTTTCGATGTCGGCAACGCGTTCGCTGGTGACGGGATGGGTGCGCAAATAGTTGGGCGCATTGCCTTCGACTAAGCGGGTGGCGTGTTGCAAGCGATCTAAAAATTCGGGCATGGCGTGGGTGTTAAAGCCCGCTTTTTGCAAGGTGTCTAAGCCGAGACGATCTGCCTCTTGTTCATGTACGCGGGTGAAATCGAGTTGCTTTTGTACCGCGCGGGCTTGTACGCCGACAATCGCGGCAGTGGCAGTTTGAGGGTTGTTGCGCGCCGCCAAAATTGCGACCGCAATTGCCGCCATCGAAGCCAATCCATCGCCCTTCGTGCCATTCAATAATCGTGCGTAATGATGTTGCGTCACGTGCGCGATTTCGTGTCCCAGCACCGAGGCTAATTCCGATTCGCTTTGCGTAATTAAAAGTAAGCCAACATTCACACCGACAAAACCACCAGGCATAGCGAAGGCGTTTACCGCCTCGTCATTCATGGCAAAAAACTCAAAGCCTAGGGACGGCTCGCCGCTAAATTCCACCAACTTAGAGCCTAGCTGATTGAGGTAATCGTTGACCTCAGGGTCGTCTAAAAACTGCCGACTGGCACGAATCTGCAACATGCTTTGTTGCCCGATTTGCCTCTCTTGCGCGGGCGACAACGAGGTTTGTGACACATCGCCCAAGTCGGGTAAGCCTTCGCTGCTAGCGAGCGGCGAAAAACATAACAGTAAAACGAGCGTGATTTTTTTCATGGGCGGCATGATACGGCAGCTAGCTTCCCTTTTGCATCGCTTTATCGACCACTTTGCGCGTCAGATGCGGGGCGAATAATTCGATGAAGTCGTAGGTGTAGCCGCGCAAATACTCGTTTTTGCGTACGGCTAAAAGCGTAGTGGACGGCTTAAATAAATGTTGCGCGGCTAACATTTTGAGGTGGCGATCACGCTCTGGAATAAATGCCATCTGCGCCACGATGCCCACGCCTAAGCCCAACTCGACATAGGTTTTAATCACATCAGCATCAATCGCGGTGAGGGCGATATTCGGTTCGATGTGCGCTTGCGCAAACGCCGCGTCGATTTTGCTGCGCCCACTAAATGCGGTGTCGTAAGTGACGATGGGGTAGTTAGCTAAGGTAGCTAAGGTGAGTTTTTTCTCATTCAGCAGCGGATGTTTAGGCGGCACGACTACGCAATGATGCCAATCAAAACACGGCAGCGTAATCAACCCTTCATATTGGTCGATACTCTCGGTGGCGATGGCAATATCGGCTTCGCGATTCAATACTTGCGCGGCAATTTGGGTGGGATTGCCTTGATGCAAACCGAGTTTTACTTTGGGATAATGCTTGATAAATTGCTGCACCACGGGTGGCAACATATAGCGCGCTTGCGTGTGGGTGGTCGCCAAAATCAAGGTGCCAGAATCTTGTGCTTGAAATTCTTGCCCGACTAATTTTAGGTTGTCGGATTCATGCAAAATCCGCTGTGCAATCGCATAAACAGTTTCGCCCGCTTCAGTTAACGCGGCGATACGCTTGCCGTGGCGCACAAAAATTGCTATTCCTAACTCTTCTTCCAACAATTTCACTTGCTTGCTGACGCCTGGTTGCGAAGTGTAGAGCGCGGCGGCCGCTTCGGAGATGTTGAGATTGCGCCTGACAATCTCATTGAGATAACGTAATTGTTGTAGATTCATGCTTATCTCTATATGCCATTAAGTTATGAAAGATTAACATAAAAGTATTTAGCAATATAAAGCTCATCGCATAAAATGCGCGCCTGAAATTATTGTGGTGAGTTGGAATGGATTGGTTATATACGCTGTCGGGTTTTGCGGTTGGGCTGATTGTGGGCGTAACGGGCGTGGGCGGCGGCTCGCTGATGACGCCTTTATTAGTATTGTTTTTTGGCGTATCGCCCGCCACGGCGGTCGGCACTGATTTGCTGTATGCCTCGCTGACTAAATCGTTGGGTGGCTGGGTGCATAGCCGCAAAGGCTCAGTGGATTGGCGCGTGGTGGGCTTGTTGGCGATGGGAAGTTTGCCCGCTGCAGTCATCACGATTTTGCTCTTGAAGTATTTAGGCTTAGAAGAAAAAACCTTGCGCAGCTTGGTCACCAGCGTGTTGAGCGTGGCCTTGCTCGTCACTGCTTGCGCTCTCCTATTGAAAGATGCGATTAAAAAATTAGCGCGTCGCCAAGACGGCACGGTGTATGAATTGCATCATCGTTACTTGCCTGCCGCGACGGTTATCACGGGCATTGTGGTCGGCGCGTTAGTGACGATTTCGTCGATAGGCGCGGGTGTGTTGGGCACGGTGGCATTGTTGTTTTTGTATCCGCGTATGTCGTCGGTGAAAATTGTCGGAACTGATATTGCCCACGCGGTACCGCTCACCGCGATTGCAGGGATGGGACATTTAGCCTTAGGCACAGTGGATTTGGTGTTGCTGGCGAGTTTGTTGTTAGGCTCTTTGCCGGGCATTTATATCGGCAGCCACTTAAGCGCGAAAGTCCCCGAAAAAGTGTTGCGTCCTGTGTTGGCAGCGATGCTGCTGCTGATTGGTTTGAAGATGGTTTTTTACAAATAACGATGAGTGTCAGGAAAAATAATGAGTGCGAATAAACCTAATACAGCGAAGTCGGTCAGTTGGTTCAACGGTTGCGGCGGGCGCATCGGCGTGGTGATTGGTCAGGCTGGCGAACACGCGTATATCGGCGCGGCGTTGCGTCACGACGAAGATGCGGATGTGGCTTATATTTTGCAATACGGCGCAAAGTTTCCGCTGGCAGCAGCGCAGTTGCTGCCAGTTTCTAAAAGCTACGAGGCGTAAACCATGTATCGCTACGATAGTTTTGACAGCCGAATTCAAGCCGAGCGCGTCGCGCAATTTCGCGACCAAGTGCGTCGTCGTTTGAACGATGAATTGAGTGAGGACGAGTTTCGTATTTTGCGTTTGCAAAATGGGCTGTACATGCAAATTCACGCCTATATGTTGCGCATCGCCGTGCCGTATGGTTTGGTGAGTGCCACGCAAATGCGCATGTTTGCGCATATCGCGCGCAAGTATGACCGTGGTTATGGGCACTTCACTACGCGTCAAAACATTCAATTTAACTGGTTAAAATTGCAAGACGCGCCCGATATTTTGGCGGACTTGGCAACGGTAGAAATGCACGCCAATCAGACTTCGGGCAACTGTATCCGCAACATTACCAGCGATGAATTCGCGGGCGTGGCACAAGACGAAATTGTTGACCCGCGCCCTTACGCCGAAATTTTGCGTCAGTGGAGCACGTTCCATCCTGAGTTCGCTTATTTGCCGCGTAAATTTAAGTTCGCGATTACGGGTGCGGTGAATGACCGAGCCGCAATTGCGGTGCACGATATCGGCTTGCAAGCGGTAAAAAATGCAGCGGGTGAGGTGGGTTTTCGCGTGTTGGTTGGCGGCGGCTTAGGTCGTACACCTGTGATAGGCGTTGAGATTTGCGACTTTGTGCCTTGGCAGCACATCATCACTTACAGCGAATCTATCGTGCGTGTTTATAACGAATACGGTCGCCGCGACAACATCTATAAAGCGCGCATTAAAATTTTGGTGAAGGCGTTAGGCATCGCCGAATTTAAGCGTCAAGTCGAAGCCGACTGGCAATTTACTAAGAACGGCGCATGCACGATTACGCAAGCTGAACTCGACCGCGTCTCAGGATTTTTTGTTGCACCGAACTATCTAGCCTTGAGCGATGTGGATTTGAACGTCATAGACAATTCTGCCTTTGCGAGCTGGGTCAAACGTAGCGTTAAACCGCATAAACAAGCGGGTTACGCAGCCGTGGTGTTGTCGCTGAAAAAGACAGGCATCGCGCCGGGCGACGCGACGGCGGAACAGTTGGATGCGGCGGCGGAATTAGCCGAGCAATTTAGTTTTGGCGAGTTGCGCATCACGCATATGCAAAATTTAGTGTTGGCAGATGTGCCGCAAAGCGAGCTGTTTGCGTTGTGGGAGCAAGCCAAAAAATTGGGCATGGCGACCGCGAATATTGGGCTGCTTACCGACATGATTTGCTGCCCAGGTGGCGATTTTTGTACGCTGGCAAATGCGCGTTCTATCCCGCTAGCAAAAGCTCTCGCCGAGTGTTTTGAGGACATGGATTTTCAGCATGACATCGGCGAATTGGAGATGAATATTTCGGGTTGCATCAACGCCTGCGGACATCATCACGTTGGTCACATCGGCATTTTGGGTGTCGATAAAGATGGCGAAGAGTGGTATCAAGTGCAGCTTGGTGGCGCGCAGGGAAATGATGCAAGCCTAGGTAAAGTCATCGGTCGCTCGTTTAGTTTTGAGCAAATGCCCGAAGTCATCGCGCGCTTGTTGCAAGTGTATGTGCGCGAGCGCGACGACGGCGAACGCTTTATCGACACGGTGCGGCGCATCGGCTTAGAAGCATACAAAACGGAAGTGTATGGCACGCCAATTGAAGCGGATGAAGCGCTTAAAGCCACTGATTACGAGCTGCTAAAAGTCGGCGTGGCGTACGACATGCCTTATTACTCGCCACGCTTCTAACGCTAGGGATACGAAGATGATAATCAAAAATAAAACCGTGCTGAATGACGATTGGCACGTGCTGCGTTTGAGCGAAGGCGAGCTGCCTGAAAGCGTCGCGGTGCAAGGCGTGCGCGTCATCGTGCCGTTAAAAGTCTGGTTGGCGCAACGCGAGGTTTTGCAAGTGCGTGCTGAATTGGGCGTGTGGTTGGCAAGCGATGAGCGTGCTGAATCACTCGCCGAGGACGTGGAAAAATTTGCCGTGATTGCGGTGGATTTCCCTAAATTTGCCGACGGACGCGGCTATTCGATTGCGCATCATTTGCGCGTACGGCTGAATTATCGCGGCGAGTTACGCGCGATTGGCGATGTGTTACGCGACCAAATTTTTTATATGCAGCGCGCAGGTTTCGATGCCTTTGCGCCGCGCGCCGATAAGGATTGCGCTGAGGTATTAAAAGGCTTGAGTGATTTTTCGGTGATCTATCAAGCCTCCAGTGATGAAGCGCAGCCGCTGTTTAGACGTGTTACACGAGGAACGTAAAATGAGCGACTTATTGCTAAAAATTGAGCAAGTCAAAGCCGTGTTGGCAGAAGCGGTACGCGATTTTTCGCCCGTGACGTTCGCCAATAGTTTGGGCGCGGAAGATATGGTGTTGACCGACTTAATTGCCAAATTTCAGCCCGACATCAGCATGTTTAGTTTGGACACGGGACGCTTACCGCCAGAAACCTACGACTTGATGAGCGCGCTGCGCACACGCTACAGCGTGCCGCTACAGGTTTATTTCCCAGATGCTGCCGCAGTAGAAAACTATGTGGCGCATAACGGTGTAAACGGTTTTTACGACAGCGTGGAAAATCGTAAAGGCTGTTGTTTTATTCGCAAAGTTGCGCCGCTAAAGCGTGCGCTCACCGGCAAAAAAGCTTGGCTGACAGGGATGCGCCGCGACCAAGCGGTAACACGCGGCAGCTTGGACGTTTCTTCCTTCGATGCCGACCACGGCTTGCAAAAATTCAATCCCTTATTGGACTGGACGAACGCCGAAGTGTGGGAATATCTCAAGCAAAATGACGTGCCATACAATAAACTGCACGACCGTTTTTACCCTAGCATCGGCTGCGCACCGTGCACCCGTTCGGTGACACCCGGCGAAGACATCCGCTCAGGTCGATGGTGGTGGGAGAATCCAGAGAACAAAGAATGCGGCTTGCATGTCGCAAAAGTCACCCCGATTAAATCCAGATAACAATCTTGTGGGAGCGCAATAAATTGCGCTCCCACACTGGCGAATAAGCAATCAGTTGCAATCAAATAGAGAAAGAAAAAATGAGTAATCACACCTTGTCGCACTTGGACGTTTTGGAGTCTGAATCCATCCACATCATGCGTGAAGTGGCGGCGGAATGTAAAAATCCCGCGCTGCTTTTTTCGGGCGGCAAAGATTCCATTGTGATGTTGCGTCTTGCCGAAAAAGCCTTTCGCCCCGCTAAGTTTCCCTTCCCTTTGGTGCATATCGACACTGAGCATAATTTCCCTGAAGTGATTGCGACGCGCGATAAATTGGCGAAAGATTTGGGTGAACGCTTGATTGTCCGTTCGCTGGAAGACTCGATTAAGCGCGGCACGATCGTTATCAAGAATCCTGATTTGCCACGCAATCCGTTTCAGTCGGTGACCTTGCTCGAAACGATTGCCGAGTTTGGTTTTGATGCCTGTATGGGCGGTGCGCGCCGTGATGAAGAAAAAGCCCGCGCTAAAGAACGCATCTTTTCGTTTCGCGATGAGTTCGGTCAGTGGGACCCAAAAAATCAACGCCCAGAATTGTGGGACACCTACAACACGCGCGTTCACGCGGGCGAAAACATCCGCGTATTCCCCATTTCAAATTGGACGGAAATGGATATTTGGCAATATATCGGCCGCGAAAAATTGCACATTCCGAGCATCTATTTTGCGCACGAACGCGAAGTGATACGCCGCAACGGTATGCTCGTGCCGATTTCCGATTTGGTGCAGCCTAAAGCGGGCGAAAAAGTCGATGTCGTGACGGTGCGTTTCCGTACTGTGGGCGATGTGACCTGTACTGCACCAGTTGAATCGAATGCGCGCACCGTGGATGAAATCATCGAAGAAACTGCCAGCACGCGCATCACCGAACGGGGTGCGACGCGCATGGACGATCAGACTTCGGATGCGTCTATGGAGCTGCGCAAAAAAGAAGGCTACTTCTAAAAAATTTGTGGGAGCGCAATTTATTGCGCGATTTTTTGAAAAGCTATCGCGCAATAAATTGCGCTCCCACATTGTCGAAATAAATAGAGGGTTTAACTAATGAGCAACACAACACAACTTCTTCGTTTTATCACCGCTGGTTCTGTCGATGATGGCAAAAGCACGTTAATCGGTCGCTTGCTGCACGATTCAAAATCCATTTTTGAAGATCAGTATTCGGCGATTTCCAAGACCAGCGAAAAACGCGGCATGACGGCGGTGGATTTATCGCTGCTCACCGACGGCTTGCAAGCCGAGCGCGAGCAAGGCATCACCATCGACGTGGCGTACCGTTATTTCGCCACGCCCAAGCGCAAATTCATTATCGGCGACACGCCAGGCCACGAGCAGTACACACGCAACATGGTTACCGCTGCTTCGACCGCAAACCTTGTCGTGATCTTGATTGATGCGCGTCGTGGCGTGCTGGTGCAAACCCGTCGCCACACCTATTTGGCGAGCTTAGTTGGCGTGCCGCACATCGTGTTGGCGGTGAACAAAATGGACATGGTCGATTATTCGCAAGCGCGCTTTGACGAGATTGTTGCCGAGTACAAAGCCTTTGCCGCGCAGCTCAATTTGCATGATGTAACGTGTATTCCTTTGTCGGCGTTGGTCGGCGATATGGTGGTGGATAGAGGCGATAGTTTGGGCTGGTATCAAGGCCCAACGCTGATGGAAAAATTGGAAAGCGTAGAGATTGATAACGATGTGAATACGCGCGATTTCCGTTTTCCTGTGCAATGGGTGTGTCGCCCGCAAACCGATGAATACCATGACTTCCGTGGCTTTATGGGACGTATCGAAGCAGGTGAAGTGTCGGTTGGCGACGAAGTGACGGTGTTGCCCTCTGGTCGCACCAGTCGCGTCAAAGCAATCGTTACTTTGGATGGTCTGTTGCAAACCGCTGTCGCGCCGCAATCCATCACGATTACTTTGAACGATGAAGTCGATGTGTCGCGCGGCGATATGTTGGTTAAGGCGGACGCGTTGCCGACCGTGGCGAAAGAGTTTTCGGCGATGTTGTGCTGGTTGTCGGAAACGCCGCTGGACAAAAATCGCAAATACTTGGTTAAACACACCACGCGCACCGCGAAATGTTTGTTCTCTAGCATCGACTATCGCATCGATGTGAATACGCTAGAACAGCACGCTAATCCGACCGTGAACATGAACGACATCGTGCGTGTGGCGATGAAAGTTCAGCAGCCGTTAGCGTTTGATGCATACACGCGCAATCGCGCTAGCGGCAGCTTTATCGTGATTGACGAAGCGACTAACAACACCGTTGCGGCAGGGATGATCGTTTAGCTAGAAGTTTTTAATCCGCCAAATTGCTGAACAGTTTGGCTAGCTGACGCACTATTTTGTTAACTTCAACACCCGCAAAGTGCGTTCGCGCACTTCATGCAACAACGCTACATTTTCATCTAACGACTCACCATAGGACGGAATCATTTGCTTGAGTTTGGCTTGCCACTCACGGCTTGCCATGCGTTCGGGAAAGCAGCGTTGCAAAACTTCCAACATCGCTTGCACCGAGGTGGATGCGCCAGGCGACGCGCCTAATAATGCCGCGAGTGTGCCGTCTTGCGCAGCGACAATTTCGGTGCCGAGTTCGAGTTTTCCGCCTTTGACATCGCACTGTTTGATGATTTGCACGCGTTGTCCCGCCGAGGCTAATTCCCAATCTTCTTCGCGCGCGTCGGGGTAAAACAAGCGCAGTGCCGCGACGCGTTGGCTGTGGGTATTTAACGCTTCGCCGAGCAAATAACGCATTAAGTCAAAGTTGTTCAAACCCACCGACAGCATGGCTTTGAGGTTGTTGCCTTTGAGCGAGCCAAACAAATCAAACACTGAACCTTGCTTGAGAAATTTGCTGGTGATGCTGGCGAATGGGCCGAACAACAGCGCGGCCTCGCCATCAATAATGCGTGCGTCCAAATGCGGCACGGACATGGGCGGCGCACCGGTTGGCGCTTTGCCGTACACCTTGCTGTGATGGCGTTTAACCACCTCAGGATTTTTACAAATCAGCCATTGCCCGCTAACAGGAAAGCCGCCATAGCCTTGACTTTCAGGGAGTTTGGATTTTTGCAGCAAAGGCAACGCGCCGCCACCCGCGCCTAAAAACACACAGCGCGCGTGGACGGTGTGAGTGCTTTGCGTCTGTTTATCTGTCATGCGCACTTGCCAATGACCATCGGCTTTTTGTTTGAGCGTGTCGATTTGATGACTTAATTTCAGCTCGAAATTGTCAGTGTGTTTGAGAGCTTTGACTAGCTTGCGCGTCAACATGCCGAAGTCCACATCCGTACCGTGTTTGACTTGGGTCGCCGCAACCGCTTGCCCAGCCTCGCGCTGGCTCATTCAAATAAATGATGCGCGCTGAGTTTCTCAAAGCGTTGCCGTAAAAACGCCACGTCGGTTTCGCCCCACACCAAGCTTTGGTGAAACACCGCATTGATGAATTTTTCAGGTGCGGGCAAGATATTTTGCTCGACCAAATATGACCAAAATTGCAGCGACACTTCAAACGCCGCATTGATCTGCAACGCCTTGTCGATAGCGACCGTACCGTCTGCTTGTTGCGGCGTGTAATTGAGTTCGCAATAGCCCGCATGTCCCGTGCCAGCGTTGTTCAAACTGTGCGAACTTTCGTGTGCGACATGAGCTAATCGCTCCACCATTAAAATTTTCAAGCTCGGATCAAGTTGCGTGAGCAGCGTGCCCAGCGTGGCACTCATCACGCCCGCACCAACTAGCAACACGTCAACAGTATTATTTTGTTTCATATAGTTATTCCTCAGTGTCTCTGTGGGGTTCTAAAACTTGAAATATCTAAGCAAGACAAGCCCGCAAGGGGCTTCCCCATGAAACATAGTTGCTTACGCTTCTTGTTTCATGTGAAGGCGCGAATAAAAAATTGCGACGACGCATAGAACAACTATGTGAGGAGTCATTTTTTGTGAGCAACGCAGTATTGCGACGAGATTTCAGGTTTTAGAGCCCCACAGTTATTTGCGCAAACTTTCTAACATCTTTTCTAATCTTTTCACCGACACAATCACCGGTGTTTTCAATTCCTGCGCGAATAACGACACGCGTAATTCTTGCAGCAAATACGCGAATTCGTCTAAGCGCGAATCGGCGTGATGGCTGACGCGTAATTTCTGTAAGGCTTGTAACAGCGGCTGCAATTGCGTCATACATTGCGCATCGCGGGCGGGATTGCTGCGCAGTTTTTCGATACGCAAATTGATGGCTTTGAGATAGCGCGGCAGATGTTGCAAGCGTTCAAACGAGGTTGTTTCTACAAAGCGTTTATGCACTAAAAAATCCAATTGCGCGCGTACATCGCTGGCGACTTGCGGATGGCTTTTCAGCGCGGGCAAACTTTTTTGCAGCGCGTGAAATTCGCTGAGGACAGTCGCGGTTAAGCGCGCTAATTCTTGCGCAATCAGCAGCAGCCGATTCTTTGCTTCCTTGCCGCGCGCGGCGAAAGTCGTCTCGTTAAATGGCAGCGGTTCGTTCAAACAACAACGCGTAAAGGTCATCGCCAAAATCTGTTGCTGCAACTCTTGCGGCGTGCCGAGCGGCATATACAACATGCCGAGTTTTTGCGCATCGGGCAGATTTTTTTCCATGTATTTAACCTGCTCTTTGAGCAGCAACATGAACAAACGATTCAGCCCTTTTTGATGTGCGGCGTGTGCTGCCTCGCGCGTCTCAAAAGCGCGCAACACTACCGCGTCAACGTCATCGACCAGCGCGTTGTACAGCGTCACGCTTTGCCCTGCGCGTTGCACGGTGCGCGTCTCGCTAAACTCGCCAAAGCTCCACGTTGCGCTGCGAATTTCATTGATGGGCGCATCGACTTGTTTGGTCACCGCAGCGATAACAGGCGCGGCGCGTGGGGCTAGCTCGCTATGCAGTTGGGCAAAATTACGCGACATGCCGAGCTGCCGACCATGCTCATCCAGCACGCGAAAATTCATTAGCAGATGTTGTGGAAGTTGCTCTAAACGAAACGCATCGAGCGGCGCATCGAGCTGTTTTTGTTCGCGCAGATAACGCGCCAAAGCTTGTAGTAGTGGCGTATTCGAGGCGGCTACGTCGCGACAAAACGCCGCAGCAAATTCAGGTACAGGCACCAGATTACGGCGAATTTTCTGTGGCAAGGTCTTGATGAGTTGCACCACTTTTTCCGCCAAGATGCCCGGTATCAGCCACTCGCAACGCGCCGCCGAGACTTGATTGATGAGTGCGAGCGGCACGCTGAGCGTGATGCCGTCGTCGTTTTTGCCAGGTGAAAAGTTGTAACTCAAGGCAAAGCTGATGGTGTCGATTTTGAGTTGCGGCGGGAATTTATCGGTGGTGATGCCATGCGCCTCGTGGCGCATCAAATCGTCTTTTTTCAACAACAATAGTTTTGCATCGTTGCGTTCCGCCTCTTTGCGCCAATGCTCAAACGCTGCGCCGTTGTGAATGTCAGCGGGAATGCGTGCCTCGTAAAAAGCAAAAATCAATTCATCATCCACCAACACGTCAGGGCGGCGCGCCTTATGCTCCAAGGCTTCGATGTCGGCAATCAACTTTTGGTTGTGCGCAAAAAATGCCGCGCGCGTCTCGAATTCGCCGCCGACTAAGGCCTGACGGATAAAAATTTCGCGTGACTCCGCCACATTCATCGGCCCGTAATGCACGCGCTTCTTGGCGTTGATGAGCAAGCCATGCAGAGTGCTGCGCTCGAAGGCGGTGACTTGCGCTGCCTTTTTTTCCCAGTGCGCATCGAAATAATGTCGCTTGATTAAATGCGCGCCGACCTCTTCTAACCAGTTGGGTTCGATGCGCGCCAGCGTGCGCGCAAACAATTTATGCGTTTCGACCAGCTCGCCCGCCATCACCCATTTCGTGCCTTTTTTTGCCAGCACGGAGTTGTTGCCGATGACAAACTTGATACCGCGTGCGCCCAGATATTCATTGCCTTCCACGCCCTTCATGCCGATGTTGCCGAGCAAGCCGCATAGCAGAGCCTTATGAATATCTTCGTAACTGGCGGGCGCGTCGTTGCCCTTCATGCCCATCTCGGCAACTTGGCCGTGCAACTGTTGATGTAGTTCGCGCCATTCGCGCAAGCGCAGCGGCGATAAAAAGTTTTTGCGGCACTCTTCGGCCATCAAGCGATTGGATTGTTTGTGCGCCAAGGCTTGTTCAAACCACGCCCAAATTTTTAGGTAAGCCAGAAAATCGGAACGCTCGTCGGCAAAGCGTTTGTGCGCCGCATCGGCGGCTTCTTGGCGTTCTTGCGGACGGTCGCGCGGGTCTTGCGTGGACAGTGCGCTGGCGATGATGAGGATTTCGGTGAGGCAATGATATTGGCGACCCGCGATGAGTAAGCGCGCAATTTTTGGGTCGAGTGGTAAGCGCGCGAGTTCGTGTCCGAGCTTGGTGAGTGAGCGCGCCTCGTCAATCGCGCCGAGTTCGGCTAGCAACTGGTAACCGTCGGCAATCATGCGCGGCGTGGGCGGCTCGATAAACGGGAAAGCAGCGATGTCGCCGAGTTCTAACGCGCTCATGCGCAAGATGACGGTGGCGAGTGAGACACGGAAAATTTCGGGGTCGGTGAATTCGTCGCGCTGCAAAAATTCGGCTTCTTCATACAAGCGCACACATACGCCGCTCATCACGCGGCCGCACCGTCCAGCGCGCTGATTAGCAGCGGCGCGCGAGATTTTTTCGATGTGTAATTGCTCAACTTTTTGACGGATGCTGTAGCGATTCACGCGCGCTAATCCGCAGTCGATGACGTAGCCGATGTTGGGCACGGTGAGCGAGGTTTCTGCGACGTTGGTCGCCAAAATTACGCGGCGTTTACCGCCTGTTTTGAACACGCGATCTTGCTCGGCGGCAGATAAGCGCGAGTACAGCGGCAACACTTCTAGCCCGCTGTGGCGCGCACTCGGCGCGTGATGTTTGCGCAACACTTCGGCGGTGTCGCGGATTTCGCG
>JBJORQ010000056.1:0-12203 GCA_046049345.1 Pseudomonadota bacterium | reverse complement strand
CTAGACTAAAACTTACCTCGTGCAAAATTTGCAAAGGCAAGGCTTCTAAACTGGGACTTTTGACTTGCTTGGAAAGTCCTATTGCTTGCACAATCGCTGCCATGAAAAATTTACCCTTAAAAATATTATTGTTAGCCAGTTTGCTACTCAGCCACGCTGCGCTTGCGACGCAAAACATTGTGGTATTCGGCGATAGTTTATCAGCGGGCTATGGCATTGCACGCGACGCGGGCTGGGTGAATTTACTGGCGATAGCACTCGCGCCAACACACCCTGAACTTACCGTAATCAACACCAGCATCAGCGGCGAAACCAGCACGGGCGGACGACAACGCATCGCGACAGTGTTAGCCCAACATCGCGCAAAAATCATGATTATTGAACTAGGCGCGAATGATGCGTTGCGCGGTGCGCAGCTTAATCAGGTGGAAAAAAATCTACGCGAGATAATACAGCTAGCAAAAAAATCAGGAGCAACAGTGCTGTTGTTGGGGATGCAATTACCGCCTAATTATGGCTTGAGTTATACGCAGAATTTTAGCGCGCTGTATCCGCGTATCGCCCGCCAAGAAAAAATCTCGCTCACGCCGTTTATGCTGGCAGGCATCCGCGCCGAGCAATTTCAAGCCGACAATTTGCATCCCGATGCCAGCGCGCAGGCGCAGATTTTGCGCAATGTGATGGTGCAACTCAAACCCTTGCTACATTAGGGTAAATCGACATATACCACGCGCAAAATTTCTAGCTCAGTCATGCCTAACGGGGTGCGCAACAGCGCGACATCACCGACGTTTAATTTCAGCAATGCCATCGCCAACGGCGACACCCAACTAATCCGCTGCTGCGCCACCTCCGCTTCATCAATGCCGACAATGCTGTAAGTATTTTCTGCCCCCGCTTGGTCACACACCGTCACCGTTGCACCAAAAAAAACCTGCTCGCACGCTTGCCGCTGCGCGGGATTCACCACTTCGGATAAATCCAGCCGCCTACGCAAAAAACGAATGCGTCGGTCGATTTCACGCAAACGTCCATTGCCTGCCGCCCAAGTAATGGTTTGCACCAACACAGGACGCTCCGACTTCCACAAGGTGTCGAGTTCATCCTGCAAGCGTCGCTGTCCCTGTGGCGTAATGTAGTTCTTCACCCCCACAGGTAGCTTAAAAGCAGGCTCTAGCTCATCTTCATCGAGGTCTGATTCTTTAGTAAAGGCTTTATTCATAGTGGTGAATTTACAGTGCGAGTCTTGCAACTATTAGCTGACGTGGGGATATGACAAGGAGGGTACTGGCGTGATTGCCGAAACTAGCTCAACACAAGAAGGATGTGATGTAAAACACTCGTGCGAGAAAAACTGTAACGCGGGGGACTAAACTGCATATAAGCCGCCCCCAGCCTTGGCAAAGTTTTACGGGGGTTAAAAATCCCAACGGAAGCCGAATGAAAAGTACTGCCGATTAGTTTTTGAAGACTGGAGGGCACTAGGGGTAGATTTAGTCGATTCAATCCCCGCCTCCGTGTCCAGCGACAGGTTGTTTTTCAAGCGGAAACCCAGTTTAAACACAGGGGCAATAACGCTTTGTTTACCGCCAAAACTATCCGACTGTAAATAAACTCGCAGCGTCGAATCCAACGTCAAATTCTCTTGCAAAAAAGCATGATTAGTCAGCAATAACATCTCGCCCGTCATTTGCTTACTCTTGGTATAACTCAAACTAACTATCGAAATGTCATGGCTAGAGATGAAATCATTTCCGACCAATCGGCCAGACAACGTCCATGCAGAACCAGTAGAAGGTGTGGCGGGGATAAAACCTTCTAACCCTGGCGTACCGCCTACCAAAGAGCTACCGACCTGCACACCATTAATGAGTGTACCGCTCTGTGGTAATCCTGAAATGCTTGAAATCGCAATGTCGCTGCCCGCTTGCCATTTTTCAGCGATGCGCTTATTCACCCCGACCATTGCCATATTTGAGGTTGCCGTACGCTGTTTCGCCAACGTAATCAAATCGCTTTGTGTAAAGCCATTTTGTAGCAATACATCGACTGAGTTGGTCGTACCCATCACAGAATTTCTCAAATCCAGCACAGGACTTCTGCGGCGATCTAACAGCATGTTGTAATCGGTCTCCGAGTCAGTATGCAATGTACCCTGCACCGTAGCCCAGTTCACTGCTCTGAACTGAGTGTCGTAATCCAACATGCCCATGACGGTGCTGCCATGTTCAAAATAGCGCATATTGCCACCGATGGCTTGACGGTCAGTCAGTCCCGCAACCGTTTGTTTAATGACGTAGAGCGAGCCACCGAAAGCATCCTTTACCCCTAAGTCCACACCGAGACCAAGAAACTTAGGTTTAGCACCAATAACAGCATCCGCCAATTGCCCAGCCACAACATTGACTCGCGCATCAGGCGTAACCCCATATCCCGCTGTTGCCCCATCAAATCGCCCCATCACCCCGCCTCCATATGGGGACTGACGACCCAGGCGTACCGAATAGTCATCCATGCGGTTTCTCACGTCCACATAGAGTGCGTTCAATTGTTGCCTGCTGGGCTGCTGAGGCAAGAAGTTAGCCGCATTAAAACCTTGGAAGACGATGCGATTGTCAAACTCGTTATTGTAAAAACGATCCGTCACCATCACGTTGGTCAACAAGGTGGACTGATCAGTACGATTCAAACTGGTGGGGACTTGCGTCGCTCCCACGTTGGTAACCGTGTTGGTATGACTAGCACCCCGATAATAATAGGTAGATAAGCTACCATATTCCATGTTTTTGAAATCGGTACGAGGTGCTTTAGCCATCGCAGTCTGCTGTGTAGGTAATGCTGGTAAAACCGCACCGAGCTTGGCTTGGCGGTCTTTCACCCACATTGCAGCCGTACCCACTGGATAGAGCTTTAAGTACGTTTCGTATTCCGATAATGCTTTGTATGGCTGTCCCGATTTTTCCCGCGCGATGCCAATCCATACTTGCGCGTCTTGGCTATATTTATTGCTGGGAAGTTTGAGTACATTATTGAATGCATCAATCGCAGTAAACATTTCGCCCGACAATATGGCATCTCGTCCCGTCACCATCAGTAATGCAGCTTGGTTATTAGCTCGCATAATTTGTTCTGCCAGCGTCAGGCTCTCGTTGACTGTAGCCTTATCAATAACACCCTGCTCATCAATCACTGGGAAAGTAGGTAAGCCATCTTTTCCGCCTAATCGTCCGTCCACCTTTCTGCCCACGGCGGCTGATTGAGTGATAGAGGGTAGCGCGGGAATAGACCGCACAGCGACTGGAGGCGTTACAACTGAACTCACCGTAGGCGGCTCAGTCACAGGAGAACTCGCTAATACCACGATTGGCGTGGCTACGTTAGGCGTTGCGGTACTAGCCAAAGTTGCGGCTGCTGTCACTATGGGTGCGGCAACAAGGGCAGGTAGCACGGATACGGTCTTGCTGACCTTATCTTGTTTTGCTAAATCGGCCTTAATGATTAGTATCAGACTGCGACCGTCTTTACCCGCTTTCAAGCCATATTCAGCCGCGCGTTCAAACTGGATCTCGATTCTAGGTTTCTGATTCAAGTCGTGCGTGGTAACGGTAAACAGAGGAACTCCATCCGCAGCGGGTGACTGCTGCGTTTCCGAATCACGCCATAGACCGCTTGCTACAGCATTGTCAATATTGAAATAAAGCAGCGAGGTCGTTGAAGATTGCTTCTGCTGTACAAAACGCAAATTTTGAATAGAGGTGTTGAATCTAATCACTCCCTCAATCACACCTTTGCTATCTGATCTAAGCGCAATATCATCAATGATGCTTGAGCCACTTGACGACACCGTTGATTTTTCAGGTGAAATAGACGGTAAGTTAACTGGATTAGCCACTGGAATGGCTGGCATAACCACGGTAGGGAGCGGCACGTTGGGCGTTGTAATGACAGCTGGCACAGCAGCAATCGGCGGGCTTTCCCTGTCCTTTTGTGCCAGAGCAGGCTTGATGTGCAGCACCAAACTACGACCATCTCTGCCCGCTTTCAAAGCGTACTCCGCTGGCTGATCAAATTGGATTTCTGCTTTAGGATTGAGCGTCAGATCACGCAGGGTAACATTAAATCTCGGCACTAAGTCGGTTGGAGGAGAACGGTGCACCTCAAAATCTTGCAACTGATCAAGCGCAACATTATCGAACAGGCTGAAATAAACGAGCAAAAAAGTGGAGGACTGATTCTGCTGAGCATATCGCAGACGCTGAATCGGCACGGTAAATTTGATAACAGCATCAATCTCACCTTTGGCATCCGTTCTATAAACAATGTCGTCAATGACATCCGCGCGTGCAACATTTGAACCAATACACAACACAAGAACGCATAACAATCCAATCACTCTTCGTGCGTTGCCACTCCTAGGCATATGCATAAACACTTTCCTTGTTAATCCAGCATGTTGGTCGATATTTTATTTCCAACTTGTATACGCAGCACCTGTCTTACCCATAGGCTTATGGCAACTTGAGCTAGAGCAATCTTTAGCGGCACTCGAGCCATTGTGATTTTTCTTTTGCATAGCACCCATGTACGCCACGCCCGTCAGATGACAAGTAACACAGTAATTCGGCGCACCACCTTGAGCATTGTTGTGGTTCATCTCCCCGACCTTGGTTGCCCAACCCGCTGCGCCTGCCATCGCGTGATTAGGCGTTTTATGGCAAGTATTACAGTCCAATGCGCCCGTGATAGTGGTCGGAATATGATTGCTGACCTTCCCGACCGCGCCGCCCAAATTCAGACCTTGGGTCGCATACGCGCCGCTGTGGCAAACATCACAACGAGTCCCCACAACCACGGCGTGTTGCGCGCTGCCCATCTGTCCAGGAGCAAAGGTAATAGCCGCTCCAACTGTGTGGCAACCACCCGTATCGCAAGACAAGACACCAACAGGAATATGTCCTGGCGATAAACCCTTAGCAGTACTGCCATTGTGGCAACTCTGACATCTACCTGCCGCTGCGGGATTTAACAGAGCATGATTCACCCCACTAGCTCCCAGCCACGACAGGGTAGTAATCGAATTGCTATGGCAGGAATCACATGCCATAGCAGTCACTAAATGAGTCGAAGGCTTTCCCTTCGCACTCGTGCCGTTATGGCAATTAGCACAAGGGGCTGGGTAGCCAACCATAGCAGAATGGTTAATCGTCGCACCCAACCAAGTCAGCGTTGTCAACGAATTGGTATGACAAGAATCACATTTCGTCGCGGCTCTGTTGATTACCGCATGAGTTGGACCATAAGTCTTGGCCGTAGTCCCATTGTGACACGTCCCACAAGCATTCGGTCCTGTTGGAGCGGCGCTCGGAGTTACTACCGTTCCAGGATGAGTAAAAATCGCACCCATGAATGTAGTGTAGTTGCCCGTATTCGCAGCTGTATGGCAGGTGTCGCATTGTGGCGTAGGTAAAGGCACGATGGTGTTATGGTTCGGCAAGAACGAGGTGCCGTACACGCCAGGATAAGCACCGTTATGGCAGGTCGAGCAAGTGCCGATGGGACTAGGCGCGCCAGCAGCATTCTGATGGTACATCGCTCCAAGAAACGATGTGTAACCTGCGGTATTAGACGCTGTGTGACAAACATCACATGCGTTACCCGTAGCAAAAGTTGGAATATGCAAAGCTGGCTTGGCTCTCACCCCTGGTTGCACCCCATGACAAGACCCGCAAACACCTATGACTGTCCCAGTATGGCTGAAGGTCGCACCGAGGAAAGTTGTGGTGTTATGGCATGCACCACAATCTAGGCCATTGGTCGGAATATGTGCGATGGGTTGACTGACCACTTTGCCGGATTGCCCACCATGGCAAGTCGCACAACCACTACTAATACCCGTGTGATCCATTCTCGAGCTGAGGAAAGTACTGGTATTAATGTGGCAATTTTCGCAAGGTAAAAAAGTAGTGATATGCGTCGCACGATTGATTTTCACCACACCAATAGATTGATTCGCTGTATCGCTATGGCAAGCCGCACAGCCGTTCACGATACCGAAATGCTGAAAACTTTTTACCAGAAAACTAGTTGGACTGACATGGCAAGTGTCACAGGAAAAAGTGGTTTGAACATGATTGATGGGTTTCGGCGTAGCTCCAACACGACTCCCTATAGTGTGGCAGCCAGCACACTCCTTAGGCGTATTCTTGAATACCCCACCAACGTGACATTGTTCGCACTTTAAGGTGGTATGCACATCCCTTAATACAAACCCTGTTTGTGTATGATCAAACTGGACACTGTTGGATATAGGCACTATATCAGCCTGAGCTAAGAAGGAAAAACACATCACACCTGTCAAGATAGCTGCCACCCATCCTGCGATCTTATTGATGATTCTGCACATTTTTCATCTCCTTACTTAAATATCAAAACCAAAGAAAACGAGTCCGATGGCATCATCTTATTGCAGAGTCTAGACAAAAATTTAATGCAATAGAAGCACCGGCTATCGACTGACTTTCTTGAGATCCAAAGGTAAAAGTTACCGACGAACCTTAAGCTTTAACCGACCAGAGGTAACAACCATTACTATCATTTTTTAATCCAACTCTGACTTCCCACCTTGATTGATTTCCATGAAGAGCCTATGTGACAGCGTTCACATCTATCGCCAAATGCGCCGTCATGCTTATCATCCTTGCTATGGCAACGAACACAACTCATCGCTAAGCTGATTTTTTTACTGACGGGAGAGTTGTGGCACTCAATACAGAGTATCGCTTTGTGCTTGCCATCCAACTTAAACTGAGTCTTATCGTGGTCGAAATCCCAATCCTTCCAGTCACGCGTGTTATGACACGTCGCACATCCCGAACCCAGTGTGCGTTTATGCACATCTTGCTTTTCGTGGCATGAACGGCAGTCCGATTTTGCATCTTTGTAAGCGGCGGACAAATGACATTTTTTACATTCAATCAACGAATGTCGACCTGTGAGTGGAAAACGTGACATCCGATGATCAAAACTCGTTTTCTGCCATGATTGCTCATGGTGACACGACTCGCATTTCTTGCCCTCTTGGCCTTTATGCTTATCATCTTTTTCATGGCACGAGTAGCAATCGGTTTTCAACTTATCTTTATACAAATCGCTTTTGTGACAACTGACACACTTCACCTCATGGTGCTTGCCGAGCAGTGGATATTGAGTCTTTCTATCGTGATCGAACACGATTTCTTTCCAGCTGCGATCGACGTGACAACTTTCACACTTAGGACCGAAAGCATTCTTATGCTTGTCATCTTTCAAATGACATGACAAGCAATCCATCTTAAGTTGGTCACGATACAAATCACCCTTATGGCAAGCACTACACCTTACTTCATGATGCTTTCCCATTAGTGCAAACTTAGTCTTTTTATCATGATCAAACAGTATTTCAGTCCAACGACGCTCTATATGACAACTCTCACACTTAAAGCCGAAGTTACCCTTATGCTTATCGTCTTTTTTATGACAGGAAAAACAATCAACCCTAAGCCTCTCTTTATAGATATTACCTTTGTGACAGCTTACACAACTAACCTCTTCGTGCTTACCAATTAAGGGATACTTAGTTTTTTTATCATGATCAAACAGAATCTCTTTCCAATCTCTATCTGTATGACAAGTCTCGCACTTAGAACCAAAATTACCCTTGTGCTTATCCTCCTTGAGATGACAACCATTACAATCTTTAGCTGTATCTTTATATTGATTGTTAATGTGACACTTAGTACATTTCACCTCTACATGCTTTCCCAGCAAGGGAAAATGAGTTTTACTATGATCAAAATGAGTTGTCTTCCAGTCTTTTTCTTCATGACAACTCTGGCACTCTTTACCTAAACCACCTTTATGCTTATCAACTTTTTCATGACAACCGATACATTGAACGGGGGCATCCCTATATTTTTTCTGTGGGAAGTGACAGTCTTTACATAGCACTTTGTCTTTTGTGTGTCCCCCTCTTAATACAAACCCCGTCTGTACGGTGTGATCAAAGTTAATCGTGCTTAATTTGGAAACTTTGGCATCTCGGCCTTTATGTTCACCATGACACTCTTTACATTCTTTATCAGTCTTGATTAAACCGTGATAACCACGCTTATCGGCAATATCTTTCTTAACTTCTTTATGACAATCTTTGCATAAACCAGATTGCGCTAACTTATCGAACTGTTTGTGGCAATTAGCACATTGACTTTCATATTTGGCATGCGCTTCAATAACTTTTCCTGGCAGCAGCAAATCATTAATCGAATCAGCAGATGCTGGCATTGAGTAAATCAAAGCCAAACACATACAAATAATCCATTTAATTGTCATTGTCAAAGCAACTCCCCTTCAATACATATTAATCGCGATTACATGCCATATCCCGCTGAACACCAACATGTAAACAAACGGTACATGAAAAATATACCACAATGAAAAAAGCTTTTCATAAGTAGCGAATTGAGCTAAATCCCGAACCGCCAAAATATACGTCTCCACAAACTCAACACTTTGATAGAACATCTCATCCAAACGCTTCATCTGCACGTCGTTCCACTGCTTAGCATTCGCATCGGCATACATTATGTCTTCCAACTCTCGAATGATGCTCCTAGACAAAAGCTTCGCACGCACACCTAACGTAAGTATCTTCCAGTTCTTAACCAGCTCAGACTTAGAAGACTTCGTTGCATAATCTCTAAACTCAATAAGCTGCCGCTGCACACTAGGTGCGTAATTAAAAATAGACTGTACATCTGGCGTACCATCTAAATTATCTTGCATCTGATTGTGTGAAGCTTGCCGACCATAAAGCCCCATATGGATTTTAGTGTAGAAGAACCGACCAAAAATCCCGCTACCTGAAACCAGCAACATACTCAACATTGCAACAGCAGCATTAATAGAGCCCTTAGGGTGAATTAACGGTATATATACTTGGAAGGCGGAATGAAACACTATGATAGCGGGGCCAAGCACACCAAATGTCATATGCCATTGAAACCACTTCGGTAACAATACCCAATTTCGCATAAAACGAACGCGCTTGCGCAGAGGATATAGCAAGATAGTTGTCATCATCAGCCCCCCAACCAAACCTAAGTTATAACCAATTGTGTCACCAGGTTTGTACAGCTTTTCAAGGGAAATAAAAAAACCTACGAGTAGTACGAAGGTAATAATGGACAAATACAATATCCATCCATAGTCTTTTGGTAGCTTTTGAGGGCGGCGAGGCTTATGCTTTTCAAGCTTCGAGGTGGCAAATTTATTTGGCGACATTTATGTTCTAATATATTAGTTATCTTTACGGGTCACACTAATTTTAATAAATTTTGAGTGCTTCCTAATTATTTAAATAAAAAAATTTGTAACAAATTTTTTAGGATTGTAACACCATGACATTCTCTAGTATTTCAGCAGGCCTCATCTACTTACTCCCCATTTTAGCCATCGCATTTTTTCATATTCGTGGCCGCCATCGCAATACTGCTGCTGCACTTGCACAACAAAAAGAAGCAATCGAAGCGGGACTCACCGAACCCTCTTCTTTGCATCCGTTCATTGACATCAATAAATGTCTGGGTGCAGGTGGCTGCGTTAGCGCCTGCCCAGAAGAAGCCATCGGCCTCATAGGAGGTAAGGCATACCTGACCAACCCTACTGTATGTATTGGCCATGGTGCGTGTGCAACAGCCTGCCCTCACAATGCTATTACATTGGTATTTGGTACGTCAAAACGAGGCATGGATATTCCCAAGCTCGATCCAAATTTTGAAACGAATGTAAAAGGGATTTTCATTGCTGGGGAGCTTGGAGGCATGGGGTTAATACGTAAAGCCGCCACTCAAGGAGCGCAAGCTATCAATACCATCAAAAGACTTAAAGGTAGTGCAAACGCCCTTGACGTAGTCATCGTTGGTGCAGGACCTGCTGGACTAGCCTCAACTTTAGGTGCAATAGAAAGCAATCTACGCTATGTCACGCTAGAACAAGAGAGTTCGCTTGGAGGCGCAATTTTTCAATATCCACGTAACAAAGTCGCAATGACAGCAGCGGTACAGCTACCGATTATTGGCCAAGTTAAAATGGGCGAAATCAGCAAAGAGGCTCTGCTCGAATTCTGGAATGGCGTGGTTAGAAAAACAGGTATGAAAATAAACTTCTTTGAACGAATGGAGACGATTACTAAAAAAAATCAAGGATTTGTAGTAAAAACCAACAAGCAGTCTTACGAAACTCGTACTGTGTTACTGGCGATAGGTCGGCGCGGCACCCCACGTAAACTAGGAGTTTCTGGTGAAGATTTACCAAAAGTCGTCTACAACCTAATAGACCCTGAACAATACCGTAACAAGCATGTTCTGGTTGTAGGTGGGGGTGATAGTGCGCTAGAAGCTGCCTGCTCCATTGCTGATGAACAAGGTACAACAGTCACAATTTCATATCGTAGTGAAGCATTTGGACGAGGAAAGCCTAAAAACCGCATCCGTTTAGAAGCATTAGAAGCGCGAGGGAAACTCAAAATCATGCTCAAATCTAACGTCAAAAGTGTAACTGAGCAGCAAGTAACGCTGGACTATGAAGGTCAGCTCGTTACACTCGCTAATGACGCAATCATAGTTTGCGCTGGCGGGATTTTACCCACGCCCTTCCTCAAGGAAATTGGCATCATCGTAGAAACTAAATTTGGCTCTGAATAAAACTCGAATATTTACGCAGACTGTCACTAGTCAATTAGCGGATGATAAAGTTAAAGTAGGCAAAAACTCACCGCCTCCTCTAAATAAAAACTCCCTGTCCATCGTACCGATGCAGGGAGTTTTTCATGCGACTCACTAACTAACGCTTTACTGCAGCGTAGCCTCTTCAACCAGAACTTTGTAAGCATAGCCCGCGCCAAAATCTTTACTAATACGCACGATACCTTTAAAGGTTACGAGATCATTTAACTTAACCTGATTACTGGTAGTGACCAAAATATCATCTGTGTTATCCGCAGCGGAACCGGATCCATCACGCAAATGAACCCAGTTCTTTCCCATAATATCGGGGTTGTACTTGACCACTGATCCACTGAGCACCACCGTCGTTTCCTTGAGCTCATCTGCTTTTTTAACAATTTCAGCAATTGTGCGCACATTCGCATCGCGCGACTTGGGGGCATGTAGAGATTTTTTCGTGTCCCATTTTTGGGCCAGGGCAAGATAATAAGTCCCCATCACCAAAGGCAAGTGATTATTACTAGATAAATGTGCATCACCGCCAGAAACCACCAAGTTACCAAACAAAATGGTCGGGAAAGTTCGCTTGAGTATCTTGCTTTCAAAGTTGCTCATCACGATGACATCTTTAATCGTAACAATGGTCCCTTTCTTAACTGGCGTATTGATAACCGCCGTCCACATCTCGCCAGCATGAGTATTCAGACGTAAGTAAGTAAAGTTCTCGACATTTAGTACCTCTAGAACCTCGCCCTTAACGACAGCAGACTCAGTCGGGCTAGATGCAGGACTTTCACTCGCCCAAGCAGAGGTTGTAATCATCAACATACAAATAATGGACAGTATTTTCATAACATTAAACTCCCTAGCAGAAACAGATAAAACACCTAAGACTCTAATCAAGGGAAAACTTACAAACGCCTCATACACTATAAGAGGGAATTAAAGTACAACGACTATCGCTCAATCGGCGGCGCAAAGGAAACCCAACTCCGTTTACAAATACGCTACTAAATCAAAAAGTAGCCTGATTAATCTTCATTATCGTCATGCCTATGGTGACGATTTTCATGATCACCACCATCGTCACGATTTTGACGCTCATCGCGATAGTCATCACCTTGATCACGGTTACGACGACGTGACTGCTCTTGATTATTGACCGCTGGCTGAGCTTGACGACTACGATTATTACCCACGGCCGCACCAGTTGCCCCACCCAATGCGCCACCTAAAATTGCGCCGTCTTGACCGCCTAAACCGTAACCAATCGCGGCACCTGTGCCGCCACCGATTGCGCCGCCTACGGTGCTACCCATTTGCGGATCATTCACACACGCACTCAGTAACAGCACAGTAACTAAACTTAATTTTTTCATCTCCGCTCTCCTTAAAAATTAAATGCACACACAACAGTGCTAGTCATCGTGACCATGTTTATGC
>JBJORQ010000055.1:0-20767 GCA_046049345.1 Pseudomonadota bacterium | reverse complement strand
TCTAAAAATTCGATGCGTAATTCATGTTCGCCCGCAGCGGGCAAACGCAGTAATTGATACAAGCGTTGCCCGGTTATCACGCCCGCGCCTTGCGCATCGCGGCCTAAACCATGCGCGGTATTCGGAGCTTTGCCGTCTAGCGTGACGCGGTAGCGCGTTGTTTTACCATTCGCAGCACCCATTACCAGATTCACATCGCGTCCATAAAACTTAATCGTCAGCGCACCTTGCGCGCTTTGCAACGCCGCAGATTCCGCGTCGATGCGCCAATCACCCGCTAACGCCCATTGATGCAGCGCGAGATTTTTTGGCATCGAAAAATGCTGCGTTGCGTCATGCATAACTGTTTCGGGCGAAGCAAAATTTTTCTGCTTGGCATCGCCTAAATAGGTTTCGGGAGAGCGCAACGCGCTGGCGGTTTGCGCGGCAACGGCAACGCCCTCAACGTTAATGCTAGCTAGTGTTTGCGTGCTTAACTCAGGACGCGCTTGTTTGAGTAACGTCTGAATCATTTGCTCGGTTTCCCTATACGCGCCTTCGCCAAAATGCTGCTGGCGTATCACGCCATGCGCGTCGATTAAATAATGCGCAGGCCAGTATTGGTTTTGATACGCGTTCCAAATTTTGAAGTTGTTATCCAGCGCGACTGGATATTTGATGCCGTGTTCGCGTACCGCTTGTCGCACATTTTCGGTGGACTTTTCAAAGGCGAATTCGGGCGCGTGCACGCCGATAATTACTAATCCTTGCGCGCGATATTTTTCGTCCCAGGCTTTGAGATAAGGCAGCGTACGCAAGCAGTTGATGCAGGAGTAGGTCCAGAAATCCACCAACACGACTTTGCCACGCAAGTCAGCCAAATCAAGCTCTAGCGAATTGAGCCACTGTGTTGCGCCCGCGAGCGAGGGCGCATTTTGCAGTGCATTTTTAACGGGCGATTTTGCTAGTTGGCTAATCAATTGCTGCTCGGTTTTTGCTGTGCTCAAGAATGAAAACTGTGCGAGAAATTTAGTGTCCCAACCGAGCGCGATGACGATTACGCCAATCACCACCAGCGCACCTAAGCTGCGTCGCAACCATTCTTCCGCGCCCAGTCCGCGCTTCATCATGGCGAATACGCGCCCACCCGCCAGCAACGCCAAGCCTAATGACGTTGCCGCACCCGCCGCGAACACCAACAGCAACAACGCGCTATACAGATTCGCACCTTGCAACGCCGCGCCCGCCAACACCAAACCCAAAATCGGCCCCGCACACGGAGCCCATAAAAAGCCTACCGCCACACCTAATAACAAGGAGCTTTTCACGCTGGATTGCGCATCGGCACGCGCTTGTAAACGGCTGCCAAATGCGACCAAGGGACGCATCAAGCGTTCTGATAATGCTGGAAAAATCAGCGCGAGCCCCAACACCAACAGTAAGCCCAGCGCGGCATAGCGACCATATTGATTGACCGCCACCAGCCACGCGCCACCCACTGCTGCAAGACTCGCCAGCACCGTGAACGTCGCCGCCATGCCGAGCAAAATCGGCAAGCCGTTACTGCGGAACGACTGTCCCGAGCGCGCAAAAATAAACGGCAAAACGGGCAACACACACGGACTAAAAATCGTGAGTAAACCACCGAGATAAGCTAAGAAAAACAACATGGAAGCCTCCTAGTTTTTGCTGTATGCAACGAACCGCATTGCCACCGCATTCATGCAATAGCGCAGCCCTGTCGGTTTCGGGCCGTCATCGAATACATGCCCTAGATGCGCGTCGCACAAGGCGCATTGCACTTCGGTGCGCGTCATACCGAATAATTTATCTTCGATATTGCGTAGATTTTCTGCTGCAATCGGCTGCCAAAAACTTGGCCAACCTGTGCCTGAATCGAATTTAGTTTGCGCATCAAATAGCGCGTTATCGCAGCACACGCAGCGATAAATTCCTGCTTGATGCGTGTTGTAACCCGGCTGCGAAAAAGCACGCTCCGTGCCTTGTTCGCGTGTCACATGAAATGCCAAAGGCGAGAGCGTGTTTTTCCACTCAGCGAGTTTGCTGACCTTGGCTAAGGTGGCACGCCCCAAGGCTTTTCCCGCGTCAGAAAATTGCATCACGCTGACGCTTTGCACCGCTGCCCATGAACGTGTCGCGCCTAACAATGCAAGTCCATATAAAGCCAATAAAAAATTTCTGCGTTGCATGATGTTCTCCAAATCCGTTTATGATTGTTGCCCTTGCCGCTCTATTCGTCTCCTTCCCGCAAAAGGTTACATGTCCGAAACCGCCGATTTTTTTGCCGATTTAATGCAGCGCGCTAACGCGGGTGACAACCATGCCTACAGCGAATTGCTGCAAAAAACCGCGCAATTGCTACGCCCGTATTTGGCTAAACGCTTGCTGTTTGCGAGTGATTTAGACGACGTGTTGCAAGAAATTTTGCTGTCGCTACATAAAGCTCGCCACACTTACGACGGCGGGCGGCCTTATCTGCCGTGGCTGTATGCGATTGCGCGGTTTCGTTTGAGTGATTATTTGCGCAGCCATTATGCCGATGATTTGAAACACGCTAGCGACTTGAGCGACTGGGAAAATTTATTGCCCGACGCTGTAACCGAAAGTGCGTTTAGCTACGAATCTATCCGTGCCGAAGTGGCAAAACTCCCCGAAAAGCAAGCGACCATTTTGCAACTGATGCACGAGCAAGGTCATACCGCGAAAGAAGTGGCGAGCTTAATCGGCATGAACGAGTCTGCGGTAAAAGTCGCCGCGCACCGCGCCTATAAAGTCTTAAAAATGAAGCTGATGCCATGAAAAATCTTGACCATTTAATCGCGCAGTTAGCGCAAGACAATGCACCACGCGCGGCTGCACCGCATCCCTTTTTAATCAGCGCGACATGGCTGGGCTATGCCGCTGTGTATTTTTTAATCGCCTTGTTGCTGAGCGGTACGCGCCCAGATTTAGCGACACAACTGCATCGCGTTGAATTCGTTGCGGAGATTATTTTGCTGCTCGTTTTGGCGTTGGCAAGCAGCGTCAGCGCGGCGTTATTAGCTTTCCCCGATGCGTATCAAAAACCGCGCTGGACGATTTTGCCATTGGCTTTGCTGGCGGGCTTAGCAGTGCTTTTGCTGCTGGCATACGCCGCCGATAATCCGCCCGCGCCGCAGCCGCTGCATAGTTGGCAATGCACCGTGGCGATCGTTATGGTGGCGATTATTCCTGGCGCGTGGACGCTGTGGATGATGCGCAGTTTTGCTGCGCTACGACGCGGCATGGCAGGCAGTGTGACGGTGTTGTTCGCCTTCAGCGTCAGCGCGCTGTGGTTGCGCTTACAAGAAGTGAACGACTCGATTAGCCATGTGATTGCTTGGCATTATTTACCCATGCTGATTTTTGCCTTGCTCGGTTCGTGGTTAGGCAAGCGCGTATTGCGTTGGTAACACCACACGCGACACGCGCGGCTGGGGGCTTTGGCACGAAAATGGGGCTTACGCTTCCGCGTCTTGTTTGAGTTGCAACGCCAGCGGATAAATTTCGTTTCTGGCCGCACCGGTAATTTGCGTGGTGAGTTGTACCGCTTGTTTGAGCGGCAATTCGGCGAGTAATAATTTCAAAATGCGTTGCGTTTCTAGTGCCAGTCCCGTTTGCGCGACTGCGCCTGAAATCAGCACTACGAATTCACCGCGTTGTTGGTTGCTGTCGGACAGCAGCCACGCCTCGGCTTCACTGAGTTTGCACGAATGAATGGTCTCGAACAATTTGGTGATTTCGCGCGCCAAGACGATTTGCCGCTCACCGCCAAACACCGCGCATAAATCGGCCACACTTTCGACGATGCGATGCGGGGCTTCGTAAAAAACTAAGGTGTAGGGATGTTCTTGCAAACTTTGCAACACACTGCATCGCGCCGCCGATTTGTTCGGCAAAAATCCATAAAACAAAAAGTGTGCATCGTTTAGTCCCGCCGCCGATAACGCCGCAACCACGGCACTCGCGCCCGGAATCGGAATGACGCGCAAACCCGCTGCCAGCACCGCTTGCACCAGTAACGCGCCAGGGTCGCTGACCGCTGGTGTGCCCGCGTCGCTGACAAATGCGACGCTTAAACCGGCTTGTAATTGCGCGATGATTTTGTCCGCCGCACCGCGTTCATTGTGTTGATGGACGGCGATGAGTTGCTTGGCGCGAATGGCGTGGTGGCTTAATAAATGCGCGGTGTTGCGGGTGTCTTCGGCGGCGACGATGTCGGCATTCGCAAGGATTTCTAAGGCGCGCAAAGTAATGTCGCGCAAGTTTCCTATCGGCGTGGCAACTACATATAATGCCGCCTCTAATTTTTGTGGGTGATCGGTATGCAACGTCGCGTCCTCTGGGTTTTAGTTTCGTGCGCACTATACGCTTGTAGCACGCCGACTCCCGTGAAAAAGCCTGTGCCTATCGCTATTCCAGAGTCCGTCCCTGTCATCGCGCCCGTTGTCGAAGCTCCCGTTATCACACCGCTCGAAATGCCGCTGCTGCCACCCGTGACGGTCACGCCGATTATTGAAGAATCCGCGCTGGTAGCTAATGCCAACGCGCGGGCGCATATCGCTTTGCTGTTGCCGCTCAATGATAAAAACTTCGGTGCGGCGGCAACATTGGTACAGCAAGGTTTTATGGCAGCGGCAAGTTTGGACAGCGATGCTTTGCCGATACAGCTGTACAGCAATTTTGACGAAAACCGCACAGTTGCTGAGGTGTATCGGCAGGCGGTGATAAATGGCGCGCAAGCCGTGGTGGGCCCATTGACGCGCAAAGGCGTGGCGACGCTAGCAGCGATGACGCAGATTCCTGTGCCGAGCTTGGCTTTGAATAACGTCGAAGCACAACCCGCTGAGCGTTTATTTTTCTTCGGCATGGCGTTGGATGATGAAGCGCGCAGCGTGGCGCAACTGGCGATGCAGCGCGATTTGCATAAAGTGATTGTGATTACAGGGCACACGCAGTTGGCGCAACGTATGCAGTTGGCGTTTGAAGAAGCGTGGAGCAATGCGGGGCGCACCATCGTCAGCGAGATTGATTTCAACGGCGATACCAGCGTCCTGAAAGGCTTAAGCAACACACCCGACACCTTAATTTTTCTCGCGACCGATGCCGACAATGCGCGCCACATTCGCCCTTTTTTACCTGCGGGGCTACCAATTTATTCCACCTCGCAAATTTTTGTTGGCAACGAAGCCACGCTAGCAAACTACGATTTGAACGGCGTGCGTTTTGTCGATATGCCGTGGCTGTTGCAGCCCGACCATGCGGCGGTGATTAGCTTTCCGCACAGTGCCACGCCGCTGTCGGCTGACGAAGAACGCTTGTACGCGCTGGGCATAGATGCCTACCAGCTCATCCGCCTGATGATAGGACACAACGAAGCCGCCAATATGCCGCTCAATGGCGTGAGCGGCATCGTCCGTTTGCAAGGACATAATTTCCTGCGCAGTGCCGTGCCAGGCGTGTTCAAACAAGGGCGCGCCATTTCGACAGAAGCTGCGGCAAAACCCGACACGCAGATCTTTCCCGACCAATTCAAGCCTCGTCCATGAGCAATCAAGGCGCGCTGGCGGAGCAATTTGCCGCGCGCTATTTGCAGCAACAGGGCTTAACGCTCATCACGCAAAACTATCGCATTCGCGCGGGTGAAATTGACTTGATTATGCAAGACAACGAGAGCTTGGTTTTTGTCGAAGTGCGGATGCGCAGTAATGCCCAATTTGGCGGCGCGGCAGGCAGCATTGATGCGCATAAACAACGCCGCTTAATCCTCGCCGCGCAACATTATTTAGCCAGCTTGCCCCGCCTGCCGCCGTGTCGCTTTGATGCGGTGCTGATGGAAGACGCGAGGGGCTTGGGTTTGCACTGGTTGAAGAATGCGTTTAGCGCGTGATTCGGTTAATATCCGCGACCAATTTTTAGCAGCAACGAAGGAGTAGCAACCATGATTGATATACAAGCGAGAATCGTTAAACACTTCCAAGACAGCGCGGAAATCAAGCTGCAAGTCATGCACGAGTTAGCCGAGCCGATTGCCGACGCGGCACAATTATTTTTTGATTGCGTCGCCAACGACGGCAAAATTTTGGTGTGCGGCAACGGCGGTTCAGCGGCGGATGCGCAACATTTCGCCGCTGAGCTGATCAATCGTTTTGAAAAAGAGCGTCCTGGTTTGGCGTGTATCGCACTCACCACCGACAGTTCGGTGCTGACTTCCATCGCCAACGATTACGACTATCAGCAAATTTTCTCTAAGCAAGTGCGCGCGCTAGGCTTGCCACACGACACCTTGTTAGCGATTTCCACTAGCGGCAATTCGCCTAGCGTAGTCGCCGCGATTCAAGCCGCGCACGAACGCAATATGCGCGTGGTGGTGCTGACGGGGCGCGATGGCGGTGCAATGGCGCAAGCGATGCGTGACACCGACATTTTGATTTGCGTCGCCGCAAAAAGCACCGCGCGCATCCAAGAAACGCATTTAGTTTGTCTGCACGGCTTGTGCGACATCATTGATTACCACCTGCTAGGCGAATGATGTATCCCTTGCCCAACTTTGAATCCAAGTTCTGCACCGCAGAGAACTTAGCCGCGCAACTCGCCAAACTGCCGCGCCCGCTGGTGTTTACCAACGGCTGTTTCGACGTGCTGCATCGCGGCCATGTCACTTACTTAGCGCAAGCTCGCGCCCTTGGCGCATCGCTGATTGTCGGCGTAAATAGCGACGCGTCGGTGAAACGTCAAGGCAAAGGCGACGACCGCCCCATCAATGCCGAAGCCGATCGCATGGCGGTGTTAGCCGCGCTGGAGTCAGTCAGTTTGGTGATGCAGTTCGATGAAGACACACCCCTCAATTTGGTGTTGGCATGTCAGCCTGACGTGCTGGTAAAAGGCGGAGACTGGCAACCCGCCAAAATCGTCGGCAGCAGCGAAGTATTGGCGCGCGGCGGCACCGTGCACAGTATTCCGTTTTTGCACGAACGCTCCACCACCGCCTTATTAAAGAAAATCCGCTCACTATGATTCCTACCACCATCACCCTGCACCAAAAATCTCGCGAGCTTGAAATCGCTTTTGACGATGGGGCGCACTACCGTTTGCCTTACGAATTTTTGCGCGTAAATTCGCCTTCCGCCGAAGTGCGCGGGCATGGCCCTGGTCAAGAAACTTTGCAAGTCGGCAAGCAAAATGTGCTGATTAAAGAGCTTGCGCCAGTAGGTCAATACGCCTTGAAAATCAGCTTTGACGACGGTCACGATAGCGGTTTGTACACATGGGAATATCTCAATAATTTAGGCAAACATCAGGCGGCGTTATGGCAAGACTATTTGCGCCAACTGCATGTTGCGAACGGCAGCCGCGAAGCGACGGAAAGTCCAATCGTGCCGAAAATTCCCAATCGTTGCGACGTAGCTTGATAGGAGAAATGGCATGAGCAAAACTACCCACTTTGGTTTCGAGACCGTGGATGAAACCGAAAAAGCCAAGAAGGTCGCGGGCGTGTTTACTTCCGTCGCCAGCAAATATGACGTGATGAACGACTTGATGTCGGTCGGCTTGCACCGCATCTGGAAACGCTATGCGGTGAGCGTCAGCGGCGTGCGTGCAGGACAAAAAGTGTTGGATGTGGCGGGTGGTTCGGCGGACTTGTCGCGCTTGTTTTTGAAGGCCGTGGGTAGCAGCGGACAAGTGGTGTTGACCGACATTAACAACGCCATGCTGCGCGTCGGTCGTGACCGTTTGCTGGATGAAGGCATCAATACGCCCACCACGCAATGCGATGCCGAACATCTGCCGTTTCCCGATAATTATTTTGACTGCGTCAGCATCGCGTTCGGACTGCGCAACGTCACGCACAAAGAAGCCGCGCTGCGCGAGATGCATCGCGTCATCAAACCCGGCGGTCGCGTGATTGTTTTAGAGTTTTCTAAAGTTGCCAAGCCGCTAGAAAAAGCCTACGACTTTTATTCCTTCAAACTGCTGCCCAAGATGGGGCAAATGATTGCGGGCGATGCCGACAGTTACCGCTACCTCGCCGAATCCATCCGTATGCATCCGGGACAAGAAGAGCTCAAACAAATGATGACCGATGCGGGTTTAGCACGCGTTGAATACTTCAACTTGACTGGCGGCGTGGTGGCAGTGCATCGAGGTTATAAATTTTAACGACGTATTTCTTGTCTAGTTGCCGCGTTTTGTTTTGCATCACTTGATCAACATACAGAGGTAAAAAATGGATGATATTGAGCAACGCCTTATCTCATACATTGAGGCATCTCGAATTGCACGTGGTGTTCTCAGTGAGCTTTGTGGCTTTAAAATATCCAGCCTTGATATTCAAGCTGCATTAGAGGAAGTACTGAGCATCACAGAAAACCCTGCGCTTAGCGTACTAGACCAAGATCTTGATGCAGAAAAAATCATTGGTCATCTAATTAGCTTCGATTTTAGAAAATTCCATCCAGAGGTTCTCGCAGAGTTCATCGCTGAAGAACCATTAATCCCAGAAGGTATTCCCCCGTTTGCTCACCGAGCAAACGGTAAAGGTTAAAGGTGAGGTTTGGCGCATTCACAAAAACGATGTCAATCCATTTCCTTCTATTCCCCATGCACACAACTACGAGTCAGGAGTGGTTTTGCATCTTGGAAGCGGAGAAATGTTTAACAAAAACCGCCAATCCATCGGTAACATCGGCTGCAAAAAATTGCTTCGCGTTCGAGTTGGACTATCAAGCTTTACGTTACCAAGCACAGAGTGTAAATAACCTCTAATCTAATGTTTGAGCAAGCGTAGGGTGGGCAATTTGCCCACCCTACGCCCCGACTAAAACACCATTGCACCTCCCCTCGCCTTACCGCTCATCGCCAATCTAACACCGCTCGTCTGTCTCGCTTGCCGCCCATTTCTCCTCCTAAAAACCGACCAATTACCTTGAATTACCTTGGTGTTTGCTGCGCCTGTCGTTATTGTGCGCGCCAGAAACATGGGGCAAAACCTGAGAAATCAGGTGACGCAAAGCCACCGGTCTTAACCATTCGGAAAGATAGCGGAGCCGCCATGAAACCCTCTAAAGGAGGCTCATCATGCATCTTCTTATCCTCAGTATTTTTCTGCTTGCATCCTTAGTGTCTGCTTCTCGGGCGTTCGCTTTACCTGCAAATGGCGCGGCCAACTCTTCAAGTGCGACTGGCATCGTCGCACGCATCTCGTCTGTGGTTTATAAGCTGGTCGAAGTGAACAGCACGCCTGTTGCCGATTTGCCTAGCAAACCCGTCGCAGAGTTGATTGAAGTTGAGCAACGTAACTTCAAGTCAAAAATTTTCCGTGTCGATAGCCGCATCTTTTCTAATACTTTAAGCAACACCTTACTCACTCAAGATAGCGCGACATTTACCCTGAACTCGCCTAATCGCGGTGTCAGCAACTCGTTATCGTTGCTCGGTACAGTGGCACAAACTGGCATCAGCAACGACACCACAAATTTGAGTTTGCCTATGTCGCACCAATGAGCAAAAACAGCCGCATCGAATCACACATTGATTGCCGTTTATACAATGCGGGCGTAAGCAAAGTCAGCGCGCTGGCAAAAATTGAATATCGTGTTGAGTTCTAAGTTTTATCATGCGCCTATCTGAATCGCTAGGAAAAATTTACAATACGCGGCTTGATTAACATCGCACACCAGCTGCCCAAATATGACCTCCCTCCCTCAATGTCCACAATGCAGCTCTGAATTTACCTACGAAGACGGCAACAATTTTGTTTGTCCTGAATGCGCACACGAGTGGCCGCAAGCCGCTGTGGCAACGACTGAGCAAACCCGCGTTTACAAAGATGCATTCGGCAATGTGTTGAACGATGGCGACACCATCACCGTTATCAAAGACTTGAAAATCAAAGGCTCGTCTTTGGTGGTTAAGGTTGGCACGAAAGTGAAAAATATCCGTTTGACCGATGGCGATCACGACATTGATTGCAAAATCGACGGCATCGGCGCGATGCAACTCAAAACCGAGTTCGTTAAAAAAGTCTAAGCCCCGCAACTCGCATGACCGCAACTTACACCCCGCCGCAAACCCCCTTGCATTACCTGCATCAAGATGAATTTATCTTGGTGTTGGACAAGCCTGCGGGGCTGCTTTCTGTGCCGGGACGTGGCGAGGATAAAGCCGATAGTTTGGTGACGCGCGTGCAAGCCGAATTTGCCGACGCACTGATTGTACATAGGCTAGACCGCGACACGTCGGGCTTGCTGGTATTGGCGCGCGGGGCGGACATGCACCGCAAATTGTCGATGGCGTTCGCGGCGCGTGAAGTGGAAAAACGCTACGTCGCACGCGGCGCGGGTGAGCTTAAAGATGCCACGGGCGAAATCAATTTACCGATTATTGTCGATTGGGAAAATCGCCCCAAACAACATGTGAATCACGCCACGGGCAAGCCGTCTGTGACGCGCTATCGGTTGTTGAGTTTTGATGCAATAACGAATTCCAGCCTAGTCGAGCTTGAACCCGTGACCGGGCGCACTCACCAGTTACGCGTGCATCTCGCCGCCTTGGGACATCCGATGTGGGGCGACACGTTGTATGGCGATGCCAGTCTCGCCAGCCGTTTGTTGCTGCACGCGTGCCGCTTAGAACTGACTCATCCGCATACGGGTGCGGCGATGCGCTGGCACAGCCCACCACCGTTTTAAGCGCGATTTATTCAGCTGCCATCCGTTATAATCCGCGCCCTTTTTGCTTGCCTGAGAAAACATCATGCCCACCGCTAAGCGCACTGCACTGTATTTAATCGCTGTCGTCGTCATTCCTTTGGCTCTGTTTGCGATGTACCTCGCCATCGCATTGCACTGGAGTTATTCCGAAGGCGAACGCGCGGGCTTTGTACAAAAATTATCTAAAAAAGGTTGGCTGTGTAAAACCTGGGAAGGCGAGCTGGCATTGGTGTCCTTGCCTGGAGCTGCGCCTGAAAAATTTATTTTCACGGTACGCGACGATGCGGTTGCCGAGCGTATCAACAAGCAAGTCGGCACACGTGTCGCCTTGGTTTACGCGCAACACAAAGGATTGCCGACCAGTTGTTTTGGCGACACCGATTATTTTGTGGAAGACATCAAGACTATCCAGCCTTAAGGAACTCTCGCCCGCATAGTTGTCTATCGCGTGCTTGCAATTTTGCTAGCGCGCCCCATTTAGCTCACTCGTTACACAACTACCTCAAGAGGAATATATGAAACGCTTTTTAACGATTTTGATGATTGCGATTACCAGTTTAAGTTTGTTGGCAGCAACGGCGGAAGCCAAGCGTTTTGGCGGCGGTAGCAGTGTCGGCAAACAACGCAGCATGAGCCCGCAAGCCGCGCCCACTAAAGCTCCTACGGCAGCGCCTGCTCCCGCCGCCGCACCTGCCGCTACAGGCAATAAATGGTTAGGTCCTTTGGCTGGCTTGGCAATCGGCGCAGGCTTAGGCGCGATGTTTGCGGGTGGCGGCTTGGGTGGCTTAGGCGGCGCGATGGGCAACATTTTGATGATGTTGGCGATTGGCGCAGCCGTGATGTTTGCGATTTCATATTTCCGCAAAAAACAAAATCCTAATGTCGCTCAATACGCGGGAGCCGGCGCGCCGTATCAAGATGCTGCACCAACACAAAGCTATGCAGGACAAGCAGCGGGCAGTTCTTTCAATGCACCGGCTGCGGCAAAAAATATCCCTGCGGATTTTCCAGTAGAGAGTTTTTTACGCAGCGCGAAAACTTCGTTTATTCGTTTGCAAGCCGCCAATGACCGCAAAGATGTGAACGATGTGCGCGAATACACCACGCCAGAAATGTTCGCGGAAATCTCTATGCAGATGCAAGAACGCGACAACGCGCCGCAAAAAACTGACGTGATTAGCATCAATGGCGAATTGTTAGAAGTTGCCAACGAAGGTGATTGGGCGATTGCCAGCGTGCGCTTCACAGGTTCGTTGTCAGAAAATAACGGCGCGCCTGAAAGCGTTGATGAAGTGTGGCATGTGCAAAAAAATCTGCGCGACGACAAAGCCGTTTGGTTGTTGGCAGGTATTCAACAAACTGTGCTGCACTAACAATGTTTGCCCAACTGTCTGCGACCGCGCTGAATCATGTGTTTGCGCAGAACAGTTGGGCTCACGCTAGGCTCGCTAAGTTCGCCGCTACAACGGTGCGATTTAATATCGCACCGTTTTCTTTTGCCTATCTGATTTTAAGCGACGGTTCGCTGCAAGCCACCGACCTGAATATCAATGACAGCAAGGCTGGCAATGATGTCGAGCTCACCATCGCACCAACTTTATTGCCCCGTTTATTAAGCAAAGACGAACTGGCTCACGCGCAAATTGTAAGTACCGGCGATGCGGCGTTGCTCGCGGAAATTTTTTATTTGTGGCGCAATTTGCACTGGGACGCGGCACAAGATTTAAGTTTTTTCACCGGCGACATCGCTGCCGAGCGCGTGGTGCAAACCCTGCAGAATTCTCATGTGCAGGTCAAAGATGCCGCATTAAATTTCTCGCAAGCGGCGGCGGAATACTGGACGGAAGAACGTCCGCTACTCGCCAAACCCAATCAAATCGCCGCATTCGCGGCGCGTGTCGATACGCTGCGCGATGACCTCGCGCGCTTGGCGGCGCGTGTGCAACGTCTTACTACTCAAAAATAACATGCGCATTTTTCGTTTAATCAAAATCATTTTTGTGGTGCTGCGCTTCGGGCTGGACGAGTTTTTACTCGCTCACGCGCGGGTACGTTGGCTGCGCGTGCCGCTCAATTTCTTGCTATTCTTTCGCAACAATAAAACGCCGCGCGCGGTGCGTTTACGTCTTGCACTCGAAGCCTTAGGGCCGATTTTTGTGAAGTTTGGGCAGATGCTCTCGACGCGTCGCGACTTGATGCCCGTGGACATCGCGGACGAGTTGGCGCGCTTGCAAGACCAAGTCCCGCCGTTCCCTTCTGCACAAGCGATTGCCATACTCGAAGCCAATTACGGCAAACCGTTAAGTGCAGTGTTTCAAAGTTTTGAGTCGTTGCCCGTTGCCAGCGCGTCGGTGGCGCAAGTGCATTTCGCGGTGCTGCCCGATGGTCGCGCCGCAGCGGTGAAAATTTTGCGCCCCGGCATCGCCGCTATCATCGAACATGACATCGCGCTGCTCAAAGTTGCTGCGGATTTGCTGGAAAAAGTGTGGGCGGATGGACGACGTTTGAAGCCGAAATTAGTCGTCAATGAGTTTGAAAAATATCTCAACGATGAGCTCGATTTAACCCGCGAGGCGGCGAATGCCAGCCAACTCAAACGTAATTTTGCCAGCTCGAAATTGTTGCTCGTGCCCGAAATGTATTGGGATTTTTGCAGCAACAATGTCATCGTCATGGAACGCATGATAGGCACGCCCGTGTCGCAAGTGGACAAGCTGCGCAATGACGGCGTGAACATTGCGAAGTTGGCGGCGGACGGTGTGGAGATTTTTTATACGCAGGTGTTTCGCGATGGCTTTTTTCATGCCGACATGCATCCTGGTAACGTGCAAGTGGCTGCGGATGGGCGTTATATCGCGCTTGATTTCGGCATCATGGGCACGCTCACTGACACCGATAAACACTACCTTGCGCAGAATTTTTTAGCGTTTTTTCAGCGCGATTACAAACGCGTCGCCGAGGTGCATATCGAATCGGGCTGGGCTCCCGCCGACACGCGCGTGGATGAATTAGAAGCCGCCATACGCGCCGTATGCGAGCCGATTTTTGATCGGCCGTTACGCGAAATTTCCTTTGGCAAAGTGTTGTTGCGCTTGTTCCAAACCTCGCGCCGCTTCGGCATCGAGATTCAGCCGCAATTAGTCTTGCTGCAAAAAACCCTGCTGAATATCGAAGGTTTAGGTCGCCAACTCGACCCCGAGCTGGATTTATGGCAAACCGCGAAACCGTGGCTGGAGCGCTGGATGAGCGAGCAAGTCGGCTGGCGCGGGCTGCTCAAATCATTGCGCGCCGAAGCTCCACATTACTTCACGCTGCTGCCGCAATTGCCGCGCTTGTTACATCAACGTCTGCACGAAAAAAACTCTCGCGCCGACCTGGATCACACTATGCAGCAATTGCTGGTGCAACAAAAACGCCGCAACACCTTGTTGCTGGTGATTGTCGGCGTATTAGTGGTGCAGATGGTTTGGCTCTTGGCTTTCTAAGCGAGGCTACTAGACGGTCATTGATGTCGCCTATTTGTGCGGATTAAGGAAAATAATTTCGCGCGATGCCAGCGCAATTTCCCGTAAGAAACACAGCAGACCAATGATTAAACAGGTCATTGCAGCAACAAAAGGCAGCGCAATAAAATCGGGCGCATTCAACGCCAATTTCACCTCAACAAACAACGCCACAATAGACACGCTCACGCACAGTGCCGCGAGCGTAATCAGTCCAATGGATCGCCGAATCCAAGCGGTACGTCTAATAATAATATCGAATTCACCTTGATACTTTAGAAGCTCCTCTCCGCTCATCGCATTGAGAATGCGCGCCCGATCTACCGCTCTGCCAAGCCGATTCACCAGTACGCCCAAAATCGATCCCACCCCCGTCAATAAAAACACGGGGGCAACCGCATCACGAATTGCGATAGAAACGTTCTGAATTTCGGGGAGGTTATTCAACATAAGCAGTGCTTACTCCACGGTTACAGATTTTGCCAAATTGCGTGGCTTATCGACATCCGTACCTTTTTGCAAGGCGACGTAATAGGACAAAAGTTGCAGCGGAATGGTGTGCAAAATTGGGCTCAATAATCCCGCGTGCTCAGGCATCTGAATGACGTGTATGCCATCGGCTGCGGCAATGTGGGTGTCGGCATCGGCGAACACAAACAGCTCGCCGCCGCGTGCGCGAACTTCTTGCAAATTCGATTTTAATTTTTCTAGCAACACGTCATTCGGCGCAACCGAGATCACCGGCATATCTTTGTCCACCAAGGCCAGCGGGCCATGCTTGAGCTCACCAGCTGGATAGGCTTCGGCATGGATGTAGGAAATTTCTTTGAGCTTGAGCGCGCCTTCCATCGCAATCGGATAGTGCATGCCACGCCCCAAGAACAGCGCGTTGTGCTTGTTGGCGAACTGCTCCGCCAACTTCGCGATGACAGGTTCGAGGTTCAACACTTTTTGCACCGCGCTAGGCAGATGGCGCAAGTCTTTCAGATGCATCGCTTCTTGTTCTGGGTCTAAGCGTCCACGCTGTTTTGACAGCACTAAAGTGAGCAAAAATAATGCCGCGAGCTGGGTGGTGAAAGCCTTAGTCGAAGCCACGCCAATCTCAGGGCCAGCACGAGTCAACAGACGCAATTTGCACAAGCGTACCAGCGCGCTTTCGGCGACGTTACAGATTGCCAACGTGTGTGTGTGTCCCAATGATTTCGCGTGATTCAAGGCGGCTTGTGTATCGGCGGTTTCGCCAGATTGGGAGATGACCACCACTAAAGATTTAGGATTCGGTACGCTGGTGCGGTAGCGATATTCGCTGGCCACTTCGACCGTGCAGGCGATGCCTGCGACTTCTTCCAGCCAATAGCGCGCCACTAGACCGGAGTGGTAGCTGGTGCCGCATGCTAGGATCAACACATGATCGATGTCGGCGAAAACTTCCGCCGCTTGCGCGCCAAAAATTCCTGGGACTAGCGATTGACTGTTGCACACGGACTCCAGTGTGTCCGCCAACGCTTGTGGTTGTTCGTGGATTTCTTTTTGCATGTAGTGGGTGTACTGACCCAGTTGCACGCTCTCGTTACTCATCTCGCTTACGACCACGGGACGCGTGACAGGCTTGCCGCTCGCATCAAAGATTTGATACTGCTTGCGCCCCAATTCGACTACGTCGCCTTCTTCCAGATATATCACGTTGCGCGTGACCGGCAACAAGGCGGACACGTCCGAGGCAATGAAGTGCTCGTCGATACCGATGCCCAGCAACAGCGGACTACCGCGACGCGCGCAGATGAGCTGATCGGGATTGTCCGCCGCGATTACGCCGATGGCATACGCGCCCACCAGCTCACGCAGCGAAGCTTGTGTGGCAGCAAGCAGCGTCATGCCCTTTACATAATGGCTGTGCACCAGATGCGCAATGACTTCGGTGTCGGTGTCCGAGGTGAACACGTAGCCCGCTGCCGTCAGGCGTGTGCGCAACACTTCGTAGTTTTCGATGATGCCGTTATGCACCACGGCGATCTTGTCTTTGCTCAGATGGGGATGCGCGTTGCGCTCGGAAGGCACGCCGTGCGTCGCCCAGCGCGTGTGGGCGATACCGACCAAGCCGTGCGTCGCGGCACTTTTTACGGTCAGTTCGGCCACGCGTCCGGTGCTGCGCTGACGCTCGATTTTGCCGTCATGTATGACCGCCAAACCTGCCGAGTCATAACCGCGATATTCCAGACGCTGCAAGCCTTCCAGCAACATAGGAACAACGTTCCGTTGAGTAACTCCACCGACAATTCCACACATATTTAAAACCCGGAGAAGAGATAAGAGAGAAGAATGAAGGGATTCACTTTTTGTCCTTCGCTTGTTTAACCGGACGTTTCCATCCGTTGATGGTGATCTGTTTGTTGCGCGACAGAGTTAGCTCGCCGTCGGGCGCGTCCTTGGTGATGGTCGAACCCGCGCCTATGGTTGCGCCTTTGCCGACCCGCACCGGTGCGACCAGTTGCGTGTCCGAACCGATGAACGCATCGTCTTCGATGATGGTGCGGAACTTGTTCGCGCCATCGTAGTTGCAGGTGATGGTGCCCGCGCCGATATTGACGCGACTGCCCACCGTGCTGTCGCCGATATAACTTAGATGATTGGCTTTGCTGCCTTTGCCAATCTCGCTGTTTTTGATTTCCACAAAATTGCCGACATGCGCATCGTCGTGTAACTGGCTGCCGGGACGCAGGCGTGCATACGGGCCGATGTGGCAATTCGCGCCGACATCACTGCTGTCGATATGACTGTAAGCCGCGATCTGCGTGCCTTGCGCGATGCTCGCGTTGCGGATGATGGTATAGGGGCCGACGCGCACGTTGTCCGCTAGACTCACCACGCCTTCGAAGATGCAACCAACATCAATCTCGACATCGCGTCCGCAGGTCAATGTGCCGCGCACATCGATGCGAGCGGGATCGGCGAGCGTCACGCCGTGAACCAGCAGACGTTGCGCTTCAACTAATTGCCAAGTGCGTTCCAATATCGCCAGTTGCGACTTGCTGTTGATCCCGTCCACTTCCCAAGTGTTGTTGGGTTGCACGGTATGCACGGCCACGCCATGCGCAACTGCCATCGCGACGATGTCGGTCAAGTAATACTCGCCCTGCGAATTATTGCTCTTCAGGTTCGACAGCCAGCTGCGCAACAGCGCGGTGGGCGCGAGCAAAATGCCAGTGTTCACTTCCTGTATCTTGCGCAATTCTGGCGTGGCATCTTTTTCTTCCACGATGCTTAATACTTTGCCCTGCGTGTCGCGCACAATGCGGCCATAACCCGTAGGATTCGCGAGATTGACTGTGAGCAATACCAACCCCTCACCCGCCTCCATCATTCGCTGCAAGGACTGCTTTTGTATCAGCGGCACATCGCCGTACAACACCATAGAAAGCGAACCATCCATCAGATGCGGCATGGCTTGTTGCACCGCATGACCCGTACCGAGTTGCGGTTCTTGAATGACGAATTGCGCCGGATACGCTGCCATCGCCTGCGGCACGGCTTCGCCGCCATGACCATACACCACGCAAATTTGCGCCGCTTGCAACGCCTGCGCGCAGTCCAACACGTGTTGCACCATAGGCTTGCCCGCCAGCGCGTGCAGTACTTTCGGCTTGCTCGAATACATGCGCGTGCCTTTGCCCGCCGCGAGGATGATGATATTGAGTGCGCTCATTGCCATGCCTTTTTTAAGAGGCGGCATTATAAACATAAGGGCTTACTTTGCCGCACGCCTATGCTGTTTTTTTTCCGTTTATCTGCTTTTCAGACAAAGCGATGGCGAGCATTTAGTCAGCTCGTACGCGTGCTATTATTTTTGCCCCATAAGGAGAGCTGACATGACTTTTTTACGCGGAATTTTGGATCGAATTATTTTAGTCATTGCGATAGTCGCAGCGGGTTGTATCCCCAGTTTTATCGCGCAATATCGGCAACGCGTGGGCGGCAGATTAGACCAAGTGAATTTAGATTTAGCTCCCTTTCAGGCCATCGCCAATCTGCTCCATCACGGCAGTTTGCAAGAGCTAATTCGCTATCACTTAGCCAGCCCCGATGCCACGTTTCATAAGGAAGGTGCGGCGATACAACTGATGGTCGAATCCGCCTCGCGCTTGCAAGATAGCTACACCGCGCTAGGCGGCAGCTTGGTCGATCAGATGTGGTATTTAAGCGCGCACACCGACCTCAAAATTGCGCACGATACTTGGCAAGTTTTCGCCCCCAGCTTTGGTTTGAGTTGGGATCATGTGATGTTCGCGCTGACGCTAGGCGTAACGATTTGGCTGATGTTTTTAGCTGGCTGGTGGCTGACTAGACGGGTGGTAGCGAGGTATTTTAAGGTTAAGTAGTTGGCGGGATGTTGCGCCAAATGTGGCGGAAACATTGGGGATTGTCGGGCGACCCCCGACAAACGCTATTCACCTGTAAAAAGAATTCGAGTCTGACCCTAATTTAGCGTACGCAGTCCCTCTCGACTGCCGGGTTGGGCGCAACCTTCACTTAAGCTTTTCGCGTTCGATGGCCTCAATGAATTTTATGATGGCCTCTCGGTTCATTCCTTTAGCGGGCACAAAAATTTCCTGCCCTCCATTCGAAGCCACAGAAATTACTGCTTTGCGTGTAACAAAATACGCAACGACAAAGATTGCCGCGACGAAAACCAAGCCCCACATGCTGCCGCTACCTTGACTAACGCCAGCGAGAACAGCAACAGCTGCAAGGATGAGAAGGAAGGGATACGACTTCGTAATGAGGCCGCAGGAAGCGACCGAACCGAGAGTAATGCCGATTAAATTGGACTGCCCCCAGACGACGGAATCGTATCGCACACGCTTGTTCGTAAGCGTCAAAACATCGTTGTCAGAGCTGAGTACGACTTGCTCACCAGGTAGTAGTGCGATCTTATTGCTCATTCAAGTACTCCCTAAGAATTAATTGATGCGTGAAGTTAATAATGCCCAACGTAAAGCTAAGGGGCTGCGCGCTTTTACGCAGTCCCGCTTGAGCGCAGGGTTAGCCATGTTTTTCCTGGAGCAGGGAAAGGAAGTTGAAAAACTGCTCCATTAGCCAGGCGATGTCAGTCCGAATATCGTTCCACAAGCTATCGGTCAATTCAAGATCGGCTGGTGTCTTGGGATGCATTAGAAGATGGCGCTTGAACAAGACCAGCTGAGCCTTTGGCCACTCATTGCCTCCGAAATTTGGCGCAGGCGCCAACTCGAAAAGCGTATAGGCTGCGCGTAGTGTCAGCTTCATGCGCTCAGCTGCACTGAAGGATTCTTCGGACCGTAGAACGTCTGCTTCTTTTTTTGTTAGTTCGGGTGCGATGCATTCAAAACTGATGGCACACATTTCCCGCAAGCAGTGAGCGTGACCCTCGATAAGGGCAGCCGCTGTTCGTATGAAATTGCGGCGCCAATGCTGGTCTTCGCACTCTCCATCGAGCAGCGCAGTCATGTCGGCTTCCAGAATCCGGGACAACTGAAGGTAGTTGTCGAATGCTGTATCCATTCGTTGCTGCAAAATAGCGTCTGTGGCCATGGTGGTTAAGGTGTTGGATCGAGATTACTTTCCACCCGTGATCGCACCAGCAATGGCGTTTGCAACGTATTCGGTAAAATCATCATCGTCCTTGAAAGTTGCATTTCGATCCCCGTTTTTTATCTGAACGCGGCCTGCGGTCTCACCGTTTGGCAGCACAAGCTCGACATCAACTGACTTGAAGCCGCCAAATCCAAAATCAACTGGGAGCAAGTGTATTTCGCCTGCACCGGGGCGCCGAGTTCGTGCAACATCAAATTTATGCTGATCCTTTAGCAGGAAAACAAGATCATCTCGTAGCTTGAGTTCGCGCCTAGGGCGTCCCTCTCGCACAACACGGGTCTCAGCCCCCTTTTCTTGGGAAACCGCCTCCTCTGTGCGTCCAGCCTCATAGGTGAAATCAACAGTCCAACTCCGGACAGATTGAAGGGCCGCAGAATCATAAAGCGTGGGTTTGGTTGATGCACACGCGGTCAAGCCAACTGCGAGTATTAAAGTAAATAAGTTTTTACACTGCATGTTGTTACCTCCGTAATGGCTAACGTAATTTATACACCGATTTCGGTGTCTATCCTGAACATCAACCAGTCAATAAAAAACCAGCCGAAGCTGGTTTTTTATGTTGCTTAATGTCCGTGTCTGCGCAGTTGTTTGATTGCTGCCAACTGTGCCACTGCTTCGGCAAGCTCCGCTTGAGCCATGGCATAATCTAAATCGGATACCCGATTACGCATCGCTTCTTCGGCATCTTGCTTGGCTTTGAGCGAACGGGCTTCGTCTAAGTCTGCCCCGCGTGTGGCGGTGTCCGCCAAAATCGTCACTACGTTCGGTTGCACTTCTAACATGCCGCCTGAAACGTAAATCAGTTCTTCCGCAGCTTGATTCGGCAACTTCAACCGCACTGAACCAGGTTTGATGCGCGTCAGCAAGGCAGCGTGACGGGGATAAATCCCCAGCTCGCCCGCT
>JBJORQ010000054.1:0-28208 GCA_046049345.1 Pseudomonadota bacterium | reverse complement strand
ATCGCCTCGGCTAACTGCAACACCGACATCGCGTAAAAATCACTGTTGTTATATTTGGTGATGACCTCAAAATTATTAAACACCAGCCAAAATTCTTTCGTATCGCCCAGCGTGAAATCACTAATCCGCGCAGCAGGATAATTCGTATTTGGTAGTTGCGGAACAATCCCTACTATCGCCCAATCCGCCATGCTGCGCGGGGTTTTTAAATCGCTCACGCATAGCTCAGCATTCAAATTTGCCAGCGTTGCGACAGGCTGATTCGCCAACCAGCCGTAGCTTTTCATATAGTTCGCCACGCTGCCGATTGCATCCTGCTCTTCATGCAGCAAATCAATTTTTTGATTGCCGTTGTAGTCCACCGCATAGTTGCGATAGCTGCTGGGCATAAATTGCGGAATGCCGAGCGCACCCGCGTAGGAGCTTTTAATCGCGAGTAAATCGAATTCTTGATCGCGCGCCAACAGCAAATAATTTTCTAATTCAGCGCGAAAAAAAGGCGCGCGACGCGGATAATCAAACGCCAAAGTGGTCAGTGCATCGATGGCGCGAAACGTGCCCGCATTTTTGCCATAGATGGTTTCCACGCCAATAATTGCCACAATAATTTCGGCTGGCACGCCGTATTCTTGTTCCGCGCGTTGCAAAGTACGCTGATGTTTATCCCAAAATGCCACGCCCAATTTCACACGTTTGGCATTCACAAATGCCGCGCGATATTCAGGCCAGGGCTTCAATGTAGCGGGCTTAGTAATCGCTTCGATAATCTCAGGACGATGTTCAGCACGCGTAAACAGCTCGTTCAATTCAGCGCGGCGAAATTGATGTTTCGCCACCATCTCGTCGATAAATTCAGGGATACCAGGCAAGTCGGCGGCAACGGCGGCATCCATCAAACAAAGGCACAGCAAGGCAGAGATGAGTTTTTTCATAACGATATTTTTAGAGCAGCGTTTTTTGTGCATCGGGGAGCGTGTGATTTTCCAACACATCTACCGCTTCGATTTTGGCGAAATGATCGCTGATTTTACGGCTGGAAATTTCAACTTGCCCCGCTTCGTCATGCGCTTTGCGAATGTTGTCGGCTAGCTTTTTCATACGCTCGTCAAAGCGTTTGAAATCGACACTGAGCTTGCCCAATTCGCTTTGAATAATGTGCACTTGTTCGCGCATTTGCACGTCCTTCATCACCGCGCGCGCAGTGTTCAACACCGCCATCAGCGTGGTCGGCGAGACGATCCAAACATGCTGATGCATGGCGTATTCGACCAAGTCGGAATGGTAAGCATGAATCTCGGCAAACACGGCTTCGGCAGGGACAAACATCACCGCGCCGTCCGAAGTTTCATGCACGATTAAATACTTGCTGCTGATGTCGTCGATGTGTTTTTTGATGTCGGCTTTGAATTGGCGGCGTGCCAAAACTTTATCGCTTTCGGCTAAGTCGTTATTCAACATGCGATGGTAATTTTCCAGCGGAAACTTGGCATCAACGGGTACTTTCCCCGTCGGCGCAGGCAAAATCAACAGGCAATCGACACGATTATTATTGGACAACTTGGCTTGAAATTCATACGCATCGGGCGGCAAAATGTTGCGCACCAAACCCTCTAATTGCACCTCGCCAAACGCGCCGCGCGAACGCTTATCACCCAGCAGATTTTGCAAGCTCACCATATTGGTGGTTAAGCCATCAATCTTCTTTTGCGCCTCGTCTATGGTCGCCAAACGCGTCATCACATTGGTGAAAGTTTCATTGGTTTTCTTGAAACCTTCATCGAGCCGCTCGGCAACTTTGCCAGAAATTTGCTCGAGGCGATTGTCGGTGGTTTTAGTTAAACCTGCGATGCTTTCGGTCAGCAGCGCGGTGCTACGTTGCATGGTGGTGACGATTAGCTCTTGATTGATACGGCCTTGCTCCACCAGTGTTTGCGAGGTTTTGCTAATTACTTCGTTACGCAAAGCATCTTGTTTAGCCTGTAGCTCCGCCGAAACAATGCCCAAGTGCTGCACTAAAGTGAGCTGCGTTGCCGCCAAGCTGCCCTGCTGCGCCAGTTGCAAGGCTTGCATCGCCTCACGCGTTTGCAACAACTCCTGCGCCACGCGTTCACGCAAGCGTTCGCCACTGTCCTGAGCCGATTGCGTAATGCGATCACCCTGCTTGTTCAATCCGTCATGTAAATCGCTCAACATGGCTCTATGCTTAATCTCCAAAAATTGCGCCATTGCCTCACGCTCGCCCGCTTGCCCACGCGAAAATGCAGTGATTTTGAATGCTAGCCACAGCACAGATGCGATGAGCAACAGTAGTAAAAAAACGGTCAATAAGGAGAGGATTTCGGACATGTAGGTTCTTAACAGAGAGTGGTAACAGCGACTAAAAACAGCGGATTTTGGACGTAAAAAAACGCCGCGCAGTATAGCACTGCGCGGCGTTTTTCAGACTTCAACGACTAACCGTATTAAGCGCGGCCGTTACGTTTACGTTCATTTTCAGTCAAGTAGCGTTTGCGTACACGAATCGACAATGGCGTGATTTCTACCAATTCATCATCGTCGATAAACTCAACCGCACCTTCCAAAGTCAAACGCACTGGCGGAGTCAAACGCACGGCCTCATCCGTACCTGATGAACGCACGTTGGTGAGCTGCTTACCCTTGATTGGGTTCACCACCAAATCGTTATCGCGACTATGAATCCCGATAATCATACCTTCGTACAATTTGTCGCCTGGAACGGCAATCATACGACCGCGATCTTCCAGTTTCCACAGCGCGTAAGCCACGGCTTCACCTGCTTCTGAAGAAATCAACACGCCGTTACGACGACCTGGCATGTCAGCTTTCACCGGTGCGTAGTCATCAAACACGTGCGCCATGATGCCGGTGCCGCGTGTCAATGTCATAAATTCAGATTGGAAACCAATCAGACCACGCGCAGGAATACGGTATTCCAAACGCACGCGACCATGACCATCCGGCTGCATATCTTGCAAATCGCCACGACGACGACCCAGCTCTTCCATAATCGCGCCTTGGTTAACGTCTTCAACGTCAACGGTCAAGACTTCAAACGGTTCGCATTTTTCGCCGTTGATTTCACGGTAAACCACGCGCGGCTTAGCCACACCCATTTCAAAACCTTCACGGCGCATGTTTTCCAACAAAATTGTCAGATGTAATTCGCCACGACCTGCCAACAAGAACACGTCGGTGTTGTCAGTTTCTTCGACACGCAATGCCACGTTGACCAACAATTCTTTAGTCAAACGATCGCGAATTTGGCGGCTGGTAATGAACTTACCTTCTTGACCGCACAATGGTGAAGTATTCACCATCAAGTTCATGGTCAAAGTTGGCTCGTCAATTTTTGGCAATGGCAAAGCAACTGGCTTGTTGAGATCCGCAATCGTCACACCGATACCGATTTCTTCAATACCGTTAATCAAAATAATATCGCCCGCTTTCGCTTCGTCCATCAAGTAACGATCTACGCCTTGGAAACCCAACACTTGGTTGATACGACCACGTTTTGATGACTTGTCGCCATTCATAACCATGACTTCTTGGCCTGGCTTAATCGTGCCGCGCAACACGCGACCTACGCCGATACGACCGACGAAAGTTGAGTATTCCAAGGCAGAAATTTGCAATTGCAAAGGCTCGTCAATCGCTGAGGCAGCAGGCGCAGGAACGTGCTTCAACACGGCATCAAACAACGGACGCATATCGGTACTTGGCTTAGCCAAATCCAAAGTTGCATAGCCATTCAAAGCTGAAGCGTAAACAACAGGGAAATCTAACTGTTCTTCAGTCGCGCCCAACTTGTCGAACAAGTCGAAAGTTTGGTCGATAACCCAATCCGGACGTGCGCCTGGACGGTCAACTTTATTGATAACTACGATAGGACGCAGACCTAAAGCGAGAGCTTTTTTGGTCACGAAACGGGTTTGAGGCATCGGGCCTTCAACCGCATCAACCAACAGCAATACGCCGTCAACCATACCTAACACGCGTTCAACTTCGCCGCCGAAGTCGGCATGGCCGGGGGTATCAACGATGTTGATGTGCGTACCTTCATAATCGACCGCGCAGTTTTTCGCCAAAATGGTAATACCACGTTCTTTTTCCAGATCGTTGTTGTCCATTACGCGTTCAGCAACGTGTTGGTGAGATGAGAAAGAGCCTGCTTGAGTCAGCAGCTTGTCAACCATAGTGGTCTTACCATGATCGACGTGGGCGATGATGGCGATATTACGAAGTGCGCGGGACATGAATGAGCCTTGCTAAATTAAAGGGCGCGCATTCTAGCACAGCGCCGGCGCTTACTCAGTATAAAACTATCAGTCGCCGCTATGGCTTGCTGCGTAAGGCACGCAGCGCGAGCCCGCCAAAAAAGCGTTAGTAAATAAAACGCGCACGCAAATCTAATAAATTGAGTTCGGTCAAAATTTGCTCTAAACGTTGTTGTGCATTTTTGCGCGCGATTCCCGTGCGTTTGGCAATGATGAGTTCGTTCTTCATCGAGTGCTCCCAGCCGATTAACTCGGTCACCGTGACTTGATAACCGTGCGCTTCCAACAGTAAACAACGCAGCACATTGGTGAGTTGGCTGCCAAATTCGCGGGTGTGAATCGGATGTCGCCAAATTTCTGCCAAGACGGTTTGGCTTAATGATTGCGCCTTATTTTTACTCAAGGTCGCAGCGACTTCCGCCTGACAACACGGCACTAGCACGATGAACTTGGCTTGCTTTTGCAAGGCGAATTTAATCGCATCATCAGTGGCGGTATTGCACGCGTGCAAGGCGGTCACGACATCTATTTGCGCGGGCAAGCTCTGCGTAGTAATCGACTCCTCAACCGACAGATTCAAAAACGACATGCGCGGAAAATTTAATTTTGTCGCGAGTTGCTGCGACTTTTCCACTAACTCGGTGCGCGTCTCAATCCCATAAATATGCCCCGCCTCGCGCGCCTTAAAAAACAAGTCGTAAAGAATAAAACCCAAATAAGACTTGCCTGCACCGTGATCCACCAAACTCACATCAGGCTTACCAGCCAACACTTCATTGAGCAACGGCTCGATGAAATGAAACAAGTGGTAAACCTGTTTCAGCTTGCGCCGACTGTCCTGATTGAGCTTACCGTCGCGCGTCAGAATATGCAGCTCTTTGAGCAGCTCGATGGATTGATTGGGCTTGATTTCGGGGATAAGAGTCATGGTGGTTTTATTCAAGATTTTGAGCAAAAAACAATTAAGCCGCCGCGTCTAGTTTAACAACAAAGCTTTGCAGCTCAGTCGGCAGCGGTGCGTTGATTTGCATAGGTTCGCCAGTAAGCGGATGAGAGAAGGCGATACTGTGAGCGTGTAAAAACATACGCTTTAGACCTTGTTTAATGAGCGATTTATTGCGTGCGAAATCGCCGTATTTGTCGTCGCCAGCAATCGGGAAGCCTAGGTGCGACAGATGCACGCGAATTTGGTGAGTGCGGCCTGTTTTGAGCTGCGCTTCTAGCAGTGAAAATTCCGTCCAACTTTTTTCCAATGTAAAAATGGTGTGCGAGGCTTGTCCGCCTTCTTTCACCATGACGCGTTTTTCGCCTTGCGGCGTGTCGAATTTATACAGTGGCAATTTCACATGCTGCTTCACATTTTTCCATTGCCCTAACACCAGCGCGTAGTAGCGTTTGTCGCTGTTGCCCTCGCGCATAATTTCGTGCATCGCCACCAGTGCGGAACGTTTTTTCGCCAGTAGCAGCACGCCCGATGTTTCTCTATCCAGCCTATGCACCAGCTCTAAAAATTTTGCTTGTGGACGGGCGCGACGCATTTGCTCAATCACGCCGAAACTCACACCACTACCGCCATGTACCGCAACACCCGACGGTTTGTTGATGACCAGCAGCGCGTCGTCTTCATAAATAATCGGGAATTCCACGGCGGGAATATGTGCCACTTCTGGCTCATGTTTTTCCGCCACGCGAATCGGTGGAATGCGCAACAGCTCGCCTAATTGCAAGCGATGCGTTTGATCGACGCGCTTTTTATTGACGCGCACTTCACCGCGCAAAATGCGATAAATATGACTCTTGGGCACACCTTTGAGATGACGAAACAGGAAGTTGTCGATGCGCTGCCCCGCACCACTCTCATCTATTTCTAAAAACGTGACAGATTCTTTGCTTAAACCATTCATTATGAATATACTTCGCCGCTCGCGCGATTTGGAGTTAGGGGTTTTACGAGGTGCCTTTTACTATAGACATTGAGTGAAAATAACAGTGCAGGTTTACCGCCCTCCTACTTTCCGCCGCAGCCCGGTTAATATCGTTCACCGGAACCAGCAACGATAGTAATTGATTTACGCGCTCAAAGCACCTGTGGATTTTCCGTGGGGGTAGTGGAAGGCGAGTGAGTTAAGGTCGAGTAAAAAGTTAGCAGTTGTTGCGGTGTATGCGCCCTGCTCACTTTTTTGAATCTCCCTTAACGCATCCTCGCCTCAAGCTACCCTCACTCAATTTTTAGACTCGCCACTCAAAAATACTCGTTCTAACCTGCTCTAATTTATTAGTAGTTCAGATGCCTTAAATGGTTTGCGACTCGTGCGCACAACTCCAGGGGGTCTCGAAAAATTCAAATATCGAAGCGAGGCTAGGCGGGAACAAAAAATTACGACGACGCATAGGTTGCTATGTAAGGAGTAATTTTTTGTGAGCAACAACGCATCGCGAAGAAATTTGGATTTTGCGAGATGCCCAAAGTCGTAACCCGTGTCAGAGCGCGGGAGAAATAAAAAATGAAACGTATGTTATTTAATGCGACACAGCCGGAAGAACTCCGCGTCGCGATTGTCGATGGTCAAAAACTGATTGATCTAGACATTGAAATCGCTGGTAAAGAGCAACAAAAAAGCAATATTTACAAAGCCGTTATCACACGTATCGAGCCTAGTTTAGAAGCCTGTTTCGTCGAATACGGTGGCAATCGCCACGGTTTCTTGCCCTTCAAAGAAGTGTCTCCACAATACTTCCAGCCTGGTTGCCCTAGCCGTCCTTCGGTTAAAGAAGCGTTGCGCGAAGGTCAGGAATTATTAGTTCAAGTTGAAAAAGATGAACGCGGCAACAAGGGCGCGGCACTCACTACGTTTGTCAGTTTGGCAGGACGCTACATCGTTTTGATGCCGAACAATCCTAACGGTGGCGGCGTATCGCGTCGTATCGAAGGCGAAGAGCGCAACGAATTACGCGAAGTGTTATCGCACGTTCAAGTGCCGAATGGCATGAGCATTATTGCCCGCACCGCGGGTATCGGTCGCACGCAAGAAGAATTGCAATGGGATTTGAACTACCTGACGCAATTGTGGGACGCGATTGACGGTGCGGCAAAAACCGAAAAAGCCCCCGCGCTGATTTATCTGGAAAGCAGTTTGGTGGTGCGCGCGATTCGCGATTATTTCAATCCCGAAATCGGCGAAGTGTTGATTGATACCGAAGAAGTGTATCAACAAGCATTGGCCTTTATGAGCACCGTGATGCCCGACAACGTCGATCGCATCAAACTTTATCAAGATGACGTGCCGCTGTTTTCGCGCTTCCAAATCGAACATCAAATCGAGTCAGCTCATGCGCGTGAAGTGCGCTTGCCGTCAGGCGGCGCGATTGTTATCGACCATACCGAAGCCTTGACCGCCATCGACATTAACTCGGCGCGCGCCACTAAGGGCGCGGACATTGAGCACACCGCGTACAACACCAACCTCGAAGCCGCCGAAGAAATCGCGCGTCAAATGCGTTTGCGTGATTTGGGCGGCTTGATTGTCATCGACTTTATCGACATGGAGTCGGCAAAAAATCAACGCGATGTGGAAAATCGTTTGCGTGATTCATTGCGTTACGACCGTGCGCGCGTGCAAACCGCCAAAATTTCACGCTTTGGTTTGCTCGAATTATCGCGTCAACGCTTGCAACCAAGTTTGAGCGAAAGTAACTACATGGCGTGTCCACGTTGCAGCGGCATCGGCCATATTCGCGGTACCGAATCATCGGCCTTGCACATCTTGCGCATCCTGCAAGAAGAAGCCATGAAAGGCAGCATTTCAGCCTTGCAAGTGCAAGTGCCTGTCGATGTCGCGACCTTCTTGTTGAACGAAAAACGTGGCGACATTCATCGCATCGAATCACGCTTGCGCGTCGGCATTACGCTGATTCCAAATCCGCATATCGAAACGCCTAATTACACCATCAATCGCGTTAAACACGATGACGTAACAAGCGATGCGGTAGCGAGTTACAAGCTGGTTGAAAAACCAGTCGAAAACGACTCGACGAACCCCGCGCAAGCGCAACAAAAAGCCACGCGTGCGCAAGCAGCGGTAAAGAGCATTACCCCTGCGCAACCCGCGCCCGTCAAGGCTGTGGAAGCGAAAGCCTCGCTGTTTAGCAAAATTGTGGCGTGGTTTAATCAACCTGAAAAAGCCGTAGCGAAGCCTAAGCCTAGCAGCGACAAACCGCGTGGCAATACCCGTCCAGAACGCAATGAACGTGGCGACAACAACAAGCGTCGGGAACGTGGTCAGCAAGGTGTCCAAGCAGGCGCGGAAAAAGGCGAGAAAAATTCTGAGCGCGCGGAGCAAAACAACGCCCGTCGCGAACGTAATAAGCCGGTACAAAATCCTGCCAAAGCCGCTGAAGTGCGTGAACCAAAAGTAGCCAAAGAGCCGCGCGAACCGCGTCCGCCGAAAGCTCCGCGCCCACCGCGTGAAGACAAGGCAGAAATTGTCACCGCCACCTTTACCCCGCCTGTGCTAGCCGATGTGGGCGAAGAAACGGCAGCGCGTGAAGGTGCGCGTCGTCGTGGTCGTCGCGGTGGTCGTCGTGAACGTGAACGTCGTGATGTAGTCGGTGAAAATACTGCGACACTGAATGTCGCAACGTTCCCTGCTCCGAGCGAATATGTGGCGATGCCAGCGGGTATGGTCAGTCCGAGCGAATACGTCGCGATGCCGACTGTAGTTGTTCCCGTTGTGGTTGAAACCGTAGCGAACTTGACGCAGATTGAAACCAATCCTGCTAAAGCAGCTAAACCTAATAACAACAATGCACCTAGCTATGCGCCACGCCGTCGTGAACGCAAACGCGAAGTGTATGTGGAAGCCGACAAATTAGAGCAAGTTGAAACCCAGCATCCCGCCGCGTAAGCAGCCGTTGTAAATAAAAAAGCCGCACTACAAAGTGCGGCTTTTTTGCATTTAGCGATGCCAAAATTAAGCAATTATCGCCACTGAATTTCCACTCCCGCCTCCTCTGCATTCGCCTGAAAATCAGCGGTGATTAAACCCGCCACACAGACTAAGTCTTCGCCGCAATACAACAGCGGCAAACGGGCGCGTAGCCAAGGGGGAACGCTCTGCTCTTGCAGCAAATTTTTCAAGGTACGCGTTGCTGATTTCGCCGAAGGACGCAAGGTTTCGCCACCTTGTCGCAGTCGTAAGGTGACGGGCGCGCGGGCGAGTTTGGCGAGGCTAATGCCCTGCCCGCGCGCCGCTAAAAAATGAATCTGCGTATTGAGTGGCTGCCAAAAAATTGCTTCCTCATTTTGCCAAGGCAAACACAGCGATGCCGCGCAATCAGGCAAGGCTGGCTGCGCATACACCACGCCCTGATAACGCCGCACTTGCCAACCCGCAAAACTCACGCACAGCATGGCATCGTCACGCGCGCTTAACAGTTGCGTCAACAACTCGTCTAGCTGTACGGCTTGCGGCATAGGCGCGCCGCGTTGTTGTAAAAAGTAGCGCAATAAATTTTTGGCACGGCTTGCACTGAGTGCTTGTAACGCTGATAGAAACAAGGTTTCTCCTACGATGCTCTGCACGGCATCGAGCGCGGCAAGCTCATCGAGCAAGCTCGCCGCTTCGGCAAAATGTTGCGCGCTACGACTTAAAGTTTGGCGATAGACGGGGAATTTTTCTGCCAACACGGGCATCACCTTGAGGCGCAAAAAATTGCGCGCATAACGCGTATCGGTGTTGCTGTCGTCTTCTATCCAAGCCAAGTTTTGCGCACGCGCGTACGTGACAATTTCGGCGCGCGTGACATTCAGCAGCGGACGCAACCAAGCGCACTCACGCTGCGCCAACAGCGGCATCGCCGCAGCACCCTTCACGCCAGTACCTCGTAACAATTGCAGCAACAGCGTCTCGGCCTGATCGTCAGCGTGATGCGCTAACAGTAAAAAATCGCTCGCGTGTTTGGCTAAGGCTTGATAACGAAATTGACGCGCCGCCGCTTCCACGCCGTGCTCGCGCAGCGGAGTGATGTCGATATGTTCTAAATGAAAAAGGATGGCGTAATCAGCGCACAACTGGGCGCAAAAATTCGCCCAACTATCGGCATGAGGACTGAGCTGGTGATGCACATGTACGGCGTGTAGTTGCCAATCGAAACGAGTTTTGAGCTGCTGCAAAAGATGCAACAGCACCACCGAATCAACCCCGCCACTTAAGGCGATGAGCAGACGACTATGCGGGGGAATGAGCGAGGTCAGTTGTTGCGCGACCCGCTCTAACAGATTAACCGAGCTCAACTTCCTTGAACTTACCAAAACTCATCAAACGATTAAAACGGGCTTCCAACAGCTCAGGCGTGGTTTTGCTTTGGGCTTTTTTCAGTTCTTCCTGCAAGGCTTTTTTAACATTTTGCATGGTCAAAACATAGTCGCGATGCGCACCGCCTAAAGGTTCAGGAATAACTTTATCGACCAAGCCCAATCCCTTCAAACGCGTCGCAGTAATGCCTAACGTTTCGGCGGCTTCGGGGGCTTTTGCCGCGCTCTTCCACAAAATCGAAGCACAACCTTCAGGCGAAATCACCGAATAAGTGCTGTATTGCAACATCATCAGCGTGTCGCCCACCGCCACTGCCAGCGCGCCACCTGAGCCGCCTTCACCGATGACCAAGCAAATCACTGGCACGCGCAACTCGGTCATTTCGTACAGATTGCGCCCAATCGCTTCGGACTGGCCGCGCTCTTCCGCGCCCACACCAGGATACGCGCCAGGCGTGTCGATTAAGGTGATAACAGGGATGCCAAATTTCTCTGCCAAGTGCATCAAACGCATCGCCTTGCGATAGCCTTCTGGACGCGGCATCCCAAAATTGCGCATGATTTTTTCTTTGGTATCGCGACCTTTTTGATGCCCGATGACCATCACACTTTGACCATTGAAACGTGCCAGCCCGCCAATGATGGCGCGGTCGTCGGCAAAAGCGCGGTCGCCGTGTAACTCTTCAAAATCAGTAAACAAATGTTCGATGTAATCGAGCGTATAAGGGCGTTGCGGATGACGCGACACTTGCGAAATTTGCCAAGGCGTGAGCTTGCTATACACCTCTTTAGTCAACGCGCCACTCTTAGTTTCCAACTGCGCGATTTCGTCGCTAATGTCCATGTCGGGATCATTATTCATACCGCGTAACTGCTCAATTTTTTCTTCTAAATCGGCGATGGACGTTTCAAAATCTAAAAAAGTAATCTTGTCGTTAGTCGTTAGTCGTTAGTCGTTAGTCGTTAGTCGTTAGTCGTTAGTCGTTAGTCGTTAGTCGTTAAGCGTTAAGCGTTAGGCGTTAGGCGTTAGGCGCGCGCCTGAACTAAAAATTAATCACGCACGACTGCATCCCTCTACAAACCAAAAAATCGTTTAATCGTCAGTAAAACTTCTGAATGCTGTTTATGAATTTCATTGTGTTTGCTTTCTTCATCCAGATTTTGCAACGCGCTATCGAGTTGTGCGACACGTTCGACCAGCACATGCGAAATCGCTTCGGCAATGGCGGGACGCGCTTGCAGCACTTGCTCAAAATCGACCTTGTCCAAGCGATAACATTCCACGTCAGTTTTAGCAATTACCGAGGCGCGGCGCGGTGCACCGGTCATCAAACTCATTTCACCAAAGAAATCGCCTTTGCCTAACACATTGACAACGCGCCGTTCACTATTTATGCCTTCCAAATAAATTTCTGCTTCACCGTTCAAAATAATAAATAGCCAATGCTGCCCAATCGTACCTTGCTTAGTAATCACATTGCCTTTGGCAAACGGTGCGTATTTCAAGCGTGAAGCAACATGATTGAATTCCTTTTCGCTGAGTTGCTCGAACAAATCGACACGACGTAGTGTTTTAATTCGCCGCGCTAATTCGCGCTGCTGCACCGCCTCTTCGTACTTCTCATTTTCTTTAATGAAATGCACATTTTGTTCTTCCACCGCGAGCTTGATACCGACGCGTTCTAACGCGGTATAAACATGCCAACGCACCGCCGCATCGGTGGGATCGTCCGCCGCCAAATCGGTCAACCAATAACGTAAGGCATAACGCGCGCAGCCTTTGTCGATTTCCATCAGCACACAACTCGCCGCTGGGAATTTCGCCACATTGTTAATTTCAGCGTGCCAAATTGCATCTTCCACCGCCGTCACCACCTTTGTCGGCGTAGTGCCTAAGCTGACGTTAAACCACACCCAACGTCGCCATTGCACGGGCTGATCGGCGCGTCGTCCCAATACCAAAAATTTATTTTTCATCAACTGACTATTGGGGAACACCACGGTCTCCCAATTGCGCGTTTCCACCAGCGTGGAACGCCAGCGTATATCCACCACGCGCCCCGAAATATCATCGACTTTAATCCAGTCGCCAATCTCTACCGAGTTGTCTAACTGCAATGCCAAGCCGCCCAGAATGTTGCCCAGCGTGTCTTGCATGGCGAACGCCACCACTGCCGTCATCATCGCCGAAGTTGCCACGATGCTGCCCAAATCCAAGCCCGCGTAACGCAGCCGCACCAAACCCCAAGCGACGTAGGCGATGATGACAAAAATATCTTCGGCGATGCGCGGCGGCGAGACATGCGCCAAGGGCAAAATTAAACGGAACACCAGCAAACCCCATAAGCGAATTAAGGCGATGCCGCTGCCAATAACGAACGCCTCACGCAAGGTGGTTGCCGCTTGCATAAAAGACATCGCGAACAACAGTCCGCTGGTAAATTGTCCGAACAAACACACCAGAAAAAAGCTCAGTGTATTGACGATGCTGCGGCGGGCTTCGCGATGAAACTGATACAGCATCGCCGCTAAACCCAATGCCATCATCACCACCAGCAACGATTCGCCTTGCCAAAAAAATGTGATTGCGCTCTGCCAAAAATCCATGTTGCCTCCTACTGTTAATTTTTTGAATATGCCGCCAAAGCGACATTACGCCGCCACACCCGCCAAGTCGCGGCGCGACGCAAATTAAATCGCGCGGAATGCTCACCTGCCAAAACATCCAGTTGCAAAGATTGAAGCTGTCCCGCGCTCAACGCCGCCAACAGCGGCTGCGCATAATGGATTTCAAACTGCTGCAACGCCTCACGCCACGTTTGTAAATCGCCATTTTGTAAGGCACGGCGTAAGCCGCTAAACAACAACAACTGCGCACCTGCAACGGCCTGCCAGTGCGCGCCCAAGGGCACACACTCGGTCTGTGCATGAGCGGCAAACATCTGCGCTAATTCGTCATCTGCTGCGACTTGCGTATAGCCACTTGGAAGTGCGGCAACGCTGCTTCCCGCCCCCCACAACCACAAAGAATTTATCTGCAACTCACCGCGCGCTTCACGCGCCTGATTGAGCGGATGCGCGTGTAAAAACATTTGCAACTCATTAAAAATTTGATGCCAATGCGCCGCATCTTTGCCTTGCGGCAACGCCCCGCGCACATTCGCCCCGATCACCTCATTCAGCGGCGTGGTGTGCATGTCGGGCAAACGGTCTAGGCGCACATACCAACGCTGCGGATGGGGTGCGGCAAAGATCATGCCCTGCCCCGCAAAATAATCGTTCAGCGCGGCACACACTTCACTCGCTTCACTCGCACTCACGGCGGTTTGGCTCAACAGCATTTGGTCGCGCTGCAAACGCAAATTGACGGGGTCGGCGCGCAGCCAAATGCCCGCCTCCAAGCCATCAAACGCGGCACTAATCGGCGCAATCGGCACATCGTTTTGCAGCGACAGTGCGAACGCCGCACACAAAGTTTGCTCAAGGCTGCGCGCGTCATTCGGCAAAGCAATACGCGTCGCCCGTGCCAACAATTTGCGCAGATTAGGCAACGCCAAATCCGCACTGACTGCTGCGGCAATTTGCTCAGATAGAAATAAATCGGGGAGGAGAAGATGGACAGTGTTCATAGGGGTGGAAGTTTAACACTGCATACTGTTTTTCTCGTGTCAGCCAGAGACTTTAATGAGGAATAAGTATAACTTTTTGAGTGTAAAAGCCCTGCCTAAAAACACCTGTTTTGTGGCACACTCGCGCCCGTTTATTTTCTATCCCCTAAACTATCTTGCAACCCTACGAACTCTTCATCGGCCTGCGCTATACGCGCGCCAAACGACGCAATCATTTTATTTCCTTCATCTCGTTAATCTCAATGCTGGGCATGGCGTTGGGAGTGATGGCGCTCATCGTTGTTTTGTCTGTGATGAACGGTTTTCAAAAAGAAATTCGTGAACGCATGTTAGGCGCATCGCCGCATTTGGAAGTGGTCGCCGATGGCGGACGCATGAACGATAGCCAAGCGGTACTCGCGCAGGTGTTGGCGTATCCGCAGGTGCTGGCTGCCGCGCCTTATGTGGCGGGTCAAGGCATGTTATCGTTTGGGCAAAGTGTGCAAGGCGTGATGGTGCGCGGCATTCATCCTGAGCTGGAAGTCGGCATTACTGATTTGCCGAATAAAATTAAAGCGGGTTCTTTGAGCGACTTAAAAAGTGGCGAATTCGGCATCGTGTTGGGCTCGGATTTGGCGCGCGCACTAGGGGTGCAGCTCGGTGAAAAACTCATGCTCATCGCACCGCAAGGCTCGATTACGCCCGCCGGCATGGTGCCGCGCTTAAAGCAATTTCGCGTGGTTGGCATCTTTGAAATCGGCATGGCTCCCTATGACAATTCGCTGGCGTTAATTAACATTGGCGATGCGCAAAAACTATTCCAATTAGGTGATGCGGTCACGGGCATCAGCACAAAATTACGCGACATCGACCAAGCTCCAAAAATTGCGCGTGAGCTGCAACGCCATTTACCGCCTGATTTGTACGCCAACGACTGGACGCATCAGAACAGCAATTATTTCCGCGCGGTGCAAATGGAAAAGAAAATGATGTTCGTCATTTTGTCGCTCATCGTCGCGGTAGCCGCCTTCAATATCGTCTCGACTTTGGTGATGGCGGTCACCGACAAACAAGCCGACATCGCGATTCTGCGCACGCTAGGTGCGACGCCCGCCAGTATTATGAAAATTTTTATGGTGCAAGGCGTAGTCATCGGCTTAATCGGCACCTTTGTTGGCGCGTTCAGCGGCGTGCTACTGGCATTAAATCTCGACGTGGTCGTGCCGTTTATCGAGCATTTATTTGGCGTACAGTTTTTAGCCAAAGACATTTATTTCATCACCGAATTGCCCAGCGATTTACATCTAGACGAAGTGTTATTGGTGACGGGTTTGTCGTTCGTGATTAGCGTATTGGCGACGCTTTACCCGAGCTATCGAGCGTCAAAAACCCAGCCAGCGGAGGCCTTGCGTTATGAATAAATCTACTGCGCGATTCGAGAGCGGCGTTGCACGGTACTCGCTCCTCGCCTACCTATTCGGTATGTCTTCGTTCGCTGCGTTCCGTGCGCCTTGCTCTCGAACCGCTCGCTACGATTTATAAAGGGTTTATATGCAGATTATTTCTTGTCGCGATTTGAGCAAGCAATTTGTGCTTGGCAAATCCGAAGTCCATGTGTTGAACAAAGTGAATTTAGACGTGCAGCGCGGTGAGCGCATCGCCATTGTCGGCAGTTCGGGGTCGGGTAAAAGTACCTTGCTGCATTTGCTCGGCGGCTTGGATGTCGCAAGCAGTGGCAGCGTGGAGATTTTGGGACAGGACGTGCAAGCGATGAATGAGGTGGCACGCAGTCAGTTACGCAATCACAGCCTAGGTTTTATCTACCAATTTCATCACCTGTTAGCGGAATTTTCTGCGCTAGAAAACGTCGCCATGCCGCTGCTGATACGCGGCATGAAGCGCGCCGACGCGCAGCCGCGTGCCGCCGCGATGTTGGAGCAAGTGGGACTCGCTCACCGCTTGCATCATCAGCCCGCCGAGCTGTCGGGCGGTGAGCGGCAACGCGTTGCGGTAGCGCGCGCTTTAGTCACCGAACCCGCCTGCGTATTGGCGGATGAGCCAACTGGCAATCTCGATCGCAACAGCGCGCAAGCCTTATTCGACTTGATGGCGCAGCTCAACGAACAACTTGCCACCAGCTTTATCGTGGTCACGCACGACCTCACCCTTGCGGCGCGGATGCCGCGTTGTTTACGTTTAGTTGATGGAGTTTTAAGCGATGAAACCTAGCAGCCTATTGTTGTTGATATTCGCCAGCAGCGCGTACGCCGAAGAAGCCGCCCCGCCGCTGTTGCCCGAAGTCACCATCCAAGCGCAACGCAGCCCCGACCAAGTTAGCAAAAGCGTGCTGTCGGGCAAGCAAGCGCGACACATCGCAGGCACCAGCGGCGATCCACTCAAAGCCTTGCAATCCTTGCCCGGCGTGGTTTCTAGCAACAGCGGTCGCCCTGCGGTGCGCGGTTCGGGACCGCAAGACAACGCCTATTACGTGGATGATTTACCGATTGGGAAAATTTTTCATGTCGGCGGCATCAGTGTGTTTAATGCCGATTTAATTCGCGACTTTAATCTGTACAGCGCGGCGTTTCCGCCGCACTACGGCAACGTCACAGGCGCGGTGATAGATGTGGCATTGCGTGAACCGCGCCGCGATAAATTGGGCGGCAAAGTCAATGTCAATTTGCTCGGCGCAGACGTGCTCATTGAAGCCCCGATCAATGAAAATCAAGCATTTTATTTTGCCGCACGACGTAGCTATATCGACCTGCTGATTAAGCAAGTTGAGCGTAAAGGCATCACCGTACAAATCCCCAATTACGCCGATTACCAAGGCAAATATGTGGCGCAATTAAGCGACAATCACAAGCTCACGCTGCACGCGCAAGGTGCTGCCGACACGCTCAAACTCAACATCGGCACGACTTCTAACCTCGCTAAACAAGACCCCATCTTGGCGGGAAATTTAGCTTTGTCAGACCGATTCAACATGCAAGCAGCCAGCCTAGATTCAGTATTATTTAATTCAGTCACCAACAAATTAGCCGTCGAACATATTGCTTCTGGCTTTACCACCCGTGTCGGCGGTGCGGGCAATATCTCGGTGGCGGTGGACGATATGATGCTGCGCGAACGCATCATTTTCCCTGTTGCAGACACTCACGAATTGGCACTCGGTAGCAACTTGACGCGCAGCAAAATCGACATCAATGCCGACATCAAAAATACCACCTGTACGCAGTTCAATCCCAACTGTAATTTCACCAACGCGCCGAATGTGCGATTGATAGATAGCTTTGTCAGCCAAGCAATAGACGGCTCGCTGCAAGACCGCTGGCATGTTCATCCCGCACTGACTTTGGTCACGGGCGTGCGCTACAGCTATGAAGATTATTTGCGCCGCAGCTATACCGAACCAAGGCTAGGTGTGGAATATCAAGCCACACCGCAAACGCTGTACACCGCAGGCTGGGGACGACACAACCAAATGCCCACAGGACAAGAAATTTCGCGCAACTTTGGCAACCCCAACTTGGCGCATTTGCGCGCCGAACACAGCGTCGTAGGCATCACGCAGCAGCTCGATAACGTTTGGTCGATTAAGGGCGAGAGCTACTATAAAAAGTTGAGCAACCTCACCGTCGATAGTCCCACGCTCAACTACATCAACGCAGGCAGCGGCACAGCCTATGGCTTGGAAATGCTGCTCAAAAAGGATATTGCGCAAGCGCAATCAGGCGATGTAACAGGCTGGTTGTCGGTGTCGCTGGCAAAATCAACGCGCCGCAATGACCTCACCGGCGCATCGTTTCGCTATGCACTCGATCAGCCCGTGAATGCCACTTGGGTGGCGAATATGCAGTTGGAAGATGGCTGGTCGTTCGGCAGCAAATGGCAAGTGCATTCAGGTGCGCCCTACACCCCGATTAACGGCTCGCTAGGCGTTTACCCCAATGGCGGCAACATTCCCAACTATGGCGCGATTAACTCAGGCACCTTGCCGACCTATCATCAACTCGATGTGCGCTTGCAACGTGAGGCAGTAAAAAAACCTGATTACATACTTAATTACTACGTCGAATTGAACAACGTCTATCAACGCAAAAACGTGGTCGGCTACAGCTACGACCCCACCTACACCGCTAAAGAACCTATCTATCCCTTCGTATTGCCGCTGTCGTTTGGCGTGCAGGCGGAGTTCTAGAAACGGGAAGTGGAAAAGTGGTGAGTGGAACGGCACTGCGTGCCTTGTGGGTAAAGGGGAAAAGCGATGCACTGGTTTTTCCACTCCCCCCTACAAAATCATCATAAAAAATCCCGCCGAATGGCGGGATTTTTTTGTCTGTCGTTTGGGCTACAAACTCAGTTTTAATTCGCCAAGCTACGCACCACATCGGCGATTGTTTTGGCGCAATTTTCAACTAAGGCGCGGTCTTCGCCTTCCACCATCACACGTAGCAAAGGCTCCGTGCCAGAAGGACGCAATAGCACGCGACCTTTGCCGTTCAAGGCGATTTCGGCATCTGCAACTGCCGCTTTAACAGCGGCATTTTCTAACAAACTGCCCGCTTTGGCAACTTTCACGTTAATCAAAACTTGCGGGTACATGCGCAATTCGCTGGCAGCTTGTGCCAACGATAAACCCTGCGCGCGTAAGGCGTGTAGCACTTGCAGCGCAGCGATAATGCCGTCGCCCGTGCTGTGTTTATCCAAGCAAATAATGTGGCCTGAATTTTCGCCACCGAGCTGCCAACCTTGTTCTTGCAAACTTTCCATCACATAACGATCGCCTACCTTGGCGCGCTTAAAAGGGATGTCCAGTTTTTGCATGGCGTGTTCAAACGCCAAATTGGTCATCAGCGTGCCAACGACACCACCGCTCATCGTACCCATCGCTTGACGATGACGCGCAATCACATAGAGCAACTGGTCGCCGTCGTACAACACGCCCGCCGCATCCACCATCACCAAACGGTCACCATCACCATCCAAGGCAATGCCGACATCGGCGTGATGTTCCAGTACGGCAGCTTGTAAATTTTTCGGTGCGGTTGCGCCATAACCATCGTTGATATTCGTGCCGTTTGGGGTCGCACCGATTGCCACCACGTCCGCGCCCAGTTCGTGAAACACCTCGCGCGCGATGTGATAGGTCGCGCCATGTGCGCAATCGACGACGATTTTTAAGCCGCGTAAATTCAGGTCAGACGGATAGGTACTTTTGCAAAATTCGATATAACGCCCCACCGCATCGTTGATGCGTTTAGCTTTACCCAAGGCGTGCGAATCGTTGCACAGCATGGGTAAATCGAGCTGATCTTCAATCGCATGTTCAACGCTGTCGGGTAATTTTGTGCCTTGCGCCGAGAAAAATTTGATGCCGTTATCTTCATACGGATTGTGCGAAGCGGAAATCACAACGCCCGCTTGCAAACGCAAAGTACGCGCCAAATAAGCCACGGCTGGAGTCGGAATCGGCCCCGCCAAATACACATCTATCCCCGCTGCAATCAAGCCTGCTTCAAGTGCGGATTCGAGCAAATAGCCCGAAATGCGCGTGTCCTTACCGATAATCACCGCAGCACGTTCGCCCTCAGTATGTTCAGCCGTCGCTAAAATTTTGCCAGCGGCATAGCCCAACTGCATGACAAATTGCGGGGTAATCGGATGCACGCCGACACGTCCGCGCACACCATCTGTACCAAAATATTTTTTGCTCATTGTTGTCATTCCTAAAAAATTTTCAGTGCCTAAGCCTAGGCGAGTTGCTTGTAATGTGTAGGAGCACGACTGGTTGCGCGATAGCGACACCCAAAACATCACTCAATAAATCGCGCTCCTACAGGTTTAGTGTTCTTTGCAAATGCAGCCGATGCAACAATCACGGCTTAATTCACCACGCTCCAAATCTTCAATACGTCCACCGTCGCGCGCACATCGTGTACACGCAATAACTCTGCACCACGCTGCGCCGCGATTAACGCCGCTGCCACACTCGCACTTAGGCGTTGCTCTACCGGCTGTCCGGTCACTTCGCCCAACATAGATTTACGCGACAAGCCAGCCAAAACAGGCATACCAATTTCAGCGAATTCTGACAAGTTGCCCAACATCGAGAAATTATGCGCGACGCTTTTACCAAAGCCGAAACCCGGATCAATCACGATACGATCCGACTCGATTCCCGCCGCTTCACACGCTTCGACGCGGGCGCGTAAAAACTCGCGCACCTCATCCACCACGTTGCGATAGCGCGGCGCGGCTTGCATGGTTTGCACCTCGCCTTGTTTGTGCATCAAACACACCGCGACGTTGTGCGCTGCCACCACCGCCAATGCGGCTGGGTCTTGCAGCGCGTTGATGTCGTTAACCATAGACGCGCCCGCCGCAATCGCCGCCGCCATGACTTCAGGTTTATAAGTGTCGATAGAAATCGGAATAGCAATGCCGCGCAGAGCTTCAATCAGCGGAATCACGCGCGCTAATTCATCTGCTAGCGCAACAGGTACAGCACCCGGCCGCGTCGATTCGCCGCCGATGTCGAGAATGTCCGCCCCTTCCGCGATTAAGCGATGCGCGTGTGCCAGTGCTGCGTCGATAGCAACATGCCGCCCGCCATCGGAAAAAGAATCTGGCGTGACATTGACAATGCCCATCACTAAAGGATGGGCAAGCGAGAGAGAGTATGAGGTTTTCGCTACCCGCTAACGACTACTGGCTGCTTTTCAGGTTTCTTGAGTAGTCGTCGCAGCAGCGGGGGTCGCAGGCGGCGTATCTTGTGGCGGCAGCGGGGCTTGCACCGCTTGAGGCTTAGGTGGACGCGGGGGATTGCCTGCCATGATGTCGTTGATTTGGTCGGCATCTATGGTTTCCCATTCGAGCAACGCCGCCGTCATCGCTTCCATTTTGTCGCGATTGGTTTCAATCAAATGGCGCGCTAAATTGTATTGTTGGTCAAGGATGCGACGCACTTCGGCATCCACTTTTTGCAGTGTTGCCTCGGAAATACTGCGGGTGAAATTAGGCTGCGAGCTATCGCTTTCAGCCTCGCTATACACCATCGTGCCTAAGGCTTCCGACATACCCCACTGCGTCACCATCTTGCGCGCCATCGCGGTAGCACGTTCAAAATCGTTGGACGCGCCCGTGGTCATCTGATTCATAAATAACTCTTCCGCAATACGCCCGCCGAACAGCACCGCGAGGGTATCGAGGATGCGATTTTTATCCATGCTGTAACGGTCTTCGGTCGGCAACTGCATGGTCAAACCCAAGGCACGCCCGCGCGGAATAATCGTGACTTTATGCACAGGGTCAGTCTTAGGCAGCAAGCGCGCCACCACAGCATGACCTGATTCGTGATAGGCGGTATTGCGACGTTCGTCTTCGGGCATCACCATGCCGCGACGTTCCGCACCCATCATAATTTTGTCTTTGGCGCGCTCGAAGTCATCCATCTCGACAAAACGCTTATTGCTACGCGCTGCGAACAACGCCGCTTCGTTGACCAAATTCGCCAAGTCCGCACCTGAAAAACCGGGCGTACCCCGCGCCAACACTTCGGCTTTCACATCGCCGCCCATCGGGATTTTGCGCATGTGTACCAACAAAATTTGTTCGCGGCCGCGTATGTCAGGCAATCCAACCACAACTTGACGATCGAAGCGACCGGGACGTAGCAAGGCCGCATCCAACACATCAGGACGATTGGTTGCAGCAATCACAATCACGCCTGACGCGCCTTCAAAGCCGTCCATTTCCACCAACAATTGATTCAGCGTTTGCTCACGTTCGTCGTTGCCGCCGCCCATGCCTGCGCCACGATGACGACCGACCGCATCAATTTCGTCGATGAAAATAATGCACGGTGCTTGTTTCTTAGCATCTTCAAACATCGAGCGCACGCGTGACGCGCCCACGCCGACAAACATCTCGACAAAATCTGAACCAGAGATAGAAAAGAAAGGCACTTTGGCTTCGCCCGCAATCGCACGCGCCAGCAGCGTTTTACCCGTACCAGGGCTACCGACTAACAACACGCCACGCGGAATCCGTCCGCCCAGTGCTTGAAATTTGCTAGGGTCTTTTAAGAAATCGACCAGCTCAGAAACTTCTTCTTTGGCCTCATCGCAACCCGCCACATCGGCAAAGGTAATACGTTCTTTGGTTTCGTCTAACAAACGCGCCTTGCTTTTACCAAAAGAAAATGCTCCGCCTTTACCCCCGCCGCCTTGCATTTGACGCATGAAAAATACCCACACGCCAATCAACAGCAACATCGGAAACCAGTTGATGAAAATGTTCATTAAAAATGATTGTTCTTCTTCCGCTTTAGCTTCGATTTTCACGCCATTTTTGAGCAGGTCCGACACCATCCACAAATCATTCGGCGCGTAACTGGTGACGCGTTTGCCGTCCGAGGTAGTCGCCTTCAAAGTGCGACCTTCGATGGTGACTTTGGCGATGTGACCAAGCTTCACTTCGTCAAGGAATTGCGAGTAATCCAGCTGCGATTGCGACGCTTGCTGTTGATGATTGTTAAATGAATTGAATACCGTCATCAGCACCAAGGCGACGACCAACCAAATAGCGACACTCTTAAAATTATTCACAATGTTTTCCTTAAATCAGCCTTGGGTGATGCCCAAAGGAGGCGCATTAAACTATGCTTTACTTCATTACTCAAGGGTATCTCGCAAAATCAAAATCTCTTCGCGATGCGTTGTTGCTAATAAAAAATTACTCATTACATAATTGGTCTATCCCCAGCCAAAGCACCTGAGGACAAGTGCGTCGTCGTAATTTTTTATTCGCGCCTAGCCTCGCTTCGATATTTGAATTTTTCGAGACACTCTTGCAGCTAAGAAATCTTCCCTGTTGCTAAGAGATAGAGCTCGCTGCTGCGGTCTCTAGAGGCTTTCGGTTTACGCGTCACCACTTTACTAAAGCGGCTGCGCATCAATTTCAAATAGTCTTCAAAACCTGCGCCTTGAAACACTTTCACCAAAAAATAGCCATCGACCTGCAATTGTTCGTAGGCAAACTCCAGTGCCAACTCCGCTAAATACAGTGCGCGTGCCAAATCGGCATTTAACACTCCGCTCATGTTGGGAGCCATGTCGGAAATAACAAGGGCGACTTGGCGACCTGCCAAACAATCTTGTAATTGTTTTAACACCGCATCTTCGCGAAAATCACCTTGAATAAAATCCACGCCCGATAAGGGATCTAAAGGCAACAAGTCCAGCGCAATCACTTTGCCGCCCCGCCCAATTTCTCGCGCAGCCACTTGCGACCAGCCGCCAGGCGTTGCGCCCAAATCCACTACCACCATATTCGGCTTGAGTAATTTATCTTTAGCATTGATTTCGAGCAGCTTGTAGGCGGCACGAGAGCGATAGCCATCCTTCTGCGCCATTTGCACATAAGGATCATTAACATGCTCGCGCATCCATTGTTTACTAGTCTTAGAGGGCTGCATCGTTTAGAATCTCGACCTTATTTTTTGAAAGTTAATATGTTGACGCTGACCGTATCCGAACGCCTCGCCCTTAAAGGCCGCGCCCATTCATTAAAACCTACCGTGATGATCGGCAACGCTGGCTTGACTGAATCGGTATTAAAAGAAATTGCTGCTGATTTGAAACGCCATGAGCTGATTAAAATTCGCGTCATGGGTGATGACCGTGAGTTACGCGAAACCATGTTCACCGAAATTTGTACCCAGCTGCACGCAGCACCCGTACAACACATCGGCAAAATTTTAGTAATCTACCTAAAAGACTTAGAACCCAAAACCATCGCCATCAAAAAGATGCCTCGCCACAAAGGAAAAAAACTCACTAAAAAGCAACTTGCTAGTCGCAATTAAAAATTAGTGATGAGTCGTTAGTAATTAGCAAACCCAACTAGCGACTAACGACTGCTTGCAACTGTTTTTCTAGATGTACTGAACCTCTACCACTTCGTACTCACGGACCCCGCCTGGGGCTTGCACTTCTGCAATATCTCCGCTGTATTTTCCTATCAAAGCACGCGCAATCGGTGAGCTAATCGAGACTTTGCGTTGGCGTATATCGGCTTCGTCTTCGCCGACAATTTGGTACGTCACTACATCGCCGTTTTTCACATCTTCCAAAATCACGGTTGAAGCAAACACGCAACGACCATCAGCATTGATGGCGCGCGGATCAATAATTTGCGCGCTGCCGAGCTTGCCTTCTAGCTCTTGAATGCGCCCTTCGACAAAGCCTTGACGCTCTTTAGCCGCATCGTACTCAGCGTTCTCCGACAAATCACCTTGCGCACGCGCTTCAGAAATCGCCTGTATCACCGACGGTCGCTGCACGGTTTTTAAGTTGTGCAACTCAGCACGCATTTTTTCTGCGCCGATTGCGGTTAAAGGAACTTTGCTCATAGTGGAAGTACTCGTAAAAAATGGTAAGTGTTGAATCGTAAGTGGCAATTGGTCAGTGTGGATGTCGCGGCGCGGTCTTTACTAACCACTCACGACTACCGACTACTTACTCGCCAGTAAGCGTTTGTGTTGCGATTGCAAGTCATACACCTGCAAACCGGTTAAATGCTGCATGCCGATACACGCGGCGCGCGCGCCAGCCAGGGTGGTGTAATAAGTCACCCGACCTTGCAGCGCGGCATTGCGGATCGAATACGAATCACGCATCGCGGACGGTTTGCTATCGACGGTATTGATAATCAGGCTGACATCGCCGTTTTTAATCATATCGACGATATGCGGACGACCTTCAGCCACTTTATTCACCGTCGTCACGTCCACGCCTGCGGCAGCAATCACCGCCGCTGTGCCGCGTGTTGCCAACACCGTAAAGCCCAATCCCACCAAGGAACGTGCGACTTCCACCGCACCCACTTTATCAGCTTCACGCACGCTGATAAACACTTTTCCCGACTTAGGCAACTTCACACTCGCGGCTAATTGTGACTTCACAAACGCTTCGGCGAAGGTGTCGCCCACGCCCATTACCTCGCCCGTCGATTTCATTTCTGGGCCCAAAATAATATCGACCCCAGGGAATTTAATGAACGGGAATACCGCTTCTTTGACCGAGTAAAACGGTGGGATGACTTCTTTAGTGATGCCTTGTGAGGCAAGCGTCTGACCTGCCATACAGCGCGCCGCAATTTTGGCTAACGCCACGCCCGTCGCTTTAGACACAAACGGTACGGTGCGTGAGGCGCGCGGATTCACTTCCAGCACATACACCGTGTCGCCTTGAATCGCGAACTGCACGTTCATCAAGCCCACTACATTCAAGGCTTTTGCCATCGCCACAGTCTGACGACGCAGCTCATCTTGCATTGCCAGCGATAAACTAAACGGCGGCAAAGAGCAGGCTGAATCGCCCGAATGTACACCAGCCTCTTCGATATGTTCCATGATGCCGCCGATGATGACTTGCACGCCGTCCGACACCGCATCCACATCGACTTCGATTGCGTCATTCAAAAATCTATCCAGCAAAATCGGCATACGCTCAGGGTAGGTTTTAGCCAACTCTTCCGCGTCGCGCATATAGCGTTCTAAATCAGGCTGAGCATGAATAATTTCCATACCGCGCCCGCCCAATACGTTAGAGGGACGCATCACCAAGGGGTAGCCAATTTCCGCCGCACCTGCCAACGCGGCTATGCCATTACTGGCGATGCGATTGGGCGGTTGTTGCAAATCGAGTTCACGCAACATGGCTTGAAAACGCGCGCGATCTTCGGCCTTGTCGATCATGTCGGGAGTCGTGCCGATAATTTTTACGCCGGCTTTTTCTAAACCATGCGCTAATTTCAACGGTGTTTGTCCACCATATTGCACGATGACGCCAATCGGTTTTTCGATGGCGACTACTTCGAGCACATCTTCCAAAGTCAGCGGCTCAAAATACAAGCGATCCGAAGTGTCGTAGTCGGTTGATACTGTTTCAGGATTGCAGTTGAGCATGATGGTTTCATAACCATCTTCGCGCATCGCCAACGCCGCGTGAACGCAGCAATAATCGAACTCAATGCCCTGCCCGATGCGATTCGGCCCACCACCCAACACCATAATTTTCTTGTTGTTAGTCGGCAGCGATTCACACTCTTCTTCGTACGTCGAATACATGTACGCGGTGTTAGTCGAAAACTCCGCCGCGCAAGTATCCACGCGCTTATACACAGGTCGCACACCGAGCGCGTGACGATAGGCACGCACCGCTGCGTCGTCGGTTTGCAGCAATGCAGCAATACGCGCATCAGCAAAACCGCTGCGTTTCAGCGCGCGCATTTCGTCGAACTTAATGCTATCTAAATCGCGTTGCAACAGCGAATTTTCTTGGCGTATCAAGTCTTCGATTTGCACCAAAAACCACGGGTCGATTTTGCTAATCGCAAACACTTCGTCCACGCTCATGCCCAAACGGAACGCATCCGACACCGCCCAAATTCGTTCGGGGCCAGGGTTACCCAACTCGGCACAAATCGCATCGCGATCAGTTGATTTGCTATCCAAGCCGTTCACGCCAACTTCCAAGCCGCGCAAGGCTTTTTGGAACGATTCTTGGAAGGTGCGACCAATCGCCATCACCTCGCCCACCGACTTCATTTGCGTGGTTAATCGATCATTGGCTTGCGGGAATTTTTCAAAAGCGAAACGCGGAATTTTGGTCACGACGTAATCAATCGTTGGCTCAAACGAAGCAGGCGTAGCACCCCCAGTAATATCGTTTTGTAGCTCGTCCAGCGTATAGCCGACCGCCAGTTTCGCTGCGATTTTAGCAATCGGAAAACCTGTCGCTTTGGATGCCAGCGCGGATGAACGCGACACGCGCGGATTCATCTCAATCACCACCATGCGACCATCTTCTGGATTGATGGAGAACTGCACGTTCGAGCCGCCCGTTTCGACACCGATTTCACGCAACACCGCCAAGCTGGCATCACGCAAAATTTGGTATTCCTTGTCAGTCAACGTTTGCGCAGGCGCGACGGTAATCGAATCACCCGTATGTACACCCATCGGGTCTAAATTTTCAATCGAGCAGATGATGATGCAATTGTCATTGCGGTCACGCACCACTTCCATTTCGTACTCTTTCCAACCTAGCAGCGATTCTTCAATCAGCAGCTCGCAAGTCGGTGAGGCTTCTAGCCCGCGTTCGCAAATCTCAACAAATTCTTCGCGGTTGTAAGCAATACCGCCGCCAGAACCACCCATCGTAAACGAGGGACGAATCACAGTGGGGAAACCCAACACTTGCTGCACCTGCAAGGCTTCTTCCATCGAATGCGCAATCATCGATTTCGCCGAAGCCAAGCCAATCCGCGTCATTGCTTGCTTGAATTTTTCGCGATCTTCCGCCATGTCGATGGCCTCACGCGACGCGCCTATCATCTCGACATTGTATTTTTCCAACACGCCATGCTTGGCCAAATCCAGCGCGCAATTCAGCGCGGTCTGTCCACCCATGGTCGGCAAAATTGCTTCAGGACGTTCTTTAGCGATAATTTTCTCCACCATCTGCCAAGTAATCGGCTCGATGTAGGTCGCATCTGCCATATTCGGGTCGGTCATAATTGTGGCGGGATTGGAGTTCACCAACACCACGCGGTAACCCTCTTCGCGCAAGGCTTTGCACGCTTGCGCGCCCGAATAATCAAACTCACACGCCTGCCCAATCACAATGGGTCCCGCACCGATGATGAGGATGGTTTTAATGTCTGTACGTTTTGCCATTTTTTTAGCTCTTAGCTCTTAGTTGTTAGTCGCTAGTTTTTAGTTGGGCTTGTCGCTGCGCGGCTTTAACTAAAAACTAACGACCGATCACTAATGACTAGCCTTCTCCATCAGTGCTACAAATTTATCGAATAGCGCATCAACGTCATGCGGACCGGGGCTCGCTTCGGGATGACCTTGGAAGCAAAAAGCAGGCTTATCAGTCAGCTCAAAACCTTGCAGCGTGCCGTCAAACAAAGAAATATGGG
>JBJORQ010000053.1:0-12081 GCA_046049345.1 Pseudomonadota bacterium | reverse complement strand
GCGCATGTTGCTGCCCAAAATTAGCAAAATTGCCGACGACAGCGGCGAAGATCCACGCGCCGAATTGATGCGCCGTTTGCTGGAATACGAACAAATGAAATTGGCGGCGCAGCAATTAAACGCCCTGCCGCAAGCCCAACGCGATTTTGAAATCGTGCAAGTTTTCGTCGAGACCACCGTGCAACAACGCTTGCCCGAAGTGAGCGTAGAAGATTTGAAACAAGTTTGGTTAGGGCTGCTGACGCGTTTGGTTAGGGCTGCTGACGCGCGCTAAAAACTCAAAGCATCACACCATCCGCCGCGAACAATTGTCGGTGCGCGAGCAAATGACGCATGTGCTGCGCAGTTTGAAAAGTGGCGAATATGTGCTATTTGAAAGCCTGTTCGAGCTAGACGATGGATTGCCAAAAATGGTCGTGACCTTTATCGCTATTCTCGAATTAGCTAAGGAATTTTTAGTCGAGATTCAACAAACAGAAACCTTTGGGAGTATCTATGTCCGCACCAATCGCGCCATTAACGACGAGTGAGGTAGGGCGGGTTTCAACCCGACCAGTCAGGCTGAAGCCTGAGCTACGCGATGAATCCCCAACCCCCGTTCGTGCTGAGCCCGTCAAAGCCTCGACATCAGTGGCAGTAAATCAAATCCGCACGGATTTGTTCGATGGGAAAATGAACACCGACGAGCTGAAAATTGTATTAGAAACCGCGCTGCTCACCAGCAACGAACCTTTGCCATTAAGCGAATTAAAAAAGCTCAGTGAGGTGTCGCTAGACAATCGCCAGTTGGAAGTTTTGTTAAACGAATTGGCGAGCAGTTGGGCGGGACGCGGCGTGGAGTTGTGTTGTGTGGCAAGCGGTTGGCGGTTTCGCGCGCGCCCGCACATGCAAGTTTATTTGGATAGATTAAATCCGCAAAAGCCACCGCGTTACTCGCGCGCAGTACTCGAAACGCTTGCCATCATTGCCTATCACCAGCCTGTTACGCGTGGTGACATTGAAGAAATCCGAGGCGTAACGGTCTCGGCTCAAATTCTCAAAACCTTAGAAGCACGCGGCTGGATAGACATCGTCGGCACGCGGGATGTGCCAGGTAAACCAGAGCTGTTTGCCAGCACCAAGCGTCTGTTAGACGATTTGAATTTGCGCAGCTTGAACGAATTGCCCACGCTGCAAGACATCAGTGCCTTGCTAGAACCTGAAGCGGCAGCAAACTGAGCAAGCCTTCCGTTTCTTCCCGTTTCTTCTGACGTGCTGGGCTTGCAGCACTATTTATCGCTTAATTTGCGGCTTGAACTTTATGCACGTTCCACTGCACCACGCCCCAAATCGACAAGTCTTGTTCGGGCTGAATAATTAAATCGGCATAGTCGGGATGGGCGGCGCGCAGTAATCTACCCGTCGCAGTGTAAATGAGTTGTTTAACGGTAAATTCGCCATCGACTACTGCGATGACCACGCTGCCGTTGCTTGCAGGCATCGCGCGATCTACCACCAATAAATCGGCATCAAATATACCGAGACCGCGCATTGAATCGCCCGCCACGCGCATAAAGAATGTTGATTCTTTATGCTCAATCAGGTGTTCATCTAGGCTGATGTGAGTTTCGATTTCGTCGTCGGCTTCACTCGGAATACCTGCTGGTACAGCGTGACGCAACAGCGCGAACTGGCGATGAAATAAGGCTTTGCTAGGGTAGGTGAGCGACAGTAACGAGGACGACATACTGCGCGATTTGCTTTGCAATAAAGTCGCCATGTTTATCTCCGATACTTGCGAATTAAGCCAACTAAGACGCCAAAAATTTCGAGTTTTCCGTGCGGACGAATCACGGCAAAAGCAGGATTAGCAGGGCGCAAAATGAATTGACCTTTTTCTTTGTCTAGGGTTTTAAGGGTGAATTCATCATCAACAATCGCGACCACGATGTCGCCGATGTTGGCCGTCATACGTTTCTCAATTACGGCGACATCGCCATCGTGAATACCCGCATCTATCATCGACTCGCCTTTAACCGTAATCAGCGTGGTCTTAGACGGTGTGTCAATCAGCATTTCATCAATCAAAAAATAATCGCCTGAAGTCGCCGTCACCGTTTGCGGCATCCCCGCTTGCACCGTAGATTCGGCTAGTGGTCGAGCAAAAAATTGACGGGTAGGAACCCATACGGCATCCGGTGTTCGCTCAATAAAACCCGCAATACAGAGTCGATCGAGTATGGCTTTAACCCACGATTTAGAGGTGATGCCAAACACTTCGCACAACTTCGCATACGACGGAATGCTTTTCCACTCGGCGTAATAGTCTTGCAAGCGGCTTAAATACTCTTGGTCTTTCGGGTTTGTGCCAGCATCGGCGGAAGTGAAATCACTCATTTGAGTCTCCTACAGAACGAACGTGCTGCGAACTTTACAGAACGGACGTTCTCTTGTCAAATAAATGCGGTTCGCACCCAAGTTAAAAAATAGCTCACCAACGAATGATGATCAAAACTTACTTTCGTCAATATGAATGGCTCATTAACTGAGGCTTATAAACATGGCATATCGCAAATAACTGCGGTGTATTGATGTAATTAGGTGCTTTATGATAAATACCAATTCACAGTAAGCTGCTAATCCAGTAAAGTGGCGACCCGTTTACTATTACAAGAGCTATAAAATGACCGTTAAAGGACAGCAGTTACAAGATCCATTTTTGAACGCATTGCGTAAAGAGCATGTTCAAGTGGGCATTTATTTGGTCAATGGCATTAAGTTACAAGGACATATTGAATCGTTCGATCAATATGTCGTTTTGTTGAAAAATACCGTCACTCAAATGGTTTACAAGCACGCTATTTCGACCATCGTTCCCGCCCGTCCCGTCACCGTTCCTGTTGAAAATTCTGCTGAATAATGCAGCAAACCTCCTCTGGTCCTGAATCCGCGCTGTTAGTCAGTATCGACTTAGGCGATACCGATTATCACGAGAGCTTGGCTGAGCTGCGCCTGCTCGCCGAAACGGCGGGGGTGCGTGTGTTAGCAACGGTTGAAGCGAAGCGGCAACGCCCTGATGCTGCCTTGTTTGCAGGGAGCGGCAAAGTGCAAGAAATCGCCGAAATGGTTGAGCGCATGGAAGTGCCTTTGGTGATTTTTAATCACGAATTGTCGCCTGCGCAAATGCGTAATTTAACGACGCAGTTAGCTACGCGGGTGATAGATCGCACCATGTTGATTTTGGATATTTTTGCGCAGCGTGCGCAAAGTCACGAAGGCAAAGTGCAAGTTGAATTAGCCCAGCTCAAGTATTTATCCACGCGCTTGGTGGGGCAAAACGCCGACATGGGGCAGCAAAAATTTGCGGTAGGCGCGCGTGGGCCAGGCGAGACGCAGCTGGAGTTGGATAGACGTAAGTTAGATAAGCGTGTGCATTTGCTCAAAGAACGGCTGGAGAAATTAAAAGGTCAGCGCGATTTGTTGCGTCGTTCGCGTAATCGTTCCGACGTGTTATCGGTCTCGATTGTGGGCTATACCAACGCGGGTAAATCAACCTTATTCAATCGCCTCACCAAAGCAAATGTGTATGTGGCGAATCAGTTGTTTGCTACGCTGGATACCACTTCGCGCAAGATGTATGCCGAAGGGCAGGGCGAGATTGTGGTGTCGGACACCGTGGGCTTTATCCGTCATTTACCGCATGGTTTGGTTGCTGCGTTTCGCAGCACGTTGGAAGAAACCATACAGGCGGATGTATTGCTACATGTGGTGGATTTGAGCAATCCGAATCACGACGATCAAATTGCTGAAGTGAATAAAGTCTTAGCTGAAATCGACGCGGGGGATATTCCACAGATTCTAGTGTTCAATAAAATTGACCAAGTTGAGGGGGCTGAGGCGGGCATCATTCGCGACGAGCATGATAGAATCTCGCGCGTTTTTTTGAGCGCGCAAAGCGGCGCAGGCTTGGAAGATTTGAGACAAACTTTGTTGGAAATTCGTGCGGCGCGTCAAGCGGCCACAATTATTGAGAAGCAACTTAAACAAGCGAGAGAGTCATGGGAATAAACGATCCGCAATGGGGCAAAAACAACAATGGTGGCCCGCCAGACTTAGAAGAATTGTTGCGTAAATTAAACGCCAAAATTGCCGCTCTGATGGGCGGTAAAAATGCGCGTGGCAATCCTAATAATGGCGCGCCTACACCGCCCGCAGCTAGCATCGCTGGTGGCGTGGGGCTAGTGGCGATTATTGGTCTGCTAATTTGGTTGGCGACGGGTTTTTATATTGTCGATGCGAGTCAGCGCGGCGTGGTGTTGCGTTTTGGTAAGCAAGTTGAAACGACCGAGGCGGGGCCGCGTTGGCACTTCCCCTATCCGATTGAAACCGTTGAAATGGTCAATTTGAGTCAAGTGCGCACCATGGAAATTGGCTATCGCGACAACGTCAAAAATAAAATGTTGAAAGAGTCGCTGATGCTGACCGACGATGAAAATATCATCGACATTCAGTTCGCCGTGCAATACACCTTGCGCGATCCGGGCGAGTATTTATTCAATAACCGCAATCCCGATGAGAACGTGCGTCAAGCGGCGGAGACGGCGATACGCGAAGTGGTGGGTAAAAGCACCATGGATAAAGTCTTGTACGAAGAGCGTGAAAAAGTCGCAGTCGATGTGACTAAGTTGATTCAAGAAGTTTTGGATAGATATAAGTCGGGCATCGTGGTGAAGCAAATCACTATGCAAGGTACGCAGCCACCAGAGCAGGTGCAAGCGGCGTTTGAAGATGCGGTAAAAGCAGGGCAGGATCGTGAGCGTCAAAAATCCGAGGGCGATGCTTACGCGAAAGATGTTGTGCCGCGTGCCAAGGGGATGGCTGCGCGCTTGAAGGAAGAATCGGAAGGTTATAAGCAAAGCGTGATTGCTAATGCCGAGGGTGATGCTAGTCGCTTTAAGCAAATTTTAGTTGAGTATGAAAAATCCCCTGCGGTGACGCGTGAGCGTATGTACATCGACATGATGTCGCAGGTGATGGGCAATATCAGCAAGGTGATGGTCGATCAGAAAAATGGTAATAGCATGTTGTATTTGCCTTTAGATAAGTTGATAGAAGCCAGTCGTAGCGGCGCATCTGTGGTCGAAGCCTCACCTGTAGTGGCACCAGTTAGTTCGCAAAGTAATGACAACAGTGCGGCGCAACGTGCGCGTGATTCTTTGCTCAGTCGTGATCGGGAGGCGAGATGAAACCTAATGTCATAAATGTATTGGTCGCGGTAGTCGGCTTGTTGGTGGTGTTGAGCTTGAGTGTGTTCGTGGTCGATCAGCGTCAAGTCGCGATCGTGTTGCAGCTCGGTGAAATGGTGCGCGTTGAAACCACGCCTGGCTTGAAGTGGAAAGTGCCACTGATGCAAAATGTGCGTTATTTTGATTCGCGTATTTTGACTTTAGAGTCACCCGATCCAGCTCCAGTGTTTACCAAGGAAAAGAAAAATCTGCTGGTAGATGCTTTTGTGAAATGGCGCATTGTTGATGTGAAGCAATATTACATCAGCATGGGCGGCGACGAAGTGCGTTTGCGTACCCGTTTAATGCCAACCGTGAATGCCAGTTTGAGCGAAGAGTTCAGCAAGCGCACAATCCATGAAGCCATCTCGGTAGAGCGCGACAAAATCATGCAAGTGCTGCGTGAAAAAGCCGATGCCGATGCGCGTTTGTTTGGTGTGCAAGTATTGGATGTGCGCCTCAAACATGTGGATTTCCCTGCCTCGGTGAGCCAGTCCGTGTATAGCCGCATGGAGGCCGAACGTAAGCGCGTGGCGAATGAATTGCGTGCCACAGGTGCGGCAGAAGGCGAAAAAATCAAGGCAGATGCGGATAAGCAACGCGAAGTGATTTTGGCGGAAGCCTATCGCGATGCGCAAAAGACCAAGGGTGAGGGTGATGCCAAAGCGTCGGCAACCTACGCCGCTGCATTCGGTCGCAATGCCGAGTTTTACTCGTTTTATCGCAGCCTAGAAGCCTACAAACAAAGCTTCAAAAACAAGAGCGATGTGATGGTATTAGATCCGAGTTCAGCGTTTTTCAAGTACCTGAAAAGCCCCGCTAAGTCGGCAAAATAAGCCTACGTACTAAAAATACACGAATAGAGATTCCGCAATGCCGAATTGGTTACTCCCCGAATACATCAACGACATGCTGCCCGATGAGGCGTGGCAAGTAGAGCAGATACGCGCACAAGTGTTGAGTTTGTTGCGCAACTCTGGTTATCAATTAGTCGCGCCACCGCTGCTGGAATATGCCGAATCATTGTTGATAGATGGCAGTGCCGAGATGGATATGCGCACCTTCAAGTTGGTCGATCAACTCAGCGGTCGCACGCTGGCGGTGCGCGCCGACATCACCCCGCAAGTCGCGCGTATCGACGCGCATCTGCTGAATCGCCAAGGTGTGACACGTTTGTGCTACGCGGGCAGCGTGTTGCACACGCAACCGGTGGGGCTGACCCGCACCCGTGAACTGATGCAAATCGGTGCGGAGTTGTATGGTCATAGCGGTCTGGATAGCGATTTAGAAATCCAAACTTTGATGTTGCAAGCACTGCGTTTATTGAGCGTAGAAAATGTTCATTTGGACTTAGGTCATGTCGCAGTATTCCGTGCTTTGGTGCAACACGCCAACTTGGATAAGGCGATGGAATCTGCCTTGTTTGCTGTCTTGCAAAGTAAAGATAGTACCGCGCTAAAAAATTTAGTTGCTCTGCTACCCGCTAATATGGCTAAGGCTTTACTAGCTTTGCCTAGTTTGTATGGCAAGCCGAATGAAGTATTGGCGCGTGCGCAACAAGTGTTACCTGACTTGCCAGAAGTTCGTGCTGCGTTGGCAGATTTAGCCACAGCGGCGGGGCAACTCGAAACCTTGGTGAGCAGTGTCGGCATTGATTTGGCAGACTTGCGCGGTTATCACTATCACACAGGTATGGTGTTTGCTGCGTATCACGCGGGCAGCCATGATGCGATTGCTTTGGGTGGTCGTTACGATGATTTAGGCAAGAGCTTTGGACGTGCGCGCGCAGCGACTGGGTTCAGTATGGATTTGCGTCAGTTGCACAGTCTGATGCCCGTGTCTGTTAGTCAGCACGGTATTTGCGCGCCCCATGATGCTGATGTCGCCTTGCAACAAAAAATTAAGCAATTACGCGACTCGGGTGAAATTGTCATTGTGGAATTGGCTAAAGATAAAACGCATCGAGCTGAATTACAGTGCGATCGTGAGTTGGTGTTGCTTGATGGAATTTGGGTTGTAGTGACCCTATAAATTAAATTGATTTTCAAATTGGAATATTTGTAATGACTAAGAACGTAGTAGTAATCGGTACCCAATGGGGCGATGAAGGTAAGGGCAAAATTGTTGATTGGCTGACCGATCACGCGCATGGCGTGGTGCGTTTTCAAGGTGGTCACAATGCTGGGCATACGCTGGTTATCAATGGCAAAAAAACCGTATTGCACCTAATTCCATCAGGCATTTTGCGCGACCATGTGATGTGTTATATCGGCAACGGTGTGGTGTTGTCACCACAAGCATTGCTCAAAGAAATGGATCAACTTCAAGCCGCTGGTATCGACGTGTACAGTCGCTTAAAAGTGTCCGAAGCCTGCCCATTGATTTTGCCGTATCACGAGGCAATAGATAAGGCGCGCGAATTGGCAAAAGGCGATGCAAAAATCGGTACTACGGGGCGCGGTATTGGTCCTGCATACGAAGATAAAGTGGCACGTCGCGCGATTCGCTTGCAAGATATTTTCTTCCGCGAGCGTTTCGCCGCCAAGCTCGGTGAGGTGCTGGATTACCACAACTTCGTGCTGAAAAATTATTTTAATGCGCCTACGGTTGACTTCCAAAAAACACTGGATGACACCCTAGCGTTTGCCGAGCGCATTAAGCCTTTGGTGATGGACGTGCCGCGTGCGCTGTATGAAGAACATCAAGCAGGGCGCAGCTTATTATTTGAAGGTGCGCAAGGCGCTTTGTTGGACATTGACCACGGCACTTATCCCTTCGTCACCTCCAGCAATTGCATCGCGGGTGCGGCTTGCGCGGGCGCGGGTGTGGGGCCGCAAATGTTGAATTATGTGTTGGGCATTACCAAGGCTTACACCACGCGCGTCGGTTCTGGGCCGTTCCCGACTGAGCTGTATGACGCAGTGAATAAGCACGATCCAATTGGTGCAGGGCTGGCAAAACGTGGGCACGAATTTGGTTCGACTACGGGACGTGCTCGTCGCTGTGGTTGGTTCGATGCCGCAGCGTTGAAACGATCAATACAAATTAACGGTGTATCTGGTTTGTGCGTGACCAAACTAGACGTGATGGATGGCATGGAACTGGTGCGCCTCGGTGTGGGTTATCGCATCAATGGCATGGTCAGCGACATCCTGCCCGTTGGCGCGGACGCGTTGGGTGATTGCGAAGTCATCTACGAAGAAATGCCAGGTTGGACGGAAAGTACGCTGGGCATCCAAAAATATGAACAGTTGCCGCTCGCCGCGCGTAACTATTTAGAACGTATCGCCAAAGTATGTGGCGTGCCTGTTGATATGGTTTCAACAGGTCCTGATCGCGATGAGACTATCGTTCTTCGGCATCCGTTTGAATAACTCGGCAGCATTGAGTAATTTGCTTCAAACGATAGAGAACGCAGCGCAGGTGATGTGCTGCGTTTTTGCGTTAATCGTATCTGTTGTCAGCATGGTGTTGTATCAATTCCGCTTAACTTTCCGTGAATTCGGCAGCGGTGTTGCACATTTTTTAGGCGCAAAAAAAAGACAGGTCGCTTGCGCTTCCTATCTCATATTTGGTGCCCAGAAGAGGACTCGAACCTCCACACCTTACGGCACACGGACCTGAACCGTGCGCGTCTACCAATTCCGCCATCTGGGCTGATTTGCAACGGCGCGCAATTTAATTGTTAAAGGACTTAAAGTCAATGAAAAATACTAAAAACTTACGCGCACAAGATCCATTCCTACAACGTGAACGCGAGCAATACGACAATCCGCTACCTAGCCGCGAATTTATTTTGCAAGTGCTGACACAAAATGGCGCACCGATGCACGAAGACGAGCTGTTAGATTTGTTGGAAATTACCGATGCGGAAGAAGACTTATTCTCACGTCGGATGCGCGCGATGGAGCGCGATGGACAAGTCATGCGCAATCGCAAACGCGAAATTTGCGTGATGGACAAGCTCGATTTAATCAAGGGCAAAGTGCAAGGTCACCCTGATGGTTTCGGTTTTCTGATTCCTGAAGACGGCAGTGCAGATATGTTTTTGAGCGAAAAAGAAATGCATCAAGTGTTGCATGGCGACGTGGTGATGGTTAGCCAAAGTGGCGTGGATAGACGCGGTCGCCCTGAAGCGAAAATTATCGAAGTGTTGGTGCGCGCCAATAATCGCGTGGTGGGACGCTTGTTTGATGATCACGGTATTCAGTTTGTGGTCGCAGAAAATCGCCGTATTACGCAAGATATTTTAGTCGTGCCAGGTGAAGCGCATCAGGCACAAGTTGGGCAAGTCGTAATTTTAGAAATTATTCAACACCCCAATAAACACGCGCAAGCAATGGGGCGCATCGTGGAAGTGTTGGGCAACTATGCCGACTCTGGCATGGAAATCGAAATTGCTTTACGCAAGCATGATTTGCCGAATGAGTTCCCGAATGATGTGGAACGTCAAGCTAAGGCGATTCCGCCGACTGTGGTGGCTGAAGATTGGGCGGGTCGTGAAGACATCCGCAGCTTGCCGTTGGTGACGATTGATGGCGAGACTGCGCGCGATTTCGATGACGCGGTGTACTGCGCACCTGAACAAGATGGCTACCGTTTAGTCGTGGCGATTGCCGACGTGAGCCATTATGTACAACCCAATGACGCGCTCGATCGTGAAGCGATTTTGCGCGGTAATTCGGTGTATTTCCCGCGCCGCGTGATTCCAATGTTGCCCGAAGAATTGTCGAATGGTTTGTGTTCGCTGAACCCGCAAGTTGACCGTATGTGTATGGTTTGTGACATGCACGTGGATGGGCATGGCGAAATTACTGGTTACCGTTTTTATCCGTCAGTGATGTATTCCCACGCGCGTTTGACTTACACGCAAGTCGCCGCGATGTTGGCTGAACCTGATGGCGAATTGGCAAAGAGTTATGCCACCGTTGTACCGCATTTGCAAAATCTGTATGGCTTGTTCCAAAAACTTTTGACGGCACGTAACAAGCGCGGCGCGATTGATTTTGAAACGGTCGAAACGCAAATGATTTTTGATGCTAACGGTAAAATCGAACGCATCGTGCCAGTGGTGCGTAACGACGCGCATAAGCTGATTGAAGAATGTATGTTGGCAGCGAACGTGTGTGCGGCGAACTTCTTGCACGAAAATAAACAGCCTGTTTTATATCGTATTCACCAAGGTCCTACGCCCGAAAAACTCGAAGCTCTGCGCGAGTTTATGAAAGAGTTTGGCTTGGAAATTGGCGGCGGTGATGAGCCTAAAGCAGCCGATTATTCCAAGTTATTGAAGCGCATCAAAGGTCGCCCCGATGCTGCCTTGTTGCAAACCGTGATGTTGCGTTCGCTGCGCCAAGCCAAATACGAACCCGAAAATATCGGTCACTTCGGTTTGGGTTACGAGGCGTATGCGCATTTCACTTCACCTATCCGTCGTTACCCTGATTTGCTGGTGCATCGCGCCATTAACGCGGTGCTGCAAGGCAAGCAATACAAGCCGAGCATGAAATGGGAAGACTTAGGCTTGAATTGTTCGATGACAGAACGTCGTGCCGATGATGCGACGCGTGATGTTGATGCTTGGTTAAAGTGTTTTTATATGCGCGAGCATTTGGGTAGCGTGTTTACGGGCACAGTGTCTTCGGTTACCAGCTTTGGTATGTTTGTGTCGCTAGATGATTTGTATGTCGAAGGCTTAGTACATATCTCTGAATTGGGTAAAGATTATTTCCATTTCGATGCGAGTAAACATCAGTTGTTGGGCGAGCGTACGGGACAAAAATATCGCTTAGGCGATCGCGTCGAAGTGCGCGTGGTGAAGGTGGATATGGAAAGCACCAAAGTTGATTTCGTGTTGCAAAATCCGGTGCAAGTTGAAGGTGCAGAAGGCGAAGCGAGTTTTGAACGTAAATCCCCTAAAGGTAAAAAACGTCATGGCTGATTTACGTTTAATTTACGGCTTTCACGCTGTCACGGCGCGCATCCGTCAAAACCCTGACGGTGTGCAAGAAATTTATGTGCAAGTGCAACGTCAAGATCCGCGTATGCGCGAGCTGATTAAATTAGCTGAAGCGCAAAGCGTGCGCATCATTCCGCTGGAAGCATCGCGCTTAGATGGCATGGCGGGCAATCAACGTCATCAAGGTGTCGCGGCGCGTGTCGATGCAGCGCAACGCGTGCAGCATTTGTCGGATGTGTTGGACACGCTCACTGAGCCACCGCTGATTTTGGTGTTAGATGGCGTGCAAGACCCGCACAATTTAGGCGCGTGTCTGCGTAGTGCCGATGCCTTTGGTGTACATGCAGTTATCGCACCGAAGGATCGTGCGGTGGGCATTACCGCAACGGTAGAAAAAGTTGCCTGCGGCGCGGCCGAAACCGTGCCCTACATCACCGTCACTAATCTCGCGCGTACTTTGCGTGAGTTGCAAGAGCAAGAAATTTGGGTGGTGGGTGCAGCGGGTGAGGCGGAAACTGATTTGCATAGTTTTAAACATACGGGCGGTTTGGCTTGGGTGTTGGGTGCGGAAGGAGAGGGCTTGCGTCGCTTGACGCGCGAGACTTGCGATGAACTGGTGCGTATCCCGATGCAAGGTAGCGTGGAGAGTTTGAATGTGTCCGTCAGTGCGGGGATTTGTTTGTTTGAAGCGAGACGACAACGCGCCTGATATCTTGAGGGTTTTATCTGCTCTAGGGCACATCGTTAGTATTGCCCGTGTATGAAGTTTTGTATTGGTGGAACTATTTACTGATAAGAAAGTCCTTACAACACTGCGGCTTGTCGTTATATAAAAATAAATTATTGGAAGTATTAGGG
>JBJORQ010000052.1:0-13185 GCA_046049345.1 Pseudomonadota bacterium | reverse complement strand
CATCTCACCGCGCAAATCACATTCATCTTATTGAATACTAAGCAGTTTTAGCTGCTGTCTTTTGCGTCTGGTGCGTCGAAGAGGTGCGCATTCTACAGAAGCAAAACATCTTGTCAACTGCAATTTGCAACTTCTTTTACTTAACCTAGAAAACCATCTTCTAAGCCTTAAAACTAAACTGGGTTGCGGGGACAGGATTTGAACCTATGACCTTCGGGTTATGAGCCCGACGAGCTACCGAGCTGCTCCACCCCGCGTCAGATGAGCCGCGCACTATATTGATATAGTGCATCACTGTCAAACTATTTCTAATTTATTTCACAAATAAATTTACTGCACAGCTGTTATTACGAATCACAATTGCTACGATTAGCTTGCTGTTGCGCAGTACCTAGTAGGATCTATGGTCTTCGCGGCGATAAAACCTGCTCGGCGCAAACGACATGAATCGCAGACACCGCACGCATAACCGCGCTCATCCGCTTGATAACAAGAAACCGTCTGCGCGTAATCCACGCCGAGTTTCGTCCCAGCCGCAATAATTTCTGCCTTACTCATATATAAGAGTGGCGAATGAATGGTTAACGGGCGACCTTCAACGGCCGCCTTAGTCGCAAGATTCGCCATGCGCTCGAAGGCGTTGATGTAATCAGGGCGGCAATCTGGGTAACCCGAGTAATCAACAGCGTTAATGCCGACAAAAATATCCTGCGCTTGCAACACTTCCGCCCATGCTAACGCCAGCGACAACATAATAGTGTTGCGCGCAGGAACGTAAGTAGAAGGAATGCCCGCGCTAGGCAGTTCGGGAATGGCGATGGCCTTATCCGTTAAAGAGGAGCCACCAAAACCCGTTAAATCTATATGTATGATGCGCAGCTCTTGTGCGCCTTGCGTTTTCGCTACGCGCTGCGCGGCAGCAAGCTCAGCATGATGACGCTGGCCATAATCAACACTCAGCGCGTAGCACGTAAATTCTTGCTGCTGCGCCATCGCTAAAACCGTTGCCGAATCCAAGCCACCCGATAACAAAACCACTGCGTTTTTCATGCTTAATGCCCAGCCGCGTTGTGCCAAAGAATTTTATGCAACTGCAGCTGCAAGCGCACTGACAAATGATCGCGCAATATCCATTCTGCTAAATGCGTTGGATTCAATGTGCCGTGCACGGGAGAAAACAAAACGGGACATTTATCCGCCAACTGATATTGCGCCATCAGCTCTTTTGCCCACACATAATCCGCTTCGTCGCACAACACGAATTTAATTTCATCATGAGGCGTAATCAAAACTAAATTTTCCCAACGATTTTTACTTAACTCACCCGAACCTGGCGTTTTAATATCAACCACCCGCATCACACGCGCATCGACTGCGGCAATATCCATTGCGCCACCGGTTTCGAGCGACACTTCATATCCCGCGTCGCACAAGGCACGCAGCAGAAGAATGCAGTTTTTCTGCGCCAAGGGTTCACCACCTGTCACGGTCACATAACGCGCCCCATAACTGGCAACCTGCTCAAGTATTTTGTTGATTGCAAAAGTCTCGCCGCCCGTAAAGGCATACGCAGTATCGCAATAAGTGCAACGTAACGGGCACCCCGTGAGACGAACAAACACCGTTGGCAAGCCAACTCGATTCGTTTCACCTTGCAGGGAATAAAAAATTTCGGTGATGCGCAGTTGCGCGTCGGGGATCACTAGAGGCATGGGACTATTACTTTGAAACAGCGAGCATTTTTTGCGCCTTATCGGCTGCAGCTGTATTGGGATATTTAACAACAATTTGTTTGAGCGTTTTTTGCGCAGCGGCGGTTTGCTTAAGATCTTGCTGACACATCGCCTTATTTAACATCGCATCCGCAGCGTTAACCGCAGCAGGGTAAGTCGCGAGTAACTTTTCATAAGTCGCTAACGCCGACTGACTATCTTTCAAACCAAATTGGCTCACTGCGAGCCAATACAAGACATTGGGCAAGTGAACCGACTCTGGATATTTTTTGAAGAACTCTTGAAAAGACTTGAGCGAATTAGCATAGCTGCCCGCTTTAACCGCTGCATACGCTGCCTCAAAGGCGCGATTTTCTAACGCAGGGTCAGATGGGTCAGTCACAACATTGCCAGCATTCACGCTGGCAATGTTGTGACTGCTATCCGAAGACTCAAAGCGGCGCAAGCGCGTATCTAAATCCACATAAAAATCTTTTTCGCGCTTTTCGGCATCTTGCAAGCCGTGCGCGAGTTCTTCATTCTGACCGCGCAATTTGCGCAGCTCAGTCTTAAATTCGTCCAGCTGACTTTGTAACTCCAAGGTCGCCGAGGTATGTTGTGCATCCGATGTTTCGAGCTTCAGCACACGCGCTTGCAACAACTGAATTTGCTGATGCGCTTCGTCGTCAGTAAACAACCCCGCATAAGCGGGGGCGACAAAACAAGCAGCCAATACAATAAAAGCGCGTAGCTGTAGCATGTTAATTACTTAGCGTAGTTCAGGTCGGTACGACGGTTTTGTGACCAAGCAGCTTCGTCGTGACCCGCAGCTTTTGGCTTTTCTTCGCCAAAACTAACTGAGTTCACTTGACCCGCTTTAGCACCGCCCAATTCCAACATTTTTTTCACGCCATCCGCACGACGCTGCCCCAAAGCCAAGTTATATTCAGTGCTGCCGCGCTCATCTGCGTAACCTGCCAACTCAACTTTACGACTTGGGTTTTCGCTCAAGTATTTACCGTGCGCTGCAATAGCTGGCTTATCGGCGGCTGCAACAGCATCCACGTCTAAAGCGTAGTAAACGCTACGTTTAGCCAAAATGCTAGTTGCGTCATTCAACGCATCAATTGCCACCGCTTTTTCAACCACAGGAGCAGTTACCGAAGCAGCGACAGGTGCGGACGTTGGTGCAGTCGCAGCCGCTTCAGGAGCTTTTTGACTTGCACAAGCAGCCAACAAGTTAACCAATACAACACTAATAACGAGTTTTTTCATATTATTCATCCTTATCTAAAGTTAAATTAAAAATGTGGATTCCACATTGGTTCTCGCGCATCGCCTGTTTGCGTAAACATATGCTGCTTGACGCGACCATCGCTAGAAACGCTCGCCAATATACCACGACCGCGCGCTTCACTTGCAAACAGTATCATTTTGCCATTTGGCGCAAAGCTAGGCTTCTTATGCCATCCGCCGTCCGTTACCAGCTGCATTTGCCCACTTTGAAAATCTTGCGTCGCAATATAAAACTGCGCATTAGCGCGATGTACTAACACCATACTTTTTCCATCTGGGCTATAACGTGGCGAATAATTCGTGCCTTCGCCAAAACTAACGCGTTGCTCTAATCCACCAAAAATGGCCATTTGATAAATTTGCGCGCTGCCACCCCGATCTGAAGTGAACAATAAATTTTGTCCGTCGGGCGAAAAACACGGTTCAGTATCAATCGCCCCACTAAATGTCACGCGCTTAATCCCCGAGCCATCCGCATTGATTAAATAAATTTGCGAACTACCATCACGCGTCAGCACGATGGCCAACTGTTTACCATCAGGCGACCAAGTTGGCGCGCTATTACTACCGCGAAAATCTGCTAATAAATGACGTTGCTTAGTAAACACAGACTGCACAAACACCGCCGCATGACCCGTTTCAAAACTCACATAGGCAAGCCTGCTGCCATCCGCCGACCAAGCCGGCGACATAATCGGTTCGTTTTGCGCCAACACGGTTTGCTCGTTATAGCCATCGCTATCCGCCACCACTAAGCGATACTTTTCGCCATTACGATTCACATAGGCGATGCGCGTACTAAACACTCCCTTATCGCCCGTTAGTTTTTCGTAAATTAAATCGGCGATGCGATGCCCAATTTGTCGAGCTTGCGAGTCTTTTGCCGACACCACTTCGCCGAGCAGCGGTGATTTTTTGAGCACATCCAACAAACGAAATTTCACCCCAATGCGCCCACCTTCTAACACCTCAATCGCCCCAATCGCCAACGCCTCCGCGCCCATCGCTTGCCAGTCGGCATAGTTCACCTCGCTAGGCTCATGCGGCGTTTTGCCAACGTTATCGACGATGCGAAACAAGCCACTGCGTTGTAAATCCGCCAGCACCACCTCGTTAATCTCCGCCGACAATTTTGCATCGCCGCCCAAAGGCGCAAGGGCGACAGGAATTTGATGCTCACCCGCGCCGACAATTTCGATACTCATCTCAGCGTGGGCAATAGCGGCTGGCAACAGGCCGAACAGAAGCAGAATTTTTAATACTTTCAACATATACAAGCCTTTACTCAACGGGTTTGAACTTCAATTTTAATTCACGGAAACGATTAAACAGACTGGCATCAGCGGGCAAGGGTAGCGGTTGCGATTTCAAAATCGCGCGCTCCACGGCATTGTCGTACGCGGCATTGCCGCTCGATTGCGCCAGTCGCGCGCTCAACACAGCCCCACCCGGCAGCAAGGTCACAGCAAAAATCGCTTGCGCTTCATTCGCCACATCGGGTGGCATGACGATATTGCGGCGAATTTTGCTGCTAATTTTGCTCATCGCTTCATCGACTACGCGCCCCACCGCAGCAAGTTGTTCGGCTTGTGCCGCCAACTCACGCGCAGCAGCTAAATCGGCAATACTGGGGGCTTCAGGCTTAACTGGCGTGCGAGTTTTAGGCGGCTCGACGACAGGTGCGGCTTTGATTTCGATGATTTTTTTCTCAGGTTTTTTAACCGCCAGCACGATGTCGGGCGCAACTTTTGCCACGGGCGGCGGCATAGCTGGGGTGGGTTCAACTTTGGGCACGGGCGGTGTAACGACAACAGGCATTGGAGGCATATCGGGCAAGGCTTGCCACAGCTCTACACTCATAGCAACAGAGGCTTGCGTCTGCCAAGTAAAGCCGAAATAAAGCAGCGCAAAAAAACCGCCGTGCACCATTAAGGCAAGCACGGCGGCGAGCTTTTGATAAGAAGGATAGGCCGCGCGGCTCATTTATTTTTCGCTTGCGTGAGCAGACCGATTTTCTTGATGTGCTGTTGTTGCAGCGCGTCCATCACATTGATGACTTCTTCGTAACGCACGTTTTTATCAGCCGCAATCACCACCGCTTGCTCGGCTAATTTGCCCGTGCGCGCTTTGACAAAATTAATCATCTCGGCACGTGACACACGTAATTCGCGGTCGCCATTAGCATGGTCGCGCAGCAACAAAGTATTGTCTTTGCGTATGACCACTTCCAGCGGCGCGGCGGCTGGCAACGCGCTATTACCGAGCGATGGCAAATCTACTTGCCCCGGATTCATCATCGGCGCGGTGACCATAAAAATCACCAGCAACACCAACATCACGTCGATGTACGGCACGACATTGATGTCATTCATCAAACGATTTTTGTTACGGCGGTTAGTTCGCATTAGAACTAACTCCTAGGGTTGACGCTGAAGCACGTTAGAGAATTCCTCAGTGAAACTCTCGAAGCGCGTTGCCAATCTATCGATGTCATGCGCGTAGCGGTTGTACGCCACCACCGCAGGAATTGCGGCGAACAAGCCCATCGCGGTAGCTACCAGCGCTTCTGCGATACCAGGGGCGACGTGTGCCAGCGTGGCTTGCCCGACATTCGCCAGCCCGCGAAACGCATTCATAATTCCCCACACCGTGCCAAACAGCCCGACATAAGGGCTCACCGAACCAACGCTCGCCAAAAAAGCCAAGTGCGACTCCAAGCTATCCATTTCGCGCTGATAGGTAGCGCGCATGGCGCGGCGCGTCCCGTCCATCACCGCACTCATGTCCATCGCGTGTTGTTTTTTCAGCTTCACAAACTCGACAAAGCCCGCCGCGAAAATGCGCTCCAAAGCACCCACATCGGTACGCGACGCGCTGGCAGAAAATTTATACAGCTCGTTAAGATTAGGATTTTTCCAAAATTCTTCTTCAAAATCGCGCGTCAATTTCGCCTCGCGGCGGATGGCAAACATCTTCATAAAAATGTACCACCAGGACAACATCGACACACCCAACAACAGCAACATCACCAGCTGTACCAGCACGCTGGCGTTGGCGATTAAATACACGAACGATAAATCTTGCACGACTTCCATATTGAATCCTTAACTTAGTTTTTCCATTTTTCGCGCAGCACTTCTGGCACGCTAATCGGCTTGAAATTTGCCAACGATACACACACCAAATGCACCTCGGCTTGCGTCAAAACTTCTGCGCCGCGTTGCACGGTTTGTACCAACTTCACGCTACTGCGCCCTAGCGTCGCGACTTGCGTGGTGACTGCTAACATATCGTCCAGCAAGGCAGGTTTGAGGTACTCGACTTTCATCTCGCGCACCACAAACACCGCGCCGAATTCTTTCATCAACGCGCCGTTGCTAAAGCCGCACACATCGCGCAGCCACTCAGTGCGCGCGCGCTCCAAAAAATTCACATAGCTGCCGTGATACACCACCCCGCCCGCGTCGGTGTCCTGAAAATACACGCGCACGGGTAGCGAAAATTGTTTGTGTTGAGTCATTAAGAATCCGCTCTGTTATCAGGCATATTCACCTGCAAACCAAAATGTTGATAGGCGTGCGCGGTGGCAATACGACCGCGCGGGGTACGTTGCAAATAACCTTGCTGAATCAGATAAGGTTCAAGCACGTCTTCTATGGTGTCGCGCTCTTCGCCGATCGCGGCGGCGAGATTATCCACGCCGACGGGGCCGCCCATAAATTTTTCGATAACGGTCAGCAATAATTTTCTGTCCATCACATCGAGACCTTGTGTATCCACGTCTAACATGGTCAGCGCGGCATCGGCGACTTCGCGACTCGCTACGCCTTGCGCTTTCACATCCGAATAATCACGCACGCGGCGCAACAGCCGATTGGCAATTCGCGGCGTGCCACGCGCACGTTTGGCAATTTCCAGCGCGCCATCGTGCGCCAGATTCATCTCCAATAATCCCGACGAGCGCATCACGATGCGCTGCAATTCTTCTGGTGTATAAAATTCCAGCCGCGCCACGATGCCGAAACGATCACGCAAAGGATTAGTCAACATGCCCGCACGCGTGGTCGCGCCCACCAAGGTGAACGGCGGCAAATCGAGTTTCACCGAACGCGCCGCTGGTCCTTCGCCGATCATGATGTCGATTTGATAATCCTCCAGCGCGGGATACAAAATCTCTTCGACCACCGGCGAGAGGCGATGAATTTCGTCGATAAATAACACGTCATGAGGTTCGAGATTGGTCAGCAACGCCGCCAAATCGCCCGCGCGCTCCAAAACAGGCCCGGAAGTGTGGCGCAGATTCACGCCCATTTCGCGCGCAATAATTTGCGCCAAAGTGGTTTTGCCAAGCCCCGGCGGGCCAAACAATAAAACATGATCCAAAGGCTCGCCGCGCTGCTTCGCCGCCTGAATAAAAATCTCCAATTGCCCGCGAATTTTTTCCTGCCCGACATACTCGTCAAGCTGCTTAGGCCGCAACGCCCGCTCCAACGCCTCCTCCTGTTTGGAAGCAACGGCAGGCGTGGAAATACGCGGTTCAGTGGTGAGGTTGTCGCTGTGTATCATGTTAGGGTTTTCTTCAATTCGTCTGCGTCTTTGAACACCATATCAAACTCGCTTTCGTAAACACGGCTGGTCTGTAATGCAGCTCCAACATCCGCTAAAAACTTTCTGAAATCAGGATTGATTTCAGAAAGTTTGTTTATTGAATCCCAGTCCAATTCACTTTTGTGTTTCGCGGGGAAAATCACACCCGATGAATCTGGGTCATCTACATCTAAAGCAATCACGCCAATACCAAAACTGGCAGATAACCGCTCCAGCTCTAAACGAAATTCTTCGTCACGATTGATTTTTGCGGCAACTAAATAACCTTCATTCGCCCAAGAAGAATTGGAAACGGCTTGGAAAAAAGCCTCGCGTAAATTAGTGAAGTTCAATTCTCGTTTCAGCTCAAAAGAATACAGCGTGAGGACATTTGCCCCGCTACGCTTGGCTAAATCAATCGCTTCTTTTCCCCAGTCATTGAGAGGCAAATAAAACCCTACCATGTCGGGATGCAACCATTCCGAAAAACTTTTTTTGCTTGAACCTTCGTGAAAAATTGTTTTACACAACACACCACGGAAATAGGTATTAGCGAAGTAGGTCAGAAAGGGATGCAACTGGCGTTCTTTGAAAGCAACTTTGGCGGGTGCAATAACAGCGGCAACTTTACTCACATCACTCGAAGCAACAACGCCTTTCAGTGCAAACTTCACGGGGCGTTTGCCGATACGGTCAAACTTTGTATTAGCCTCTTTTGAGTCCATGTAAAGCCTTGCGCCTATTGTTGCCCAAGGAGTTTTACCCAGGCTACTCAGTTGCGTGTGCAGCGCATTTTTCTGTGCAAACTCCCAAATTTCATCGCTAGATAAAGGTGTAGCGGCTTGCAACAGAACCGCTTCAGCCAAATCCAAAAAAGTAAATTTCGCCATCTTTATTCCTTAAAGTTATTTGCGTAATGCTGCTGTTAATTTCGCATTCATTGCCGCAAATTTCATTTGAACAACCTCAGATCAAACGGGTAGCTGCCGTGCGCAATCACTTTGATTTTTTTGGCATCCGTGTGGGCGGGATTGAGTAAATAATTCTGTGTATGCGGCACGATGGCACTGGGGACGGCAAGTAACGCTGAATCCAATTCATGCAACCAGCGATCGCCTAGTGCGCGAGTGTGCGCTAGGTTTTCTTGCCAATTTTCAGCTAGCTCATGCTGATTTAACTCAAGTGCAGCAAGGCTTTCAGGCACCTCTACTTTTAATAATTGATACGCGTCAGGCAAGGCATTCAGCTCGTTCATTTCCAAATGCACCATCACTTCTAACAGCGCGGCGGCGGGCGAGCTGGCGAGATAAACAATCGGTTTACCCGCGTGATGCCAACGCGCCGCTGCACGCAATCCACCTGTGCCGCTCAAGTCCAGATGGTTGCTGATCCGCCAAACAATCACGCGTAAAAGCCTTCGTCGATTTGCACCAAGGCTTCTTCAACCAAGCGGCTGCCGATGTCGGTGGCGAGCATTGCTAGCGGGGTGTTGCCCTCGAAGCGTTTAAGCGGATGACGCAACCAAGTCATGGCTTTTTCGGCTGCGCCAAACACCACTTCGGCTTGTGCCAACACGCGCGCCAAGCGCACTGCGCGATCCGATTCTTCAATGGTGAGCGGCTCGGCATTGGCGCGGCGATGCGCCAAGGTTCGGGCGGGTGCGACTAAATTCAGCTCTTGCTTAGTCACGCCCTGCTCCGCCAAACGATCCAGCACCTCTAATGGGATGCGTTGATGAATCAACTTCACCATCGCCATATCACTCACGATGTCCGCTTGATTGAGCAAACTCGCCACAATGGCAGGCTCGGTGCGCGCACGCACTTGATACGCCACACTCGGCTCGGCAAGCACGCCGCGCGCAATTGCATGATCGGCTACCGTTTTAGCCCCATATTTTTCACTGGCTGATGCTTTATTGGTTCGCATGATACACCTCGCTTTTGGCAATATGCCAACACAGTACAGGCATATTGCCAAAAAATCAAATCGTGCTTATGCCTTAGATAACAACTTTAACGCCTGCCGTATGCCGTCTGACACCGTCACATCTTTAGGCAATTGTTTCGCTGCCCAGTCGGCTTCTTTTTCGTTGTAGCCCAAGGCTTGCAAAGCGTTGACGATGTCGCTGCTGGCGGAATTTTCTAGCTTGCCTGGCGTGAACAACGCCCCTGCTGTGGCGAATTTTCCTTGCAATTCCAAAATCAATCGCTCGGCAGTTTTTTTGCCCACGCCGGGAATTTTGGTCAAGCGTCCCGCTTCTTTGTTTTCTACGGCTGAGGCTAAATCGGCGAGGCTCAAACCAGACAACACCGACAGCGCGAGCTTAGGGCCGACCCCGCTGATTTTCAGCAACTGGCGGAACGCCGCGCGTTCTTCATGCGTGGCAAATCCGTACAACAATTGCGCGTCTTCGCGCACCACGAATTGCGTGTGCAACACCACTTTTTCTTTGAGCGCGGGCAGGTTGTAAAACGTGCTCATCGGCACGTCCACTTCGTAGCCTACGCCTTGCACATCGAGCAAAATTTGCGGTGGATTTTTTTCCAACAAAATGCCTGTTAAGCGTCCAATCATTCCATCAATCTCCCGCCCTTAACTCGAAAATTTTTGCCTGCCAACGCACCCAAGCCTAGCCCACCATGCGCATGAGCAATCGCACACGCCAGCGCGTCCGCCGCATCGGCATTGGGCGTGCCTGATAATTTCAGCAGCCGCACCACCATCGCTTGCACTTGTTCTTTGTCGGCATGTCCGTTGCCGACCACCGCTTGTTTAACTTGCAACGCGGTATATTCGCCGACGGGCAGATTCGCCAACACCGCCGCGCAAATCGCAGCACCGCGCGCTTGTCCCAGCAACAAAGTGGATTGCGGATTGACGTTGACGAAGACTTTTTCGACTGCCGCGTGTTGCGGTTGATATTGCGCGATGACCTCGCCTAATGACTCCAAAATAACTTTCAAGCGCGGCGGCAATTCGCCCAGCGGCGTTTTGATGCAGCCGCTGGCAACGTAATGCAGTTGCTGCCCGACCTTGTCGATGACTCCAAACCCCGTGATGCGTAAGCCAGGGTCGATGCCTAAGATGCGAATCGTGGATTGGGAGTTCAGGATTGAGGATTGAGGATTGGGGGTTGGGAGGTGCGCGATAGACATAGCGTACAGCGGGCTTACCCCGCGCTCCTCAATCGACTCACCTCAACACTATTTTTCAAACTGCGCCCCAGCTTTTCAATCCTAACTCCGCAATCCCCAATCCTGCTTTTCATTCCCCAAACACTGCCGTCGTATAGACCTCTTGCACGTCATCCAAGTCTTCCAGCGCGTCCAGCAGTTTTTGCATTTTCACTGCTTCATCGCCGCTAAATAAAACTTCGCTGGCGGGTTTCATAATCACTTCAGCGAATTCGGCTTTATAGCCAGCGGCTTCCAAAATTTGTTTCACGCTCAAGAAGTCGGGCATGGCGGTAATCACTTCGATACTGCCGTCGTCATTGTTGATGATGTCTTCCGCACCTGCGTTGAGCGCGACTTCCAGCAAGCCGTTTTCGTCTGTGCCGGGCGCGAAAATCATTTGCCCGCAATGCTGAAACATAAACGCCACCGAGCCGTCCGTGCCGAGATTGCCGCCGTGTTTGCTAAACGCATGACGCACGTCGCCGACGGTGCGCGTCTTGTTATCGGTCATGCAATCCACCATCACCGCCGCGCCGTTGATGCCGTAGCCTTCGTAGCGCAGCTCCATGTAATCCACGCCGTCCAACTCGCCCGCGCCGCGTTTAATCGCGCGCTCGACATTGTCCTTGGGCATGTTGCTGGCATACGCCTTATCCATCGCCAAACGCAGGCGCGGATTACACGCTGAATCGCTGCCGCCCAGTCGCGCCGCGACAGTAATTTCTTTAATCAAACGCGTGAAAATTTTGCCGCGCTTCTCGTCTTGCTTGCCCTTGCGATGCTGGATATTCGCCCACTTGCTATGACCTGCCATTTCAACTCTCCGAAATACTGTAGGGCACTTCCATAACTCCAAACTCCGTCGCGATACTGTGTTGCTTAGGATTTTGAATTTATAGAAGCACCCTGTGCTGCGATTCAATAAAAAAAGCGCGCGATGGTATCATTTATGCTTTGACTTCCCAACACACTCGCCATGACTATTTTGATTGCCAAGAACGACGCACAAGAACTTTTCTTATTGCCCCACATGGCGAACCGCCACGGCTTAATTACGGGTGCGACAGGCACGGGCAAAACCGTCACGCTGCAAACCCTCGCGGAATCATTTAGTCGCCTCGGCGTGCCAGTGTTTATGTCGGACATCAAAGGCGATTTATCGGGGCTGGCGAAGGCGGGCGGCGGCAATGCCAAAGTGAGTGCGCGGGTCGAACAACTCAAATTAAGTGATTACCAAAATCGCGCCTATCCCGTGACTTTTTGGGACGTGTTCGGCGAGATGGGACATCCGCTACGCGCCACTATTTCCGATATGGGGCCGTTGATGTTGGGACGCATGTTGAATCTCAACGAAGTACAGCAAGGCGTACTGGTTCAAGATTGCCGATGACAACGGACTGCTGTTGCTCGACCTAAAAGATTTGCGCGCCATGGTGCAAAGCGTAGGCGAAAACGCCAGCGATTTCACCACCGAATACGGCAACATTTCCACTGCCAGCATCGGCGCGATTCAGCGCGGACTGTTACAAATCGAAATGCAAGGCGGCGACAAATTATTTGGCGAACCGATGCTGAATATCGAAGACCTGATGCAGACCGACAGCAACGGCGCAGGGATGATTAACATCCTCGCCGCCGATAAGCTGATGACCTCGCCCAAAGTCTATTCAACCATGCTGCTGTGGCTGTTGTCGGAACTGTATGAAAACTTGCCCGAAGCGGGCGATTTGGCGAAGCCGAAATTAGTATTTTTCTTCGACGAAGCGCATTTATTATTTAGCGACGCACCTGCGATTTTGTTAGAAAAAATCGAACAAGTAGTGCGCTTAATTCGCTCCAAAGGCGTGGGCGTTTACTTCATCACACAAAACCCCGCCGACGTGCCCGACAAAGTATTGGGGCAGCTCGGCAACCGCGTACAACATGCCTTGCGCGCCTTTAGCCCACGCGACCAAAAAGCCGTCAAAGCCGCCGCCGAAACCATGCGCGACAATCCCAATTTAGACGAAGCCGCCGTGATTACCGAGCTGGGCGTGGGCGAAGCATTGGTGTCATGCCTCAACGAAACAGGTCAGCCGTCTATCGTCGAGCGCGCCCTCATCGTGCCGCCGCAAGCGCAAATTGGTCCACTCACAGCAGACGAGCGCAAAGCGGTACTTGCCAGCTCCTTGCTGGCGGGACATTACGAAAAGTTAGTGGATAGAGAATCGGCCTACGAGTTGCTCAAAGGTCGCACTGAACCCGCCGCACCTGTTGCCGAAAATTCAAGCGCAGCCAGCGCGCCTGCGCAAACTTCAGGTGGTGGCATCGGTGGCATGTTGGGCGGGATTTTTGGTGGCGGTAGCCCGCTGGGCAATTCATCGCGCAGCAATCGCGCGGGCTTGGGCGAAGCCTTCGCCAAAAGCGCGATG
>JBJORQ010000051.1:0-12317 GCA_046049345.1 Pseudomonadota bacterium | reverse complement strand
TGCCATGATAATTCTCCTTAACTTTATATAAGATCGGCTTATTTGCCGTTTACTTCGGTTGGTGTTGCTGATTAACCTCGGTTATTTTAGTTATCGGAACAAGTCAGAAAATCTTTAGCACTTATTTAATCTTTTTGTTTTTTATTGATCAAGCTTGGGTGAGCTTGCCAGCTTAGCCAACCACAACTTGGTTTTTGCCCGCTTGTTTGGCTTGGTACATAGCTTTATCGGCACGTCCAATCACATCGGCTTGTTCTTCTGCTGGACTACGCAAGGTCACACCCGCACTAAAGGTGACTAACACCCGCTCATCGTTATATAAGAAGAATTTTTTAGTGAGCTCGCGTTGCAGACGGCTGATCGTCAGCTCGGCTTGATCTAAGTCAATATCGGGCAGCACGATGACAAACTCTTCGCCACCATAGCGCGCAACGGAGTCACTGGGGCGCAGGGATTCTTTAATGACATTAGTTAAATGAATTAAGGCTTGGTCGCCCGCCAGATGGCCGAGACTGTCGTTGAGGCGTTTGAAGTTATCAATATCAAGCAGGGCAATGCAGAGCGGTGTTTGACTACGATCGGCACGTGTTGCCTCACGCTCAAAAGCTTCGTCTAAGCCGCGTCGATTGAGCACCCCCGTCAGTTGATCTTCGCGCACTTTTTCACTGACTTGCTCTAATGCATTTTCGAGTTCTTTGATTTTCTCTTCAGATTCCTGTACCCGTTGGCGGGTTTCGAGCAGCTCTTCGTGCGAACGTAGCGCGCTCGCCTGAATGACGCGCGTGTCTTGCATGATGTCGTTGAGCAGATGGCTCAGCTCGGTGATGTTGTTTGCTGTACCGATTTTTTGGCTATAGCCCTCAATTTTGCTGTGATAGTCGCCCGTGCTGGTGGTCAAATCACCGAGTCTGTCGATGAAGGTGGTCATCAGACTTTTCAAGGTGGTCTTCGCATCCGTCAGGCTTTGCTTGAGTAGGCTTTGTTTGATTAGCGCGTCACGCAGACTACGTTCCGCATCGGCGATGATGTGCTTGTCGATGGGATTGTCCACAATGCCTTGCAGTGTGCTGATTTGACCATGCAGCCATTCCTCGTCTTCGACTAACTCTCCGACGTTTTCAACCAATAAGCGCAACAGCCGCACCAAGCCTTCTTGAATTTTGGCTTTGTCCCCGCCGCGTAATTCGACCTTGATCCAAAACTGGCGTAGTTGTTTGGCGAGTAACACGATTTGTTCAGGGTTGGTGGCGGAACGTATTTGTTCTGAAATGGCTTGTACTTCAGCGGCAAATTCGGGTTGCGTACTGAGTGTGCCTTCCAGCGTTTGCGCGAGTAATTCGCGTAATTGGGTATGAACTTCGGCACCCGTTAGGATGACCTCCGATAGCGCGCTGGTGTTAGCCGGCATGCTAGGGCTGACGGGCGCGTCACTGCTCGCTGCGCTATTGGGCACAGGTAAAGCGGAGGCGGTTTCGTTGGCAGGCGTGCTTGACCAAGAGCGCACTAAGCTATTGAGTTTTTCAAACAGGGTTTCGGAATTCGCTGCAAAGCGCGTCAGTACGGTTTCTAAGCCTTCTTTTTTACGCGCGATGGTTAAGCCCTTGTGGGGGATTTCTAGCTGACGTAATAAATCGCGTATCAATTCAGACCAAGATAAAACGAGCTGGCTGCTCTCTGGCGTAACCGGTAGGAGCTTGACGATTTCGCTCAGGTAGTTTTTCCAGTCTTTCGCGGATAAGGATTTTTTGAGGTTGCCGCCTACCGTGCCTGCTTTGCCCGTTTGCACAACCAGTTGTTCGACGATGCTTTGTAGTACCAGCTGCGGACCATTGTTTTCTTCAACAGGCAAGCCACCAATCTCAGCATAAATTTTGCTGTAGTTATCGGGGGTAGGAGGGGTTTTACGCAACGCGAGTGTTTTTAAGGTCTCACGCGCGATTTCGGAGGGGTTGGAAAATTGGCTGCTCATAACGCGACACCCTGAATGACTTACCGCGATTATCGGGATAACGCGGTCAATTCAATAAGTGGAATAAGCGGGAAGTCAGCCGCTATTTCAATTGGATGATTCGACTAGGTGGTAGTTGATGGCGTAATGGATGGCTTCAGCATTGTTTTTGAAGCCCATTTTTTCCAGCATACGCGCGCGATACACGCTGACGGTTTTGGGACTCAAGGTCATGGTGTCGGCAATCTCGGTGAGGGTTTTGCCCGACGCAATCAGGCACAAGGTTTGATATTCGCGATTCGATAAGGTCTGGTGTAGCAGTTCTTGTGAGGTCCCTATCATGCTGTTGAGCAACTGTTCGGCCATAATTTCGCCAATATATTTTTTGCCACACAACACCTGACGAATAGCACCAATCAGCAAGTCGGGCGCGCTTTGCTTATTGAGATAGCCCGATGCGCCCGCTTTTAAGCTGCGCACCCCGTATTGCTCTTCGGGATACATGCTTAGGACGATGACATTCATCTCAGGGTGTTCAACTTTGAGTTGTTTTAATACGTCAATACCGTTTTTGTCGGGTAAGGCGATGTCGAGCAACACCATGTCATATTCATTTTGGCGCGCGAGTGCCAGTGCTTCGTTGCCCGTTTCAGCTTCGCCTGTTACGCGTATGTCTGGGGTGTCGCTCAACAATTGCTTTAATCCTTTGCGAATCAAAGCATGGTCATCCACTACGAGAATGCTAATCATAAATAAAGGGCTCAAAAAAGTGTGGGTTGAAAATTTTCGTTAAGGGTGTTGCTGTCGGATGTTAAAGGCAAATTAACGATGACCATGACGCATTGCTGAGAATCACTGCTAAAAATCAGTTCACCACTGAGCTGGGCGATACGTTGCCGCACTAAACGTAAGCCAATATCGCGTTGCTTGAGGTGGTTGCTTGCATCGTAGTCCTTGCCATTGTCTGCCACGATTAGACTGACTTGTTGATCGTCTTTTAACAGTTTGATGGAGACTTGATGTGTGCCTGTGCGCGCCATAATGTTGTTTAGAATTTCTTGGCAGGCGCGAAATAGCGTGATGGCTTGCTGGTTAGACAGTTCTAAATCATCGGATTGCTTGTTGAGGGTGCAAAGAATTTGGGTGCGTTTGGTAAATTCTCTGGCTTCCATTTCGATCGCGGCGGCGATGCCAAAATAATCGAGCATGCTGGGGTGCAAAGTATCAATGAGAGTGTTGACAGTGTTCACTGCGGTATCCATTAGTCCCAGCATGGCACGCGATTTTTCATGTAATAACGGTTGTTCGCGGGGTAACCGTTGGCTAATCCAGCTCAAGTCGAGCTTGAGTGCGGTGAGCAGTACGCCGATGTCATCATGGATAATTCGTGCGATACGGCTGCGTTCTTGTTCTTTAATGGTTTCGAGATAGGCGCATAACTCGCCTAATTGTTGATGGGCTTGGGTGGCATCGAGCTCATTTTGTTTGTTCAGCGTGATATTCACCATAAAGCCATCAAGCAGAGTGGCTTGTTGAGCATTTTTTCGGCAAGCTGCACGTAGATTGACCCATTTCACCTGATTGTTTGGCTCAACTACGATGCGACCCTCCCAATTCCATGGCGCGAGGTTTTGAATCGACATATGCATACTGCTCAGAAAGTTTTGCTGATCGTCGTTATGAATGCGGTTAAGCATTAAGTGTGGGGATTGGGTGAGTTGTTGGGTGCTTAGGTCGAGTACGGCGGCGCAGCCTGAGCTGACATAGTTAAATTGAAACGCATCCGCACCGTTAAGTTGGATTTGGAAGGCCATTCCTGGCAAATTATCAAAGAAAGAATGTAACAAATTTGCATCCGACATATCGCGTCCATCCTGTAAATGGGATTTTGGCGCGCATCATACAGCACCGAGCTTGTTGCGTTACGGCTTGGCGAGCATCGTGAGCCGATTCTTGAGATGTTTTATAATGTGCGAATTACTTTTTTCTCTGCTGCTGATGCTTACTCTACTGAACAAATTCCCGCCGGCTATTCAGGCATTTATTTTGCAATTGACTAGCGTCTTGCTGCTGTTACTTGCGCTAAAAATCACGTCTTTATCCCCGACCCCCTTATTGTTTGCCTTGTGCTGTGGACTACTTGCCAGCTTGATGAGTTATGGCTTGGGTCTGGCACGCTGGTGGTGGCTGATACAGTTTTTTTTCGCGCCCGCTGTGGTGGTAATGTTGTCGATTGAGCTGCCGCCGAGTGTGTTTCTGGGCGCGTTTCTATTGTTTGTGCTGGTTTACTGGAGCACTTTCCGGAGTCAAGTCCCCTTATATTTGTCTAGCCATAAAGTCTGGGCGGTGTTGGCGAGTGTGTTGGCGAGTGTGTTGCCGCGTGCTTCCGCTGAGCAGCCGTTGCGGTTTATTGATTTAGGCTCTGGGTTGGGCGGGGTGTTGACGTATTTAGCACGGGCGCAAGCCAATGGTCATTATGTGGGCGTTGAGACCGCGCCCTTACCTGTGTTGCTGAGTTGGCTGCGCATTAAGCTGGGTCGCTATGCAAATTGCCGCGTGATGTGGGGCAGCATGTGGGACTGCGATTTAGGCGAATATGACGTGGTGTTTGCTTATTTGTCGCCAGTGCCGATGGCGCAACTGTGGCATAAAGCGCGTGCCGAGATGCGTCCAGGGAGCCTGTTTATCAGTAGCACTTTTGTGGTACTCGATCATCCACCACAACGGACGGTGCAAGTCGATGATCTACACCGTGCCACCTTGTATATCTGGGAAATGTAGCGAGAAGCTTAGTTGGGCGTGGCAAAAAAGCCACTGTCGATGAGTTCTTTCGTGAGTGCGGTGTAGTCGTGTGCACCTGGGCTATGTGGGGCAAAGGCGAATACATCTTGGCCGTGCATGGGACTGGTGGCGAGTCCCACGGTTTCGCTGATGCGGGTGTTGCACACCAGTTCGCCATAGCGTTCTTTAAGTTTGTCATACATGTCGTAGGACAACTTACGCCGCGAATCAAAGCGTGTAACCACGATGCGACGTTCAAAATTGCGATGGAGTTTTTTTTCTAACACATCTAGCGCGCTGCCTAAACGATGTACGCCTTGCAACGATAAAAAATCTGCCGAAACAGGAATCAAGACGCGGTCGGTTGCCAGCAAAGCATTGAGCGTCAGTACGCCTAGCATCGGGCAACAATCAATCATGATGGGTGCGCCCGTCAAAGCGAGGTCTTCGCGTAAGCCCTGCTTGAGTAAGGTCGCGGCTTTGGCATCGCTGCCGAATAGGGCATCAATTTTGGCGAGTTCGAGCGTCGCAGGAATCATTTGCCAGCCGCGCGAGGTGCTACGCAACAGGCTAGTTAAGGATTTTTTGTCTTTGAAAAATGCCGCCATGCCGTGTTCGGGCGTGACATCCTTAACGCCACTCGACAGCGTCAAGTGCGCTTGCGGATCCATATCAATCCCAATTGGACATAGCTGTGCAATCTCTAAGGCGGCTGTGACATTCAGGCATGTGGTGGTTTTGCCTACGCCGCCTTTTTGATTGAATACGGTAATGACCGCCATTTCTACTCCCTGTGTGTTGTCGTTCGCATGAGCTTCTTGAAGCGTGGGTTTAGCTGAATGAAATACCCGCCGCTTTGGCTGCTACAACTTGTTCGTTGATTTTTTCCCATAACTCCTTAGCACGGCTGGGAGCTATTCCTAATGCCAGCCATTCATCATCGCTTACGACGGGTGTTTCGTGATTAGGTAGGCCGTACTCGGTGAGCATTTTTTCTGCCAAATTGACCATGCTGACCAGTGGCTGTCCGATGTCAGCGGTTTCGAGTTCGGGGGTGTGATGGTAGCGAATCATCGCCACGATTGCGTCGGGTAAGTCCCAATAGCGTGCGAGCTCCGCGCCGAGTTCGGCATGATTCAGCTCTAACATCTCAGCTTCAAGTGCTTCAATCGGACGGCTGCTATCGGCGGCAAAGCGACTATGTAATTCATCGCTGCGCGTTTGATCGAGGTGATTCAGTACTAAGAAACCGATGTCATGTAACAAGCCCGCCAAGAAAATTTCATCGTCGAGTGGGCGAGTGTGGCGCGGCATGGCTTGCGCCAAGGTACGCAGTGCCAGCGACACACTTAAGCTGTGCAACCACAAGGCTTGCATGTCGAGTTGGCCGCTCGGTTTTTTAATCAGCGCAGTCATCAAGGCGATGCCTAAGGTCACCGATTTAACGCGCGTTAAGCCCAACAAAATCGCCGCATCTTGAACTGAGGTAACGCGTTTGGATGCGCCAAATAACGCGCTATTCGATAAGCCGATAATTTTTGCGGAAATCTGTGGATCTTGTTCGATGAGTTTCAGCAAGTCACGTTCACCTGCCACGCTATCCAAATCCAAACCCAACAATTTTTGCGCAATGACAGGCATCGCAGGCAGGCTGTCGAGATTGTTGATGGCGAGTTTTAAGTTGACGGCTGAGAGCGGTGTGTTCATGAGGGTCTCCTAGTGATGAAGTGACTGAAAATGGGCTGAGGGATATGAGGTGCTGGTGTGGAAGGAAGTCGCGAGCACATGGGTAAATTTTGTTGGGCTGTGTTGCGCCAGCGCGGCCACTTGGTCGAGCACCGCATGGGCTTGCGTGATGATGTTTTCTTCCTCACCGCTGCTGAGGGCTTGTACCACTAGGCGCGCACTTAAGCACAGCCGCAAGGCGCACTTATCCAACGCGAAATTGACCGCTTGACCAAGTTGGCAAGGCTGGCTGGCATGGGGTAAGTGACGATAAATACTGTGTACGGCTGCGCGCTCGAGCAAGCTTCGTGAGTTCGCCGTGACGCGATACAGCTCGAACGGGAAGAGGGTTGGGATGTCATCCCAACTCGGATTTTGGTGCAACGCGCTGCGATCTAATGCGCCTACTGCGACGCTGCTAAACGCCGCATCGTTATTGAGGCGCGTCTGGATTGCGCGAGCAAAACGCTGCATAAAGTCGCGAATTTTGTGATCGGGAATCGCTCTAAAAGCACGCAATTCGTGCAGTGCCGCTTGCCAGCGCAGCAACATGCCAAATTTCTCGGTGCTTGCTAGCGTGTTTGACAGTTGCCAACTATCTGGCCATTCAGCCGCGCTGCTATTGCAACGCAGCGCGTCAGGAAAAGGACGTGCGCGTTGGGTGGCGGCGAGTGCTTCAGGAATAATCAACGCCCCTGAAAAACTGGGGCCCCCGACAAACTTCGAGCCAGTGATTGCCACGCTGTAGCCCTTGTCCAGACAGGCTTGTAAGGTTGCGGGCGCGATGCGGAACTGACACGCATCTATCAGTACGTCTAAGCGTGCGCCATAGTTTTGATGAAGGGCGGCGGTACGGGCATAGCTGGGGGCAATCAGACCTGTTTTGGATTGGTCTGTGACAATCAATAGCACTTGTCGCCCTGCCGAATACGCCTGTTCTGCCAGCAAACTAAATTCGTTATCTATCGCCGCCATGCTGCGCGGTGAGCCATTGGCAAGCCGCAACGCGACGTTGGCGACTTCAATGTTTGGGTGGCTGATGGCGGTGACCACCCCACTGCCTGTTTCGGACGAATCAACCATCAACACTAACAGCGGCTGGGTCGAAGCCGCTAGGCTGAGTTGCGCGGCAATGTGGTGTAAATCGGTACCCGATGCAGCAAAAATAATATCGGCGGGGTGAGCGGTTGATACACCACACAAAGCCGCTAATTCGGTACGCATGTTCGCGAGCTGCTGCGCGTACAGCGTGGCGGCAGATTGATGCTGTAAAGCGGTTTCGAGTGCGTCGCGTAATTGCTGTGCTGCCGCAAATCCCCCCGTCGAAATTACCGATGCGGTCGAGGAGGCAAAACTGAGTAATGCGTCATTGGGGGTGGCGGTGCAGCCGTAGCGATTCACGCCGTGTAACGCGTCGAGCTCGATGCGTTCATCGCCATCCTCAAGTAAGAGTTGGGCGGTACGGGCTAAGCTAGAAACGATGACGCTGGACATGACTCAGTGAGCGGCGGCGCGGGCATTGAACAGCAAGGCGCGAAACGCCGCAAAGACTTTGCGCATTTGCGGCTGCTTGTAAGGAAACAGCTCAGCGGAATCTAAAGTGTGTACCACCGCGCTGTTATCCACTTCAAAAACTAACAGCTTGCCGTCATGAGTTTCGGCGCAATCCAAGACTAAATAGTCAAGCTGCATACGTTGGTAAATGGCGTGTAAAGCCTCGGCGTGGCGAGGCGCGAAACCATGCTCAAACTCGCTCATGAAATGTGCTTCTTCCATGCGCTTATCTAGGCTCTCTTCCATGCCAGCATTCATGTAATGAATAATCCAATGCGCCGAAATGCCCATATGTGCGGCATATGCCTGATCGGCGATGAGCACGATGCGATATTTGCGGAACTGGCCGTCGGCATCGCTGTAATCAATGAAGCGCGACAAATAGAACATCGCTTCAGGCATGAGCTGTAAATAGTTGAGCAGTTGCGCGGGATTAGCGAGCTTTTCTAAGCCATGTCCTGCATGTGAACCGACGGGACGAATGATGAGCGGAAAGTGACACTCGGTGAGATGGTTGCCGAGCGTAGAAGGCTGGCGCGCGATGCCGTTGAGTTGCTCGCGCGTCAAGCGCGCCGTGGCGGGCATCACCACGCCAGGCAAGTCATTCAGCAAGGTGTATGCGCAGTCGCGTGACAGCCTAGTGATGGGTTCGGCGCGATTTAAAATCGGACGTGGCCAATCTTTTAATGCGCCATCAAGCTGGAGCAGCAAGCTGCGTGTTTCGTCAGATTCGCCTATGCCGACAAATAGCACATCGTGTTCAGGTACTGTGTCAGGAAAGGGCAGATGGGGGGCGACATACAGGATGTCTAAGGCAATATCGGAATCTTCTAGCAACAAATCCAGCGGCATATTGGTCATCAAATCGCCAGCCGTCATGAGTGCGAGCAAGCGCAATGCGGTCGTGCCGCTGGGCGCATCTAAGTGATAAAGCTGTTTGAGTTGCAGGGCTTCGTTTTGTACCGACAAGGCAATCTCGCGATCGCCTTTTAATTGCAAAATCGTGGATAAATCCATCAAGGCATCTGCTTGTGCGGCATCGGGTGCTGCGCCAATGCAGCTCAGTAATTGTTTGCCTAAGGGAGTCAAATCAACGCCGTGCGCAACGGCTTTCATCAATGCCGCAGCACCTAGATAGGCATGGTTTATAGGCTCGTTCATAGCAGCTCCGATTGATCAGGTGCGCAGTTTGGCAGCCCCGATGCTAAGTGTTGCGTCGATTAACGCGTCAATATCCCCTTTATTCGTGCGATGGTTGACGATGGCTGCGCGTATCGCCAACTTGCCGTCTAGCGTAGTGGCAGACGGGGCGGCGATGCCCGATTCTTGCAAGGCGACGATGAGGGCAGCATTGAGCGTGTCTGCCTCGTTACTGCGAAATCTGAAGCACACGATGTTGAGCGACACCGGCGCGAGTAATTCCAGTTGCGGCAGTTGTTCGATACGGCTGGCTAAATAGCGCGCCAGTTCGCAGGTGTGAGAGATGACCTGACCGAGTTTTTCTGTGCCATACACTTGCAAAGTGAACCAGGTTTTCAGCGCATGAAAGCCGCGTGATAAATCTGGGCCAAAGTCGCACGGCCAAGGCGAGCCGCCTGCCATACCGTGCGTGTCGCGACGTAGATAAGCGGCGGGCGAGGAAAACGTCGCGAGGTGTTGCGCGCCGTCGCGTATCAGCACAAAGCCTGCGTCGTAAGGCACTTGTCCCCATTTGTGGAAATCAAATGCCACCGAATCAGCGCGTTCTAAGCCTGCCAAGCGCGGTGCTAACTCAGGCGACAACATCGCCAACGCGCCGTATGCGCCATCGACGTGAAACCACACACCCTGTTGCTGTGCGAGATTCGCCAAGTCGTTAAGCGGGTCAATCGCGCCCGTGTTGACGGTGCCCGCTGTGCCCGCGATAAAAAACGGCGTGTAGCCCAAGGCGCGGTCGGCGGCGAGGCTGTTTTGCAGCGCGTTCAAATCCATTTGATAGCGGGCATCGACGGGAATCAGGCGTAACGCGTCCGAGCCTAAACCAGCAATGTCCATCATCTTGGCGATGCAGCCGTGCGCCGCTTGCGAGGTGTAGGCGGTGAGGCGTGTGCCACTCGCTGCAACGCCGTGTTGCCGCACCTCGCCGCCCAAAGCCGCATGGCGCGCCACCAACACCGCAATTAGCGTCGCCATCGATGTACCCGTGACAAACAGTCCGCTGGCGGTGTCGGGGAAACCGAATAATTCGCGCACCCAGCGCAACACTTGGCGCTCCACTTCAACGGGCATTTGCTCGCGTCCGCCGACGTTGGCGTTGAGTCCCGCCGCCAACATGTCCGCCAACATCCCGACGGGTGAGCCGCCGCCGTGTACCCAGCCCATAAAACCTGGATGTGCGTTGCCTACCGCATACGGCACAACCGCGCGCATAAAGGTGTCGTGTGCGCTAGCCAGATCGCCCGCTTGTTGCGGCAAAGGCTGCTGGAATTCAGCGCGAATCTCAGCAGGAATCGGCTGCCAAACGGGGCGACTGCGGATGTTTTGCAAGTAGTCAAACATATCATCAAGCATCTGATGAGCTTGCTGGCGCAGCGCGTCCCAGTTTTCAGGATCTAAATTATCGGCTTGCGGATGAGCGGAATTGGACATGGTGAGTAGTTAAAAAATTAAGTCGCGAGAACGGCACGCTGCACTTGCGCCGTCAGATTTTTCGACAAGCAATCGAGCTCGATTTTGTCGGGCGTGGAGCGCAGCCAAGTGAGTTGCCGTTTGGCGAGTTGGCGCGTCGCCGCAAGTCCCGTTTCAACTAATTGCGCTTCGCTAATTTCGCTGTCCAAAAATTGCCAAGCTTGGCGATAACCCACGCAGCGCATGGAAGGCAGGTCGGGATGCAACTCATATTTTTCGCGCAAACCGCGCACTTCCTCGACTAAACCTTGTTGCATCATTTGCTCAAAGCGCGTGGCGATGCGCTGATGCAACACGGCGCGGTCGCTTGGAACAAGCGCGATATTGGTGACGCGATAGGGCAGCGTGTGCTCGATCTTTTTCTTGAGCAATTCCGACATCGGCGTACCCGTGAGCAAATAAACCTCCATGGCGCGCTGGATGCGCTGCGTGTCATTAGGCGCGAGCCGCGCGGCAGTTTCGGCATCGACGTTGGCGAGTTGCTCATGCAGTTTCGCGCTGCCGTGATCGGCAATCATCTGATCGAGTTCGGCGCGTACCGCAGGATCGGCGACAGGCAAATCACTCAGACCATTTTGCAGCGCGCGGAAATACAACATCGTGCCGCCCACCAGCAAGGGAATTTTGCCGCGCGCAGTGATGTCCGCCATCAAGCGCAGCGCGTCATTGCGGAAGGTCGCGGCGGAGTAACTCTCAGTCGGATTGATGATGTCGATAAGGTGATGCGGCGCGATTTTTAAGGTGTCCGCGTCGGGCTTGGCCGTGCCGATATTCATATCACGATACACCAGCGCGGAATCCACGCTGATAAGTTCAACAGGTAGTGTTTGCAACAGCTCAACCGCCACGCCGGTCTTGCCGCTGGCGGTTGGTCCCATCAGGAAAATAGCAGGCGGAAAATTATTCATAGCAACTCCTTGTCGCGTGTTTCGTCCATCGCCCACACGGCGATCAAGCTAATCGCTGCGGCGACGGACACATAGCCGCCCACCCAACTCAGCCCGCCGTGCAATACCAGTTGCTGCGCGATATATGGTGCGAGTGACGCACCTAAAATTCCGCCTAAGTTGTAGGCCGTGCCAGCCCCCGTGTAGCGCACTGCGGTGGGGAATAGTTCGGGCAGCAATGCGCCCATCGGCGCGAAGGTTGCGCCCATCAAAAATAGTTCCAGCGAGAGAAATGCGGTGATTTGTAAGGTTGAACCGCTAGCCAACATTGGCGCGAGTAAAAATCCAGACAGCAATGCGGTAAACCCTGCTACCAGTAACACAGGACGACGACCAAAACGGTCGCCCGCCCAAGCGGAAAGCGGGGTTGCCGCCGCCATAAAAACCACCGCGACACATAACATGGCGAGTAATTGCGCGCGTGGAATGTGTAACTGGCTCACGCCGTAACTCAAAGCAAATACCGTTGAAATATAGAACAGCGCGTAACACACCACGATGGCCAACGCGCCGAGCAGCAAGGGTTTGCGGTGCTGGGTGAACAGTGTGACTAAGGGTAATTGCCTGGCGCGATGCGCTTGCTGTGCTTGTGCGAACACTGGCGTTTCGCTTAATTTCAAGCGTACATACAGTCCCACCATGACCAACACCGCACTGGCGAGAAACGGAATTCGCCAACCCCAAGCACGAAATTG
>JBJORQ010000050.1:0-12834 GCA_046049345.1 Pseudomonadota bacterium | reverse complement strand
AATTACGCCAACTGCGGACACTATTTCCCCGACCAACCGAGCAACTATGCAGCGTGCCTGCGCAGCGACATCGCAATCAATCGCGGCGAAATCAGTCCCGATAATTTGCAACAGGGCGTGATGAAGCGATTGATGAGTAATCCCAAGTTTGCGGAATTAGAACTTAGTCCTTGCGACGCAACGACATGCGACTGAGCAAGCCGTCTTTCAAAATAAAGTGATGCTTAACCGCGCCCAATATATGCACGACAACCAGCGCGATCAGCACACTGACTAACACTTCATGCACGTTGTGCGCGAACACTCCCGTGAATTTTTTCGGCAACAAACTCGCATCGCCTGCCATGAGCGCGCGACTTACATCGCTAAAAATAATCGTCGCAATACCGCTGATTGGCAGCAGCACCAACACGCTGTACAGACTGTGATGCACGCCTGTGGCGACTTTATCCATAGTCGTTGTGCCTAGCGGTTTGGGCGTGCCATCTTTGCGGCGGAAATACAGTCGTAGCAAGGTCAATAATAAAACCGCATCGCCGACTAAAGCGTGCGCGATATAGCCCGCCAAGGTTGCGTTGCCGTCATGGCGCGCTTCATCTAAAGCGTCGCCCAAGAACCAAGCCGCGACCAATAAAACCAAGCTCAGCCAATGAATGACCACCATGCGTTTTGAGTATTGCGTCATATTTTTCCCCTTTTAATAACTATTAAATTAAGCGTTAGCCTTCGCTTCCAAAGCTTCCCAGCGCGCCATCAAACTGGCGACTTGGACATCAATTTCAGCACTGCGCGCTTGTAGTTGTTGCGCACGTTTCACGTCGTTGCGGAAAATCGTGCCGTCCGCCAAATGCGCGGCGATGTCGATTTGCTCTTGTTCCAAAAGTTCAATTTGCGGCGTAATAGCTGCCAATTCTTTAGCTTCTTTGAAGCTTAATTTCACGCTGGCTTTTGGTTTTTCTACCACCGCTGCGGCAACTTTAGGCGGCGTGGCAGTATTGCTTTTATTGGCAGCTTGGAATTTTTGTACGCGCAGCCAATCTTCATAACCGCCGACATATTCTTGCAACTTGCCGTCGCCTTCAAAGGCAATCACTTGCGTCACCACGTTGTCCAAAAACGCGCGGTCATGGCTGACTAAAAACAGCGTGCCTTCGTAATTCGCCAACAACTCTTCCAATAATTCTAGCGTCTCAATATCCAAATCGTTGGTTGGCTCATCCAGCACTAACACGTTGGCAGGCTGGGTAAACAAACGCGCTAACAGCAAGCGATTGCGCTCGCCACCGGAACAACTTTTTACCGGTGAGCGCGCGCGTTCAGGGGCGAATAAAAAGTCGCCCAGATAACTGATGACGTGCTTTTTCTGACCGCCTATGTCCACAAAATCTGCGCCTTGCGAGATGGTGTCGGCGAGCGTGGCGTTGTCATCCAACTGCTCGCGCAACTGATCGAAATACGCCACGGCGATTTTGGTACCGAGTTTGACCGAACCGCTATCGGGTTCGAGTTGCCCCAAAATCATTTTCAACAGCGTGCTTTTTCCTGCGCCGTTTGGACCCAACAAACCAATTTTGTCACCGCGTTGGATGCGGCACGAAAAGTCGTTGACCAGCACGCGCTCGCCGAAGGCTTTGCTGACGTTTTCTAGTTCGGCGACCAGCTTGCCTGAGCGTTCGCCCGTCTCCACTGCCATCTCAACTTTGCCGACTTTGTCGCGGCGCGCCGAGCGGTCGCGGCGTAATTGTTCCAAACGCAACACGCGACCTTCGTTACGCGTGCGGCGCGCTTTCACACCTTGGCGGATCCAAATTTCTTCTTGCGCCAACACCTTGTCGAACTTGGCATTGACAACGGCTTCGTCGCTCAACATGCGTTCTTTAATGCCTTGATACGCAGTGAAATTACCGGGGAAGCTGGACAAAATCCCTCTATCTAATTCGACGATGCGGGTGGTCACGTTGTCCAAAAATTTACGGTCATGGGTGACGAATAACACGCTGCCGACAAAGCTATTGAGTAAGCCTTCCAGCCACTCAATCGAGGCGAAATCCAGATGGTTGGTCGGCTCATCGAGGATCAACACATCGGGTGCGGCGACCAAGGCTTGCGCCAACGCCACGCGCTTGCGCTGTCCGCCCGACAAATCGCCGACGCGTTTATCGGGATCCAAATCAAGCTTGGCAATCGCCGTTTCAATGCGCGATTGCACCGACCAACCGTCTTGCGCTTCGAGCTGCGTTTGCAAAATTTGCATCTGCTCTAACAACGCGTCGATGTCGGCATCGGGATTGGATAATTCGTGCGAAACGTGATGGTAATCACTGAGAATTTTCTGCAACTTGCCCAAGCCTTTTGCCACCGCATCAAACACCGTATCGTCGGCATCCAAAACAGGCTCTTGGCTGACATAACAAATGCGCGCGCCAGGCGAACGCCATACCTGACCATCATCCAAATTGGCCTGCCCCGCCAACACGCGCATCAAGCTGGACTTGCCGCCGCCATTGCGTCCGATAAGACCGACGCGTTCATTTTCGTCGAGTTGAAAAGCAGTGTGATCGAGCAGCGCAACGTGACCGAAGGCCAAGCTGGCGTTATCTAAAGTTATATAAGGCATGAATGATTATTTAATGAATTAAGTATTATTGTTTAAAGGGGGCTCTAGAAATTGAAATATCTAAGCAACGCCGCATTGCGACGAGATTTCGGTTTCTAGAGACTCCCTTTAGTGGGTGCGGTAGGGAGCGCGGATTGATAAATAAACGACAGCCCAAAACCAAACATGCCGAGCGCGGGATACAACATCCCAATCACCAGTTTGGCTAAGAACACTTCGAGGACTTGATTCTGTATCGTGTGGATAAAAAACGGCAGCACATACACGCCGAGGGCGAACACGCTGCTAGCGAAAATCAAACGGTGACCGAGCGTGTAACCATTGCCCTGCGGCTTGCCGACACCGGGCGGCAGCTCTTTGAAATACACGCGCACCATCACCAACAAGGTAATTAAAAATAACGCGCCAACCAGCGCGCCTAATTTTTCGGGCAAGGGCGCGGGCATTCCCAACCAGCCCAACAAACCTGTGCCCATCTCGGTTAACACGTTGTTCAAAAAAATTTGCAGCACTAAAAACCAGCCGATAAATAAATTAAGACGCGCCATGATTAGCTTCCTTGAGTTAACGCTTTTAAGTCGCTAATGATTTGTTTGGAATGACGCGAGGTTTCCACTGTCAAATAAGTTTTCACCAGACGACCTTGCGGGTCGATTAAAAACGTATAGCGGCGCGCGATTTTCATAATGCCTAAATTCAACAACGCGCCATAACTCGCCGCCACCGTGCCGTCTTTGTCTGCCAACAGTGGAAACGGCAGATGATATTTTTTCGCAAATTCGGCATGGCTGTCGCTATCGTCCACACTAATCCCCACCACTTGCGCGCCCATTTCAGTGAGCTGCGTCAAATCATCGCGAAACGCGCACGCCTCTTGCGTACAGCCTGGCGTGTCGTCCTTAGGATAAAAATACAGCACCAAATACTGCCCCGCAAAGCTTTGCAGCGTGTGCGTTTTACCCGTTTGGTCAGGTAAATTAAAATTCGGTGCCGCCGCGCCCAGCACAGGCAACTCACCCGCGCGCGCGGCGCGTGCCACCCATAACGAGGCGACGACAAAAATCACCATTAACAGTAGAAATAGTTTCATCACAGCTCCTGAACGTCGCTAAAAATGGGTGCGCATCATACCAGCCCGACGGTGCGGCTTTAGAACTGCTTTACAATCCGCGCGCATTTTTTCAAAGGGGATAAGCATGAAAATTACTCGGAAAACTCAAATTTTTGCGCATCGCGGGGCGAATCGTGAGGCGGCGGAAAATACGCGTGGCGCATTCGATTTGGCGTTGCAAGCCGACATCAACGGGCTGGAAACCGATGTGCAATTAAGCCGCGATGAGATTGCCGTGCTGTTCCATGACGATGATTTTCACCGTATCGGTTTGCCCGATAAGCGCGTCAGTGACTTCACTTTTACCGAATTGCAAACGCTCGATTTAGCTACCCTATGCAAACTGGCTACACCCTTTAGCACGGCGATGCGCTTGGACGATTTTGTGCCGCGCTATCGCTCGCGCACACGTTTGTTGTTAGAAATAAAAAATCGCGACGATGAAGCGCGCGCGCCTATCGAAACGAAAGTGCAGCAAACCCTAGCCATCGTTGGCGCACATCAGGGCGAGCAAATTTTGCTTTCATCGTTTCATTTAGACAGCCTGATTTATGCGCATCAATGCGCGTCGAATTTTCCGCTGGTGTTCAATATGGAGCCCGAACATACGCTAGAGGACGTGCGCCACAGCTTAGCCACGCAACCCTTTTTGCACGGCTATTGCGTGCACATCGCCACCCTCAATCACGCGCTAGTGGAATTGCTGCGCAGCCACAACAAACTCATCGCGGTTTACACCTGCAACAGCGCGGCACAGATTCAAACCGCGCTGGATTTACAGGTGGATATTTTGATTAGCGACGTGCCAAAAATCGCTTTGGAGATGCGCTCGTGAAGCCGCGTGATTGCTCTGCACTACGCCAAAACGAATTCGATTTACTGGTCATCGGCGGCGGCATTTATGGCGCGTGGACGGCGTATGACGCGGCAAAGCGCGGCTTAAAAGTTGCCATCGTCGAGCAAGCCGATTGGGCTGCCGCGACCTCATCGGCATCAAGCAAATTGATTCATGGCGGGCTGCGCTACTTGGAAAGTTACGACTTCAAATTAGTGCGCAAGGCATTAGCCGAACGCAACATGTTGTTGACTTGCGCACCGCATCGCGTCTGGCCGCAACGCTTTGGTGTGCCGATTTATGCAGACAGTCGCACAGGCTTTTGGCTTATGAAAGCGGGGCTGATGCTGTATGACGCATTGGCAAATTTCCCGCAAAAAATTCTCGCCCATCGCAGCTACAGTAAAGCTCAATTCGCAACAAAATTCCCTTGTTTGAAAACCGCTAACCTCACACGCGGTTTGAGTTACGGCGATGCACAAACCGACGACGCGCGATTGGTTTTTGAGCTCATTACCGGCGCGCAAATGTTAGGCGCGGTGTGCCTAAATTACTGCCAATTTCAGCAAGTCATCACGACAAATAATGTCGCAACAGGCGCGCAACTGCACGACTTAATCAGCGACGAAAAGCTCACCGTGCGTGCGCGCCAAATCGTCAACGCAACAGGGCAATGGATTAGCACCAGCGCACTGGGAAAAAGCTGGTGTCGCTTGAGCAAAGGCGTGCATTTAACTTTGCGCGGCGGCTTAACAGACGAGGCTTTGTTGCTCACCGCGCCGCAAGATGGACGGGTGTTTTTTATCATTCCTTGGTACGGCATGACGCTGCTGGGCACGACCGATGAAGACTATCTAGGCGACATCAATCAGCTCGCCAGCACCACTGCCGATGCGGACTATTTGCTCACTGCCGCCAATCATTATTTGCAAAGCAATTTGCGCGAGGAGGACATCGTCGCGCGCTATGCGGGCATCCGCGTGATGCAGCGCAGCGATGCCGCACATCCCTCGCAACTGTCGCGCGATTGGACATTGCAGACCGACCAGCACGGCGTGCATTTTTCGGTGGGCGGAAAAATTACGTCAGCGCGCGTAGATGCCGCGCGCATCGTCGATGCCGTGTGCAAAAATCTCGCTATTCGCGCCGATTGCGCCACCGCAAACAACCCATTTCCTTGGACACCGCATGAAGCATTTTCCAGTTGGTATGAAGAACAAATGCAGCGCGCGCAGCAGCTCAAAGTGGATACGGAAAGTGCGCACTGGCTGCTGCATAGACACGGTAAAAATGCGCCATTGATATTGGATAACATCCAAGCCGCGCCTGAAACCGCGCAACGCGTCGTCGCCACCGTGCCATTTATTCAAGCTGATTTATGCTGGTGCGCACAACACGAAATGATCGTGCATTTAGACGATTTATTACGCCGCCGTTTGCCCCTGCTAATCCTCGCCAAACTCGATGCAAGCAGCTTGCAAGCCATCGCCGCGACCATCGCCCCGCTGCTGAATTGGTCTGCTGAACAAATCAACTTAGAAGTGCAACGCTGTCTGCCATGAGCGATGTTTTAAGCATCACACTCGACCTCGGCACAACTTCAATCAAAGCAGCATTGCTGGATAAAAACGGCGCGCTGCAACATCTAGTCAGCCTGCCCGCCCCTGTCGTCACTCAGCGTGACATTTATTTTGAAAGCGACGCACTGGCATACGCGCTCGTTGCGGAAAACGTGCTGGCGCAATGTCGCGTATTTGCTGGCGATTGCACCACACTTGCGCTGTGCAGCCAACGCTCTAGTTTGCTTATTTGGGACGCGCCAAGCGGCACGCCCATCACCCCGCTCATTTCATGGCAGGACGCACGCGGAGCGGCAAGTTGCACTGCTTTGCAAGCGGATGAAATCGAAATACGCGCGCTATCGGGTTTAGCCCTCACGCCCTATTATTTCGCGGGCAAAGTGCGCGTGTTATTAGCTGAAAATCCGCACTGGCACGCGCGCCTATTGAGCGGCGAATATCGCCTCGGCACACTCGATACCTTTCTGATTGCGCGCTGGAGTGAGGGCAAACATTTCGTCACCGACGCGTCTATGGCAGCCCGCACCCAGTTGCTGGATATTTCATGCGCGCTATGGTCGCCACGCTTGTGCGCATTGTTCGATATTCCGCAAGGAATTTTGCCGCGCGTGTTGCCCTCCACGCAGATGAATTTAGCCTTGCGCAACGGACTAATTTTGCAAGCCAGTGTCGGCGACCAATCTGCCGCCCTGCTTGCCAGTATCGCCAGCCATAGCACGGAAGCATTGGCGAATCTAGGCACGGGCTGTTTTGTACTGCGCTACAGCAACACGCAAAATCACAGCGGCTATCTCAATACTTTGGTTTATCAAAATGACGCGATTCATCTCGCGATTGAAGGCACGCTCAACTCCACCGCCGTCGCGCTCGCGCCCTATCCCGCAGCCGAAGTCGGTTTTGCTGACTTAGCCCAACACGATATTTTTGCCCTCGCTGAACCGAGTGGACTCGGTGCGCCGTATTTTCGCAAAGCATTAGGCTTAACTTTTTCCGCCTCGATTGCACACTTAAACGAGCGCGAAATTGCCGCCTTATTGCTCGAAGCGATTATTTTTCGCATCAGCAAAATGGTGCAAGAACTGCACCGCGAGCAACCCATTCAACGTCTTTATTTATCAGGTGGTTTAGCGAATTTAAGCAGTTTGCAACTCGGCATCGCGCAGTGCGTGCCGTGCGCGGTGTATCGCTTAGAACAAACCGAGACCAGCTTATTAGGCGCGGCGATGTTAGCGGCAAATGTGAGCGCGGGCAGTCTGCGCGACGCACAGAAAATTAGCCTCACGCAAACCAATACGCGGCTCTTGGCAAAATTTCAGGCTTGGCAAAACTGGTTGGATGAAGTGCTGCGCGAGACATAAATTTACAGCAGCCGCGTCAAATTGTGTGGCATCGCAAAACAGTATTTCTGTTTCGCAGGGTGTCTCTAGAAATTGAAATATCTAAGTAACGACGTATTGCGACGAGATTTCGATTTATAGACATACCCTTTGGAAGTTGCTCACAAATCTGGTGGACGCTTGTGTGTACAGGCTGTGGATAAAGAATTTTTTCAGCTTCTACTCAATGAGATAAACGGGACGCTCAATTACTGCGCAAATTTTTATACTAAAACTTGCCGCGATTGACGATACTTATAATCACAACGATGAACGACATCGAATGGAAAACCAAAGCCTTGAAGCAGTTGCGCAAGATACCTGCGCAACAAGGCAATGCCATTCGGCAAAGCGTGAATGCTGAACTGCCTGATTTGACCGTTGCGCGCAATGTGAAGGCACTGACCAATCACGAATATGACTACCGTTTGCGAGTGGTCAACTATCGGGTATTTTTTAATTTAGACGGTGCGATTTGCATTGTCACTATTGAGGAAGTGAGGAAACGTGATGAACGCACTTATTGAAAATGTACAAATTTTGCGTGATGTAAGCGGGCATCCTGCGTTTGCGGTTGTGCCGTTTGCGCAATACCAAGCCTTGATTGCGGGCAAGCCCAAAGCTAAACGCACCATCCCCAACAAGGTCGTGAACTTATCTTTTGATAAAGGCATTTCATCCACCGCAGCATGGCGTGAACATTTGCGCTTAACCCAAGCCGAAGTCGCTGCGCGTATGGGCATATCCCAAGCGGCTTTTGCACAAATGGAAGCGGCAAAGCGTCCGCGCAACACCACCTTAGAAAAAATCGCCAGTGCAATGGGCTTGAGCATTGAGCAGTTGGCTTGGTAAATACAACTGTCACATGCTCAAGCCATCTGCCATGTGGTTAATTTCTATCTGCGTTAATTTTTAGCTTGCTCGCGCCGCCTTAATATCCACCACAGCAAGCCGCCAAACCCCAGCAAGCCAAGCAGCGCGAGCCACAACGGCCACAGCACGGGATGATTCCAATCCGTCCGCAGTTGCTCACGCTGCGCGCCATCGACGCGCCAGTATTTGAGTTTGTTGTTCGCCATCACGTTGGGTTTGACGTTGTGCAGCCATTGATGTTGCAGCACATATTTTTTCGGATGATGTCCCCATAACCAAGGCGAATCGCGCTGAATGATTGCCAACATTTGCGTGATAATTTTTTGTCGCGCAGGGGTGTTGTCCATGTTTTTCATCTGCTCAAACAAGCGGTCAAATTCGGCATTGCGGTAATTCGCGGCGTTCTCACCGCCCTTTGCCACCTTGGCTTGCGCGCCATTGAGCAGAAATAAAAAATTCTCTGGGTCGGGATAATCGGCATTCCAACCGTAGTAAAACATCTGCATATCGCCGCGCCGAATTTTGTCTTGAAAACGGTTGTAGTCGGTGCTGCGCACCACTAATTGCACCTTGATTTTTTCAAACTGTTTGCGCATCCAATCCAAGCGCGATTTATTGCCTACGCCATTGGCGGTAGTGTCCAAATTGATGACTAAAGGTTGATGCGTGAGCGCATCAATGCCATCGGGATAGCCCGCCTCTGCCAACAAACGGCGCGCCTCGGCGATCGGTTTGCGCACCGCTTTGCCGTCCACCCAGTCGTACACCACAGGGTTAATCCCCGCCGCGCCGTCTTGATAACCAAAGATGCCAGGCGGCAACGGCGACATCGCCGCGATGCCGCGCCCATTGGCAAAGATAGATACAAACTCTTCAAAATCCACCGCGATAGCAATCGCTTGTCTGAGCTTGCGCGCGCGCTCAGAGTCCCCGCCCACAGTGGCATCCAGCCAATTAAATCCCGTGTACATGGTGGACGTTTCCACAGCGGTGGACAGCGAAATGCCTTGCGCTTGCATACTGTCGGTGACGCTGGTTTCCCCGCCGCCACTGACTTGCACGGCTTGGTCGAAGCTGTCCGAGCTAATCCCCGACGCGTCGTAATAGCCTTGTAAAAATTTATTCCAATACGGAATGGTTTCTTTTTCTAAGCTAAACACCACTTCATCAAGCAGCGGCAAATGCTTGCCCGCGTCGCTTAAATAGCCCGCCGCCGCGTCCCCCGCCTCGCCTCGCTCAGGATAATTTTCTGCCATGTAATTGGGATTTTTAGTCAGCCTCATGCGCTGATTAGGATTGTATTCAGACAAGTAAAACGGCCCGCTGCCAACAGGCCACCAGTCCAAGCTGAGATTGCGTTCGCGCATTCCCGCACGCGCATAAAACTGCTCCGCCTCGAACGGCATGGGTGCAAAAAATGGCATCGCCAACCAATACTCAAACTGCGGATATTTGCCCTTGATGGTGATGCGATAGGTCTGCTCATCGACCACTTGCGCGCCCGCAAAATCAAACTGGCGCAAGTCTAAAAACTCATTGGGATGTTTAGCGGCGTGCTGTTGCAGCGTCGCCGCGTAATCTTTGAAACCGACGATGTAATCACTCATCACCCCCGCAATCGGCACATGCAAAGCGGGATGCGCGAGACGTTTGAGCTGATACACATAATCGGCAGCGGTAACTTTACGCGTACCTGTTTGAGCAAAATCCGTCACGCTGGTGATGTCCTGTAAGTCTTGCTGCGCTTGGACAAAAGCAGGATGCGGCTGATAGCGCATATCGTCGCGCAGATGAATTTCATACACGCTGTAAGCGATTTTTTGAGTGTCCGCATCGCTCGGCAAAACGTGCTGCTGCGCATCCAAAAAAGTCACGCTGGGCATGGCACTCGCAGCTAAAGGAACTAACTGATACGGACGTTTGAGATAGTGATATTGCAGCGGCGGCGCGTAAATTTGCGCTAAAAATTCATACTCATTTTCGCTATACGCCTGCGCGGGATCGAGGTGTTTGGGTCGCTCGGTAAACGCGGTGTACAGCGTCGCATTCGACGCGGCAGCGGATGGATAAGGACTGTTGCCGCCGTCGCACGCGACCAGCAACAACAGCAAAAAAAGTGGGAGGAGTTTTTTCATGGCGCGCGAGTTTAGCCGAATGCGTGGCGCGCGTCTTAGCGGCAAATTTTAAGCAGAAAGAATCGGAATCGAGCGGTCGTAAAGTGTTTCGGGGGCGATGTCTAAATCACCCGGCCAACACACCGTATCCAAGCCAACGAAGGCTTGCTTAAACAAGGCGATATTTTGCAAACGCACAAACACGCCCCGATTCAAATAAGGACGCGCATCAAAGCAACGATGCTCGCCCGTGTTAAACCACAACTCCAAACAAAAGTCCGAGCGTGGTACCACGCGAATAACGGTTTCCATATTTTTTTCCTAACGCAACGGATCGATAGCAAAAGGCGTTTGACCATTCACCGCCAACTCCCAATCTGCCAACAAAGATTCGCGATGAATCTCAATCCACGCTTGCACTAGACGTACTTTATTGACAGGCATCTCGCCGCTCAGCACCGCCGCATCTAGAATCGAAAACGAGGCTTCTTGCCCTTGATACTTGGCATGAATGTGCGGCAGCTTGTGACGTTCGTCATCGAAGAAATACAAACAAATCACAATCCCATAAAACATACTGATAGTGGGCATGGCGAACTCCTACAAAAAACAAGGGCGCGAGTTTAGCCGAATGCGTGGCGCGCGTCTTAGCGGCAAATTTTAAGCAGAAAGAATCGGAATCGAACGGTCATAAAGCGTTTCGGGGGCGATGTCTATTTCGCCTGGCCACACCACCGTACCGTAATCAATATGCGCGCAATTAAAAATAGGCGAATTTTTGAGCCGATTAAACGGCTTCTTATCCATGTAGGGCGACATATCAAACATGCGCCGCTCACCGTTCTCAAACTCAAGTTGCAAATGATAATTGGGCTGCACTTGCACACTCACCACATCCAATAAAATTTCCATGACCACACTCCTATTGCAACGGGGCAATGCGAAATAACTCTTCACCATTCACCGCCAAGTCCCAATCCGCCAACAACTCATCGCGATGCAACTCCACCCAAGCCTGCACCAGCTTTAATTGCTTAGGCGGCAAATTCCCCGCCAACACGCGTCCATCTTCAATCGCAATAGATGCCTTTGCGCTTTGATAACGAACATGGAAGTGCGGCAAATGATGACGGTCGTTATCTTCAAATAACAACGTGACTAAAATTCCATAAAACATACTGATAGTCGGCATGGCGAACTCCTACAAAAAACAAGGGCGCGATTATAAGCAGCAACGCGTTTTCAATAAGTAAAAAGATGGCGCATCAGCTTTTTGCTTTACGCGGTTTTTTCGCGGTGAGCGCGGGCAGCAAACTGGTTAATTGCTGGTAGCGTTCAAACAAAAATGCCACGCGCGCCGCGTCGTCTTTTCCGCCTTTGTATTGGTACGCCGCATCGACGGCTTTATCCAGCGCGGTGTGGGCTTTAGTTAATTCGGGCGGCATGGCGGTGGGGTCGTATAAATCGGCTAATGAGGATTCGGGATACAGCGCACGCGCATCTAAAATCCCCTGTGCGGCGGCTTCAATCGCGGCGCGGTGTTTGTCTGTTGGTTCGCACCACGGATAGTTGTTATAGACAATGGTGTTGGAATAGCTGTAATCGCTTTTCAAGCGTCCGCAAGTGGTACGCATCCAAGCGTTGTGCAGGGTGCTGTTGAGCATGCCGAAGGTGTACAGATTGGCATCGGACACAAAGAAAATTTTATCGCCACACACCACCTCAGCATCGAGGTAGCCAATCGGAATAAAGTTGCGACGCTCAGAGGAAACTTTGGGAATCGCCAAGTAGCGCGCTGAACTCGGTTGGCGAATTTCACCAAACAACGTGGGCGTGTTTGCCAGCTCCACCGTGGCGGCTTTGGTGCTGGCGAGGCGCATGGCTTTGACGGCTTCTACACGGCGCATCACGTGCGGCATGGCGCGCAGTTCGGCGGGTGCAATGCCTTTCAGCCACAAGCACCAGCGTGAGATGTTGTTGATGAATTCATCACCCATCAAGTAAGGGCGTATCCATTTTTCCGCTTGTGGTTCGGCTAGTAACAACGCCGCTTTATCGGCATCGTTCATCAATAAGTTGCCGCCCTCGGTGGGCTTCCCGCCATTTGCCATTTCAGGTGCGGCGCAAATCGGCGTGCGGCGTTTGTCGATAAATACGGTGGGTGCATCGACCAAATAAGGGTTGATGTTGTGCGCGGTAATTGCTGTGGGTTCGCCCTTGATGCCATCACCGTAATCGAAAATTTTGCGTTGCGTCGCTGCGTTCAAGCCAAAGCCGACAATCACGCAATGCACCGCCGCAATGCCTTTACCTTCATTGCTCCATTGA
>JBJORQ010000049.1:0-38789 GCA_046049345.1 Pseudomonadota bacterium | reverse complement strand
AGCGCGGTCAGTAGTGTTTGAGGAAGTACCAGAAAAGTACACAACCCAACTCTGTTCGTGTTGCGGTGAAATATCCGTCAACAGTCCGAAAGGTAGAGCGGGACTTGGAATAAGAGAGTGGACGTGTGCCGGGTGCGGCACGTTGCATGATAGAGATGTCAATGCAGCCAAGAACATTCTCGCGCGCGGGCATGCGCGTCTAGCTGTAGGAATCCCCGCCCTTTAGGGCGGGGAGGATGTCAATCCTCTAACTATCTCGTTCCAGCAGCTTTCATGCCTTCCCAGAAAATATGCGCAATAACGAAGCGCGCGTTATTTTGGATGGAGGTTGATGAGTAGCTTTCGACTGCACTATAAGGATTCTAGTTAGGGAGTTACCAGTTGGAATCGTTAAAGACTTGCAAGTAAATCTCAACCACTGGAGATTTATTTGGTTTAGAATGATACTCGTGGGCGAAGAACCCGCCTGAAAAACAGCCTCAAGGGCTGTTTTTTGTTAACTTTAACTTAGGGGAATATATTGTGATACAAAATATTGTTGATGGAGTCCGCATTAATGATGCATTCGGCTCTAAGGATATAGGCAATCTTATTGATCTTAAGTTTTCTGTTAATGACAATGGAAAGCCAGAGTCAAATTCAATTTTAATTCAAGCACAACAAATTATTGCCGCATATAAAGAAGGGCAAACTCTCCCATATGGCGATCACTAATACAGAACAAATAACCTTGACGTCCTCCCCAGCATGAATGCCGGGGAGGACGTCAAACCTCATCATATTGGTGCGAACCAGAACGATCTCAGGAGGTGGAAATGCCGTTGATTAAATTCGAAGGAGCTGAGGGTGCGCTGATGGCTCTTGCTGGTGGAAAGTTTGCAGACATAAGAGACTTCTTTCCAAATTACAAGCTTGTTTAGTTCCTGCTATATTAAAAGCATCGAAGAACCACCAAACCTCATCATCCTTTTTGGATTTTGAGGTTTTTTTACGCCTAATTTTTATCACGCAGAGCAGAGTATCTTCATCTGGTATTTGAGTCCGCGATTTGCGGTTTTTAATAGTGATTTTGCGTATAAGTTCTGATACACTATTCGTGGAGAAGGTATGAAAGAAAAACTGGTTGATTGGCGAGGATCGTCTCTCAAAGATTTATTAAATGAAAATGTGTTTTCTGTGCAGGCTCGTAATGTAGCTGGTATGCAGTTGCGCAGAGTTCAGCGCGGCGATGAGCCGGATGATTGGAAACCATTTGATGAGGTTGGCGTTGGGACGAAAGAAATTCGCATCAAGCTTTCTGATGGAGCATTCAGAGTCATGTATGTAGCAAAATTTCCTGAAGCGGTTTATGTATTGCACTGTTTTAAGAAGAAAACGCAAAAAACCAGCCAAGATGATGTCGATTTAGCAAAACGTCGTTATAAGGCTGTTATTCAAGAAAGGAACAAATAATGAACGCCGATACAAAATCAATGCACATTACCCCTGTAGGTGGCAATATTTTTGCTGATTTGGGGTTTGAGCCTGAAGAGGCCGCTAGAATGCTCGCGGAAGCTGATCGAGCTATTTCTGAAAAGCTAGCTATCAAAGAAAACTTGATGAGTGAAATTTCTGTTTGGATTCTATCCAAAGATCTAAAGCAGGCTGAAGCCGCAGAAATACTGGGTGTTACAAGACCTCGTGTATCTGACATCATCAACAAAAAAACAATCAAATTCACGATTGATTCTTTAGTTGAGATGCTATCGAGAACTGGCAAGCAAGTTAGATTGTCCGTTAATTAAACTAGCATTAAAGCACCACCAAACCTCATCATCCTTTTTGGATTTTGAGGTTTTTTTACGCCCAGTTTTTATCACTCAGAATTCCATCTCTTCAATTGGTATTTAACCCCGCACTTTGCGGTATCAATTGGAGAAAAACATGAAGCAAAGAATGATTACCATGACCTTGGAGGGTAAAACAGAAAGCGATTTGGAGTTGGCATTTGAGGAGGTCGTCAAGCTCATCCAGGCTGGCAACACATCTGGACGAAACAGCAATGATGATGGCAACTTTTCCTTTGTAGTCAGGAATGAAGTCTTGAAAACTCGCCCGGCGGAAGTTACGGAGGAAGCAAAGCATATTGCTAGACAATGTTTGCGCTTCTCTGGCAGAGATATAGAAGATGAGATGCGTAATTTCGCAACCCATCCAGAAGGCTTGAATATGGATGAGCTTGAGGGTTATGTGCCTACTGATGTTGGCTCGATGATTCAGGTTTTAATCGACAAGCTTGGTGGCGTTGAAAATGGTGGTGATTTTAAACTTGTTAGAAAGATGACGAGATTTTTTGGTGTCACGCCACGTTTTACTTTTCTATACGAAGGGAGCTGAAATGTTACTCAGCCTCTACGCGCGGAAAGAGCCAACGACAGACAGCGTTTCAATTATGTTCGGCTTCAAGAAAAAACTGGACGTTGTTTTGTACAAGGATCGGGAATGCACTAAACCGGAAGCACGGTGGCGGTGGGATCTGTCCAATTGCCCTCGGCACGGACAGAAAACAGCGATGTACAACTGCTGTCGCTGGAATTTGGTGTGGGTGAATTAACCTAATACCGTCCTAGGAAAATTAACAGTTTCGCGAACCATCATCCTTTTCAGGGTGGTGGTTTTTTATTGCCAATAGCAACTGAGCTTATCATCAATCTTATCAATGCGTGATAAGATTGCATTAAATACAAATAATTTCAAGGAGATAATCCTATCATGGAAGACGTACTAAGTGTCATCATGGCATCTCCAAAAGGAATTTCTGCTGGTGAAATCCAGAAAAAAGTATCATTGAGTCGCCCAACCATCAACCGTCGCCTGAAAGAGGCATTAGATGCAAAACTCATCGTGGCAAAAGGTGAGGGCGTCGCGAGAATTTACCTCAGTGCCGACGAGTTGCGTCCAATTCGCCAATATTTCAATACACCACTTTCGGATCGTCCATTTGCAAAATATCGCGAAGAGTTGTTGGAGTATCAACCGTCTCTCGAATCATTCAAGTTAAAGCCGGCAGGTGGGTTTAAAATCGACAAAAGAGATTTGGTGCAGTTCTTGGTTAATTTTGCGTGCGCTTCATCTGTGTTGGAAGGCGGCACGTATTCGCTTTTAGATACCCAGGCTTTGATTGAATACGGGGAGAGGGCGGAGGGGAAGCCTTTGTCAGATGCGTTTCTGGTGCTGAATCACAAAAACGCCTTTGAGTATTTGTACGATCACCTGTCACTTGATAGCATCTTCGAAGTGCACAAACGATTGACCGATGATCATGGGCTGCTTGAGTTGGAAGGGTCGCAACATTTTCTGGAGCGTGAGCGACAAGGACGTGTGCGTGAATATGATGAGGTGAGAATTAGCACAACAACTTATTCGCCACCTTTTCGTCCAGGCACGGGTTATATCAAGAAGATGTTGGAGTACATTTTAAGTACCTCAGCTTCGATTGAAGACCCAATAGAGAGCGCATTTTATCTTTTAACCAGATTGCCTTACCTGCAGTCATTCGCCGACGGAAATAAGCGTACATCGCGCGCCATGTGTAATGTGCCGCTCATGCTTGCTGGGCTGCCTCCAATTTCATTTATGGACTTTGGGAAGCAGGACTACATTATTTCGATGTTGTCGTTCTATGAACTGGGTGACACTAAGTTCGCGGCTGCGACATTTTCTGCCGCCTACCAGAAATCATGTAAAAGGCTTGCTAGACCATCTTTGCTGGACAGATAATCATTACGAAACGTAACAAACCACGCCCAGCGCATCTTTGATGCCTGGGTTTTTTATTGCCTTAAAATTAACCTCTTCTTAGCGAACCAATGTCGGTTCTCTAAGGAGATTTATGGGAAATAAAAGAAATTTAAAAGTGGTGAAGCAACAAAAAGCTGTCGTTGGCAATGCTAATCATTCTGTGAATACACATCCTAAAATGGTGGGTATAAAGATTGGCATTGACCATATAAAGACAGTAGATTCTATTGTCGAAAATTTGATCGCAGGTGTTGTTGCTGGTCTGGTTATTGATTTGCACTTCCCTGTTATTGGATGGATAATGCGAGCAGAGCTTTTGATCTGCTTTGTTGTTTTGTACGCAGGTAGTATTTTTTTGAAGAAAAAAGGAGGTATGTAGCATGCCAGTAGAACTTACGTTTCCATTTGTCATCCTTGCTTTTGCATTGGTGATTTGGTTTGTTGGCTCGCATGCCGACGTTCCTTCTAACAGAAAAGAACATCCTGCTCAAAAGGGCAAGAAACACGCATGAATCCGCTTTATATAGCCTTGCCATTATTCGCCGTTTTTGTGTGGCTCGTTGCTTTTGTTGTTGTTCGTCACGATAAAAAAGTGCGTGATGAGCAAAAGCGCACTCACGCGCATTAACTTTAATTAACTAACAACTAACCGTCATTCCCTTGGAGTGACGGTTTTTTATTGCCTAGAAAAAGACATCCTCAATCGGATAATTTTGGTTCGGCGTAAAGCTGCACTGTGATTTAATTTCGATGTACTATGGAGGCGTTATGGTAAGTTTTTTTAGTAAGCGATTTGGTAAAAAAGTTTGGATTACAAATCATGCTCGTTCAAGCATGGACAAGCGTCATATCAGTGATGCCGAGCTTGAGGTTATTGTTGAAAGCGGCGAGGTTAAACATAAGGATGTTTTTGATATGTGGATTTTTAAGCATATTGAAGGGCGTGCTGACAATCTGATTTGTGCCGCTGTGATTAACAAAGATTCAATTATCGTCAAAACAGTGATGATTAATTGGGAATTAGAGGAGTGATTATGAAAATTCATTACGATCAACAAGACGATATTTTGCACATTGAGTTTTCTGGAGAACCAATCATTAAGGATGTTTCATCCAGTTGGAATGTGAATATTGGATATGCCAAGAACGGGATTGCCGAAATAACGGTGCTCGATGCAAAAGCTGGTGGTTATTGGCCGCTAGAAAACGCTAAAGAACTGCTGCTAATGGCGGCATAATTCTAAACAAACCAACCCCGTTCATCTTTGATGTGCGGGGTTTTTCTTTGCCTATATCCCGCAAAAAATCACTGAGATATACTGCGCCGATGAAAAATCCACACCAAGAACGTCTCGCGCTGCTCGCGCGTCAATATCATCGAAATCGCCTGCGCAAACTTAGCAAGGGCGGTTTTTATGTGCCTCATATCTATCCAAATCAACAAGCATTAACATTTTGGGACGATGTTGGATTCGTTTTGAATGGCAAATTCGTAATGGTCTGGTTTCAGCATCCGCGCAGGTTTTATCACGAAGCAATTGAAGCTGCGGCGAGCTTAGAGGCTGGCGCAATGCCCGATGACGATAGCTCGCCATTCGAGATTGACCCGGCTAAAACTCACTGGAAAAAACTGGGTCGTTCACGCAAAAAAGTTTTGGGGTATCAATTTAAGCCTATGTCGGATGAGAGTGACCTGTATTTCGAAAAATTAAGGAAGATTGAATTTAGCTTATCAGGGGAGGGTGTAGATTTTACTGCCCGCCCTAAAATGAAAGTAAAGCGACTGTTCTGGTGTGTGGGTGTTGAACTATGCGTGCCAGTTGAAGTTCGTTCTTACGACGAGGCTTGCAAATTAGCCGCTTTAGCGCGTCGATTACTCAAAGGCGAGAGCACGATAGCGAAAGAGTTCGGAGGTGCCGAATATGGGCGTTCTGACTGGCTTGCCGAGGCTTCTTTGCGTGACGGCTCCAACCCTGATGTGGCATTGTGCAAATAATCATGCCTGAGAAATTAAATTTAGAGGTAATTAAGCGTCGATTGGTTAAAAATCGACCAATGACGACTGTGACTCTAAACCTTCCGACAGACCTTGTTTATGAGTTGCAAAAACTTGCCCTTCAGCGTGGCTATGCCAGCTACAAAACATTGCTGAAAATGTACATTGGGCAAGGCATTGGCAGGCAAGAGCAGGGAAAGAAAAAAATTCGCACGGTTGCTGAGTTTTTTGCTCGCGCCCATGATGCTGCGCGACGTGCCGACCAAGGTGGACATTTTGAAAAGCCACTTGGGAATCCAATTTTTAATCAATACGCCGATATAGATTTCACGGATGCTAAAACTGTTTCCGAAATTCAAGCACTAAGTGAATTGCAAGCGCGCAGCGGTGATTCAATTCAAGGAGAAATGACTCATGTATGTCTGCAATGCGATACAGGAATTGCGTTAAAGAAAACAACACAAGATGTGCTTGTGCGAGTTAAAAGCGCGTCGGTTACTGTGGCAGCAGTGTCAGGCTGGCATTGTCCCGTATGTGGCGAGATTGAGTACGCTAACAACGACAGTGCAGAGCGTGTGTGGGGTGCTTTAGATGTCTTGTCGGAGTAATACCTTCGCGCTATGAGAGCGGGCAAGCAACCAGTGTCGCCCCAGGAATAGCATTTCTCACATCAGCAATAGCACTAGCCACCGCTTCAAAGGCACTGCCTGACTCCCTTGTAAAATTTAATGCAATACGACCATGCTGACCAATTCCAACGGTAGCATCATCGCAACCAGACTCGTATAGTGCGTCAACGAATTTTTCTGGATTTGCTCCTAAATCGGGGAGGTTAAATTTAAGCAAAAAGTCAAAATTTTTCATAAAAATCCTTTTTTCAACCTTCGCTGAAAATTCCTTCTTCGCTGAAAATTCCTTGTATTGCATTGTGTGAAAATCCTTCAATCCGCATGAGATTGCAATTTATACGTTACTTGACATCCATATGTAACGTATATGTGCAATAAATTGAAATAGCGTCGCCCGCAGTATCTTCATTAAGAAGAATCCTGAGTTTGGTTTCCCAAACACCCCGCCCAAGTGGTATATTTGACCCCACTTACCGCTGCAATGTCACGCCTACAGGTCAATCAGCGAAAATATCGTCTTCGGATTATTGGAATAATACACTCTTCTCGGAGTTTTGATTATGCGTGTTTCTAGCTCTACTATTTCAACACTGACTCGCTTGTCTCGCCAATATTTTGGTGAGGATGCGGAGCTTCGGCTGTTCGGGTCGCGCGTAAATGACCAAGCGCGTGGCGGCGATATTGACATCCAAGTGATTGCTCCTAATGCTTCATTTCGTGATGAGGTTTTTTTTCTTGCGGCTGTAGACCAGCAGCTTGATGAGCGAGTTGACCTACGTGTACAAAGAAGCGATATTTTGCTGATCGACAAAATCGCAGCTAAGAATGGGGTGTTGCTGAATGCAAGATGATTTGGTTAGCACGTTAGAGTCAAAGATTACGGCCACCTCGAATATTGCGGATAGGTTGTCTTATTCGATTCAGCGAGCAATTGATTTGGGGCTTGCACCGTTAAGTATGTCTAGACTGGAACACTTGTCTGACGCTGACATGGAAGTGATGGATGCGTATTTATTTCGATATGGCTCGTTAGTTTCCAATATTCAAGATTCGATTTTTAAGTCTATCGGAGAGCTTGAGCAAGAGCCTGTATCTGCTATGAGCAACCGGGACAAAGCGAACTTAATGGAACGTCTTGGGGCGTTACCTTCAGCTCAAGTGTTCGCATCTTTGGCGGTCATTCGCAATAAACTCATGCACGAATACCCAGAAGAGGCGCAAAAACATCTAGATCGAATAAATTTCATCACGAGTGAATCATCTGAGTTGGTTGGGATATTCTTGGGAATCGTGAAATACGCTGAAAAATTTGGCCTTTCGATTTCTTTGGTTAATTATCGCCATTTAATCAATATCGCCGAGCCCAAAGTTACCGGTTAAGTCTTAAGATGGCTAACTTGCTGCTTAACTGGACTTTCCATCCCAAGAAAGCGCATCAAAGTATTCCATTAATTCTGTATCAAGGTAGTCCTCAACCATAAGACGAGGAATTCGCCATTTTTCAGAAATATCTTTTAGAACAGATATTTTGTTTTCACCTGCGTCAAGTCTGTCTTTAATTTCTTTGGATACTATTATTCGCAAAGGGATACATTTTTTTTGTAATTGGTTTGCACGATTTTCAAAAGTGCATTTACGCTAATGTGGGTATGTGATGGGCTGTAATGGCTGTGCTGATAGATTTCTCTTAAAGCCTGAGCCATTCCTAGGCATCGTTTAATGTGTACAGGAGTAAATTCCATAAGTTCTAATATAAAAAAGACCCATTTCGGGTCTTTTGGTTTAGTCTGAAGACGGATTAGTGGCGAGTTAATTCTTCGCTGGGTAAACAATCCGCCTTTACGGTCTTGCCAGCCAAAAATTTATTCAAAACATCGGCCAAATCAGCTTCAAGATTGCTTAATGGGATAGCCATTGCTTCACGCTTGAAGAGAAATTTGACATCCTTCATTCCGCTACTTGTAAGCTTTTCTTCCACTGTTTTTAATGAGTTTGTGTTTTCCATGATTTCCTCGGTGTATTTTGGCAAGACAAAAAAAGCGACAAAATCGCTTAACGCTAAACCAGACACATATATATTGCTGAAGAATTTTACATCAGCAAAGTTCGCTGTGTCAACGGGTAATTTTAAATTTGAAAGGTGTCTTGCGTCGCTCAAATTCTGTCAAAAGGCGACATCTACTCTATGTTGTGTTCCACTAATAAAATGAAACAATCCAATCCCAAACTTGATTTTGTTATCCAAGCTAAAGCTAATTACCGCGACATAGCTCGTGCAAAGACGTGGGAAGAAAAAATAGAATCCATTGTCAGAATGCGTAACGCATCCAAAATGGCAAAACAATCTATGTCGCTAATGCCTCGAAAAGCTAAAGCCTAATCTAACCCAATTTTTTAGCCAAATCCTCCGCACGCGGATGGTAGTAACGCGCCAACATTCGCGTGTCTTTATGGCCAGTCACTTTCATTAGTTCGTGCATTGCTAGTTTTTCTGCAAGGCGGGTAGTGGCCTCATGTCGCAAATCATGGAAGTGGAAATCTTCAATGCCAGCACGTTCACAGGCACGCACAAAGGCTTGTTTGACTGCACTTACAGTCGTCGGGAATACATATCCGCCCATGCTGCGCGGCATTGACGATAAAACCGTTCTCGCTTTGCTGGAGAGAGGCACATCCCTAAACTTGTCACCATTCTTTGTGCGGCTTTTGCCGTCTGCGCGTTCTTGACCACGAATGCGCGCGACAGCTTTGGTTAAATCAATGTCAGTCCATTTCAATGCCAGCAATTCGCTTTGACGTGCCGCAGTTTCGATTGCCAACTCAACCAATGGCTTCATTGAGTGGTTTGCACGTTGCCCTGCGCCAGAATCAGCAAGTGCCGCCATGAGACGAGTCTCCTCATCTCTTTCAAAAATGCGTTCGCGAGAATTGTCTTCTTTTGGCAGTCGGATATTTTTAATCGGATTGATAACCGCGAACCCCCATTCTTTTATTGCAATGGTGAATAGATGAGAAATAACGGCTAAATCTTTTCTGACAGTAGAGGGGGCTGATTGTTTTAGCCGATTGTCGCGCCATTTAGCAAAATCAGCACTTCGCAAGCTCGCCAGACTTCTTTTTGCCAGTGAGTCGGCACGCCATATTCCAATACGATATTTTTCTTGCTCGTGTCCATCTTTTAGTATTGATACTTCACGTTCATATCGGTCTAAAGCTTCAAGCAGGGAAGTCGCCTCAGCCTCGCTGCGATCTGTGAATACCCCGCGCACCATTTCGCTTTCAATAATACGCGCCCAGTTTTGAGCCTCTGTCTTTGTGTTGAAAGTCTTATTGACATGATTAAAACCTTTTTTGCGTACTTGGGCTTCCCATTGGAAGTCTCCCCTTTTTCTAATTGTCGCCATTAATCGAATCCTTTTTTGTGGCAATAATGTGGCATAATGGACAAATATTGCTTGCAAGGCAAGTGTTATAAGGCTTTTTTTGGTGGCTGTATTTAGCTTGTGATTCCTGTTGTCGTGGGTTCGAGCCCCATCAGTCACCCCAAACAATTGTGATTCCTGTTGTCGTGGGTTCGAGCCCCATCAGTCACCCCAAACAAAGCCATGACTTTTTGAGTCGTGGCTTTTTTTCTGCCCGTCATTTTCGCCCCTGGGCGCGGATGAATTCTAGGAGTGCTAAATGAAAATTGCGATTGCAGGTACGGGTTATGTAGGGCTGTCGAACGGAATTTTGTTGGCGCAACACAATGAAGTGGTTGCCATCGACATTATTGCGGAAAAAGTGGCGATGTTGAATCGCAAGCAATCGCCGATTGAAGATGTCGAGCTCGAAGATTATTTGCACAATAAACCGCTTAACTTCACCGCGACCTTAGATAAACAACAGGCTTATCTGGGGGCGGATTACGTCATTATCGCTACGCCTACCGACTACGATCCGGGCACAAATTATTTCAATACGCGCTCGATTGAGTCGGTGGTACAGGATGTGTTAAGCATCAACCCTCAAGCGGTGATAATTATCAAATCTACCGTGCCTGTCGGTTATACCGCGCAGTTACGCAAGCAGTTTAACTGCGACAACATCTTGTTTTCACCAGAGTTTTTACGCGAAGGCCGCGCCCTATACGACAACCTGCATCCTTCTCGTATCGTGATTGGTGAACGCTCCGAACGCGCCGCCGTGTTTGCCAATTTGCTCAAGCAGGGCGCGATTAAGCAAGATATTCCGACCTTATTTACCGACTCGACGGAGGCGGAGGCAGTGAAATTATTCGCCAATACTTATCTCGCCATGCGCGTGGCGTATTTCAATGAGCTGGATAGTTACGCGGCAACGTATGGCTTAGATACGCAACAAATTATTGAGGGTGTGAGTCTCGATCCGCGTGTGGGTAATCATTACAACAATCCGTCGTTTGGCTATGGCGGCTATTGTTTGCCTAAGGACACCAAGCAGTTGTTGGCTAATTATCAGGATGTGCCACAAAAACTGATACAAGCAATTGTGGAATCGAACAGTACACGAAAGGATTTTATTACTAGCAGCATACTGAAACGTAATCCTAAGGTCGTCGGCATTTACCGCTTGATTATGAAAAGTGGCTCGGATAATTTTCGAGCGTCCAGTATTCAAGGGATTATGAAACGTCTTAAAGCTCAGGGTGTTGAGGTCATTGTTTTCGAACCGGTGCTTAAACAAGCTGAGTTCTCTCACTCTAGAGTGGTTAATGACTTAGTAAAATTCAAACTTGAGGCGGATGTGATTGTGGCGAATCGTATTAGTGACGATATTCGTGATGTGAGTGATAAAGTTTACAGTCGTGATTTATTTGGTAAAGATTAGGCCTGCTTTAGTGAATATCTAGATATTCACTTCGTTCGTGGCGATGCGTGTTAATCGTTATAATGCGCACCACTTACTTAATAATCTGGCTAATCGATAATATAAACATGATGTTGCAACGTATTTTTCGCAATCAAGCCATTGCCAGTAGCTTACTGGCAATGGCTTTTTTATGGTGCGGAGAAAGCTTTGCGGCTCAGCCTTTACGTGTGCTGTTATTGTTAAGTAATAACTTTCCTGCTTACCAGGCTTTTAGTACGGCTCTACAACAGCACATGCCCGCTGCGCAATTACATGTGCGCAACTTGTCGGAGTTGGATACCTTGCCTGAGGTGCTTGCTCAATACGATGTCGTGGTGGCATTGGGTATGCCCGCAACACAAGCGGTAGCGTTGCAATCTGATGTACCCCTCTTGTCGGTGTTTGTCCCTGAATCTTCATACAGCAGTTTGTTGCAAAAACTGAAGCAACCGACTCGAGCAGCAAAGATGGGGGGGATTTACTTGAATCAACCCTTATCGCGTCAACTTGATTTTATTGCTGCACTTTTACCAGGGCAGCGCAAACTTGGCCTGCTATATAGTGCAAAAACGGAGATCGATTTAATTCGTTTACGCGAAGAATCGAATGTTCGACGGCGGATTTTGATTACGCAAGCCATTGATACGGATCAGGTATGGTTTTCCAAAATGGAGGATTTATTAAGCCAAACCGAAGTGTTGTTGGCGATTCCTGATAGTAGTATTTACAGTAATAGCAATGTGCGTAACATTTTATTAAGCACCTATCGCTTTAATGTCCCACTTATCGGTTTTTCGGCAAACTTTGTCAATGCAGGTGCATTGGCTGCAATTTTTGCAAGTCCAGAGCAAATTGCTGGGCAATCGGCCGCGACCTTACTAAAATTTAGCCTAGGTCAACATTGGGCAGGAGGGCAATATTCCAATACTTTTAATATTGCGCTTAATCCGCAAATCGCACGTTCATTGGGCATAGAGTTATTAGGTGAAGTCGCTTTACGCCAGCGTATGATTGAAATCAGCAGGGGGGCGCATGATTAAAAATCATAGTATTCGTCAGAGCATGGCTGTACTGACTTTAGTGCCGTTATGTCTATTAGCACTTTTGCTAGAGGTTTTTTTGTTGCATGGTCGCTATGCGGATTTAGACCAAACACTGTTAGATCGTGGTTGCTTGATTGCTCGTCAATTAGCTAGCAGCAGTGAGTATGGCGTATTTGCGAATAATCGAGACTTTCTCAATAACTTAGCACGCAATGGTTTAAAAGAGGCGGATGTCAGCGGCGTGATAATTCTGGATGCGGACAATCAAGTGTTGGTCGAAACAGGTGAATTTTCAACGGCATTGTTGCCTGAGCTTACGCATGCTGTTGAAGTAAAAAATACTGGGCTTGCAACGACTCAGCTCACGCGTACGCAGCTCAAGTTCAAGCCGAGTAGCTTGGATGAGCAAATGCCGCTTCGGAATGAGGCGGACAAAATTTTAATTTATCAGCCTATCGTCGCCAGTCAAATTAACCTAGATGAGAATGCTTTAGACGCAAAGGTTAAACATACGGGGGCGGTGATTATTGAAGTGAGTAAAACGCGTGTGCAACACCATAAGCAACAAATTTTGCTTATCTCCTTGGGCGTGACGCTAGCTTGCCTAGGGTTAACTTTTTATTTGGTGTTGCTAGCCAGTCGACGTATTACTTATCCAATACGTCAATTAAGTCTTGCCGTACAGCGTGTTGCGCAGGGGGAGTTAAGTAGTTTGCTTGCCACACCTAGCAATATTGTAGAGTTGTCGACCCTTAATCATGGAATGAGCAACATGTTGATTATGTTGGCTAAAGATCGTTCAGCGATGCAGGATAAAATTGATGCCGCGACGCGTGCTTTGCGTAAAAAGAAAGAGCAAGCGGAAGAAGCGACGCAGCAAAAATCAGTGTTTTTAGCAGTTGCTAGCCATGATTTACGTCAACCCTTACATGCTTTAGGTTTATATGCAGCCGAATTAAGACGGAAGTTGTCGGGGAGTAGCGAGCAGCCATTAGTGGAACGTATTGAGCAATCGGTAGATGCACTTGCGACCTTATTAAATGCTTTGCTCGATATTTCTAAATTAGATGCTGGCGCGGTCGTGCCGCAATGGCAAAGCTGTAACCTCACTCAAATAATGAGTCGGGTCGAGAGTGATTATCGGATGCAAGCACAAATGAAAAAAATTCGTTTTGTGGTGCGTCCTTGTGTGGGATGGGTGCGCAGCGATGCCATATTGCTAGAACGGATTTTGATGAATTTAGTGAGCAATGCGTTGCGTTATACGCCTGAGAATGGCTGCGTGATGATTGCTTGCCGCAAACGTGGTAACCAATTACGCATCGAAGTGCGCGATAACGGTGTGGGAATTAGCTCGGCGGATCAAGTGCGTATTTTTCGTGAGTTTTCCCAGGTGGCTAAGACCCAGTTAGATAACACTAAAGGGCTGGGTTTAGGGTTGGCAATCGTTGATCGTCTGGCCCAATTGTTGGGACATGGGATTGAGGTGCGTTCTATGTTGCAACGTGGCTCATTATTTGCTGTGCAAGCCAGTCTAAGTACGCCAATCGAGCTATCGGCTAATGCGGTCAGTTATCCAGTAATACAGGCTATTTCAGTCATAGATCATCTCCCGTTGAGTAATAAAAACATCTTGGTCGTAGATGATGACGAATTAGTTTTAACGAGCACTGCCGCTATTTTAGAGTCTTGGGGAGGTACGGTTTTCACGGCTAACAGTTTAAATAGCGTAATTGAGTTACTCGCACTCGGGGGGCATTGGGATTTGATTGTGAGTGATTATCAATTAAGTGCCACTGAAACAGGTCTGGATGTTATAGCGGCAGTACGCGTCAAGCTAGGCAATGCTCCGCAAGGAATCTTGATCAGTGGTAATACTGGCCCTGAATTATTGCAACTTGCAAGCTCTACAGGACTACATTTACTACATAAACCGGTCAAACCCGCTAAGTTGCGCTCTTTATCTTTGTTTTTATTAAAAGAACGCAACGACAGTTAAGCTGCTTATTTTTTTGCTGCCAGTAACAGAAATAAGCTAGGACGTTTATTTAAGGCGGGCGCGGCGGTTTTACGCCATTGCGCAATACTGAAAGTTTGGATGCTCTCGCTACTTAAAGTGAGATCGGTCGCCACGCATAATTGGGTGTGGGGCAAGCATTGAGCGAGCAGTGCGGCGAAAAGTTTGTCATTGCGATAGGGGGTTTCGATAAACAGCTGAGTTTGGCGACGCTGCGCTGATTCGGCTTCTAAGCTAGCCAAAGTTTTCTTACGTGCTAACTCATCTATTGGCAAATAGCCTTGAAAAGCAAAGCATTGCCCGTTTAAGCCCGAAGCCATCAAAGCCAGCAAAATCGAGGATGGTCCCACCAAGGGCACGACGCGGATGTCGCGTTGATGCGCCAAGTTCACCAAATCTGCACCTGGATCGGCAATCCCTGGGCAACCCGCCTCAGAAATAACGCCTAAATCATTTCCCGCTAATAGCGGCAGCAGCAAGTTAGCCAGCTCTTGCGCAGGAGTATGTTGGTTTAATTCTGAAAAATGTAACTCTTGGATCGGTTTGAGCGGCTTTAACGCGCTTAAAAACTGTCGCGCCGTTTTGGCTTGCTCCACTACAAAGTAATCAAGCTGTCGCGCAACATTCATCACATGCGTGGGCAAAACTTGTGCGGTTTGAGTGTCGTCGCCCAAAGTGCAGGGAATTAAGTACAGCGTGCCGTATTGGCTAGGAGATGAGGTTGTCATAATCGTCTTAGAAGAGTTGTACGTTTTCGCGACGTAACATTTGTATCAATAAAATCAAGGGTAAGCCAATGAGTGCATGCGGGTCGTCGCCACTCATCGCGCTCATCAGCGCAATGCCTAAGCCCTCTGATTTGAAGCTGCCCGCGCAATGATAAGGCTGCTCTTTGCGTAAATAAGCGTCGATTTCGACATCACTTAAATTTAGCAAGGTGACAAAATTTTCAGCCACTTTGGTTTGCATCGCGCCCGTTTTGCTATTGAGCAAGGTGAGTGCGGTGTAAAAAATGGTGGTTTTGCCGCGCATGGCTTGCAATTGTCGTACCGCGTTGTCATGCGTCAGCGGTTTGCCGAGTTGCTGACCGTCCAGCAGTGCCACTTGATCCGAGCCTATGATTAAGGCATCAGGATAGTTTTGGGCGACAGCGTGGGCTTTGAGTTCTGCTAGCCGTTGCGAAGTGAGCCGCGCAGATTCATTTGGCAGCGGTGTTTCATCCACTTCTGGTGCGGCGGTAATAAAGGGAATTTGTAAGCGTGCTAATAATTCGCTACGGTAAATTGAGGTGGAGGCTAAGACGAGCAACGGCGAATTCAAGAATTTTCCTTAGGGTTTTGACAGAACAGGGCGAAAAATTGCGCGCCTTATGCCTGCACGACCTTTCATAGATAGTTTAGATTTTGCCAGAAATGGCCAGCAAATAACGGGAGAAATCCTCGTTAATCAGTTGTCGCGTTTGGCTGATGTGTTTGAATCAAAACAAGATTTATTGAAATATACGGTAACAGGTCGAATTGGCTTATATGACATCCCTCAGTTAGATTTAGCTTTAACGGGTACAGGTCAAATAATCTGCCAGCGATGTTTGCAAGGTATGGATTATGTGATTTCGGTGTCGAACTCGATTTGCTTGCGCTCTCAAGCGCAATTAGATGAGCTCGATAACAGCGATGTCGATGAGGAGTATGAAAGTGTTTTGGCTGATGCACAATTAGATGTGTGGCAGTTGTTGGAAGAAGAGATTTTGTTAAGTTTGCCGATTGCACCTAAGCATCTTCTAGGTGAGTGTCAGACGGTGAATGGCTCACAGCCTCAGCAAAAAGAGTCGCACCCGTTTGCGGCATTGGCGAAATTAAAGCGTTAATTATTTGTTTTATCAAGGAGTATCAACATGGCAGTTCAGCAAAATAAGAAATCCCCTTCAAAACGCGGTATGCACCGTGCGCATGATTTTTTGACTACACCCGCATTGGCGATTGAGCCGACTACAGGCGAAAACCATTTGCGTCATCACATCAGTCCAGCAGGTTTTTACCGTGGTAAAAAAGTAGTTAAGACTAAAAGCGAATAATTGCTTTTAACGACGCAGCCGATTTAACTATCGGCTGCGTTTTCTTTTCTATTTATAGGGTTGCTTAGTGGACGTTATTTTAGCGATAGATGCAATGGGCGGTGATCACGGTGTTTCTGTGACGATTCCCGCAGCAATTGAATATCTGCAACATTCTCCTAGTGACACCATCGTATTGGTTGGCATTGTGGATGCCATCGAAGCGCAGTTGCGCGCATTGGGTGTAACGCCTCATGCGCGGCTGCGCATTCATGCTTCCACCCAAGTCGTTGCGATGGATGAGTCACCGCAAGCGGCTTTGCGCGGCAAGAAAGATTCGTCTATGCGTGTCGCTATCAATCTGGTTAAGAGCGGCGAGGCCTCGGCTTGCGTTAGCGCAGGCAACACGGGCGCGTTAATGGCGACAGCGCGTTATGTGCTGAAAACCATACCAGGAATAGACCGACCTGCGATAGCCTCGTTTTTGCCGACCAAGTCAGGGCAGGTTTGTATGCTCGATTTGGGCGCGAACACCGATTGCACAGCGGAGCATTTGTTGCAATTTGCCTTGATGGGTTCGACTTTGGTGAGTGCTTTGGAACACAAGGCTAGCCCCACAGTGGGCTTGTTGAACATAGGTAGCGAAGACATCAAAGGTAATGAAGTCGTTAAGCAAGCAGCGATTTTGTTGCGCGAAAGTGATTTGAATTTCTATGGTAACGTGGAAGGCAATGACATTTTCAACGGCGTAACCGATGTGGTGGTGTGCGATGGGTTTGTCGGCAATGTGGCACTCAAAACCGCCGAAGGTGTGGCGAAAATGATGGGTGGATTTTTGCGGGAAGAATACAGCCGCAATCTGTATACCAAACTCGCCGCGCTGATTTCTTTGCCCGCACTGAAAGCCTTCAAACATCGCTTGGATCATCGTCGCTATAACGGCGCGAGCTTCCTCGGCCTAAAAGGCATTGTGGTGAAAAGCCACGGCTCGGCAGATGCGTATGCTTTCCGTTGCGCGATTGAAAAAGCTGCCGAAGAAGCGCGCGCGGGTATGTTGCAACACATTAGCGAACATGTCGAAAAATGGCATCTTAAGCGTCAAAACCCTGAACAAGGAGCTGCTTAATGTATTCACGCATCATTGGCACGGGTAGTTATTTACCTGCAAAAACAGTGACTAACTACGATCTAGAAAAGCTGGTTGAGACTAGCCATGACTGGATTGTGTCGCGTAGCGGCATCCACGAACGGCATTTTGCGGCAGATAACGAGCTGACCAGTGATTTGGCTTTGCAAGCCAGCTTAAAAGCAATCGAGGCGGCGGGCATTCAAGCCAACGATATTGATTTAATCATTGTCGCCACCACTACGCCCGATCAGATTTTCCCTAGCACGGCGTGCATTTTGCAAGACAAACTGGGCATCACCAGTGGTGGCCCCGCTTTCGACATGCAAGCGGTATGCGGCGGCTTTGTCTATGCCATGAACACCGCCGATATGTACATTAAAGCGGGGCAAGCCAAGACGGTGTTGGTGGTCGGTGCGGAAGTCTTGTCGCGTATTTTGGATAAAACTGACCGCACTACTTTTGTGTTGTTCGGTGACGGCGCGGGCGCGGTGGTGATGCAAGCGAGCGAAACAGCGGGCATCATCGCTGCCAAGCTGCATGCGGATGGTAGTCAGCGCGGCATGCTCAAAGCCGAAGGCAATATTCGTAATGGTCAGATTCAAGGCGACCCTTTCATTAAGATGGATGGCCAAGCTGTTTTTAAGTTTGCAGTCAATATGTTGAGTAGGGTTGTTGAGGAATTGCTTGAAGAAAATCAGCTGCCCGATACCATTATTGATTGGTTAGTTCCTCATCAAGCCAACATCCGCATCATGGAAGCTACCGCCAAAAAACTCGGTTTGAGCATGGATAATGTGGTGGTCACGGTTGCCAAACACGGCAACACTTCCGCCGCCTCGATTCCGCTTGCACTCGATGTTGCCGTACGCGATGGACGCATCCAGCCAGGCCAGCATATTTTGCTCGAAGCCATCGGTGGTGGCTTCACTTGGGGCGCGATTCTGATTAAGTGGTAGAAACAGCTAGTAGCTGTTGGCTGCTAGCTTGTAGCCCAAAAAAGGCTAGTTTTAATGCGCTTAATTGAATTTAATTTACCAGCTAATAACAAACAACTAACTTCTCTTATGACCCAATTCGCTTTCGTATTCCCTGGTCAAGGTTCGCAATCACGCGGCATGATGAGCGGCTACGCCGATTTTTCCGCCGCCCGCGACACCTTCACCGAAGCCTCAGACGTGCTTAAACAAGACTTGTGGCAACTCGTTGCGGAAGGCACAGATGCCGACCTCAATGCCACCGTTAATACCCAGCCCATTATGCTCACGGCAGGAGTCGCGGTATATCGCGCTTGGCAGTCGCAACAGGGCGCAACCCCCACCATGATGGCGGGGCATAGTCTGGGCGAATATACGGCTTTGGTAGCAAGCGGCGCGCTGAGTTTTGCCGACGCGCTGCCGCTAGTGCGCTACCGTGCAGAGTGTATGCAAACCGCTGTGCCGGAAGGCGTGGGCGGTATCGCAGCCATTCTCGGTTTGGATGACGAACTGGTGCGCGCAGTGTGTGCAGAAGGTGCGCAAGGCGAGGTGCTGGAAGCGGTGAACTACAATTCGCCTGGACAAGTGGTGATTGCGGGTAATCGTGCTGCGGTGGAACGCGGTATGGAATTGGCAAAAGCGCGTGGCGCGAAGCGCGCCATTATGTTGCCGATGAGCGTGCCGTCGCATTGCAGTTTGCTCAAAGGTGCGGCAGAACAGTTGCGCGCTTATTTGAATAATGTGACCGTCAACGCGCCAACTATTCCGGTATTGCATAACGCCGATGTTAAATCTTACAGCGATGCAGCCTCGATAAAAGACGCGCTGGTACGTCAATTGTACTCACCGGTGCGCTGGGTAGAAACCGTGCAAGCTTTTGGGCTACAGGGCATCACGCACAACGTCGAATGCGCACCGGGCAAGGTTCTGGCTGGGTTGAATAAGCGTATCGACACGAATCAACAAGCCAGCGCAATCAACGATGGTGCGGCGTTGACATTGGCTTTGACTACATTTGCTTAAGGAATGAACATGACATTACAAGGACAAATCGCACTGGTTACCGGTGCTTCACGCGGCATCGGTCAGGCCATTGCATTGGAATTGGGCAAGCAGGGCGCGACCGTGATAGGTACGGCGACTTCCGACAAAGGCGCGCAAGCTATTAGTGAGTATCTCGCTGCGGCAGGTATCAAAGGCGCGGGCTACGCGCTGAATGTGAACGACGCGGCGCAGACTGAGCAAGTGTTGGGCGAGCTGCGCAAACAGTTCGGCGAAATCTCGATTCTGGTTAACAACGCGGGCATCACCAAAGATAATTTGTTGGCACGCATGAGCGATGAAGAATGGGACGATGTGCTGACCACCAATCTTAAATCGGTATTCCGCATGAGCCGCGCGGTGTTGCGCGCCATGATGAAAGCGCGCGGCGGGCGCATCATCAGCATCGCGTCGGTGGTGGGCAGCATGGGCAATGCGGGGCAAAGCAATTACTCAGCTTCCAAGGCGGGTATGTTGGGTTTCACCAAGTCGCTGGCGCAAGAAATTGGCAGCCGCAACATTACTGTGAACTGTGTCGCACCGGGTTTTATTGACACCGATATGACGCACGCGCTGGGCGAAGAACAACGCGCCAAATTGGTCGAACATGTGCCGTTGAAGCGTCTGGGCACGCCGCAAGACATCGCTGCCTCGGTCGCGTTTTTGGCAAGCCCCGCAGCGGCTTACATCACTGGCGTGACCTTGCATGTGAACGGCGGGATGTACATGGACTAAAGCGTATTCGCCAAGTAGAAGTTGGGTTCATTTTTCAACAAGGGAGAAATACATGCAAAAGCAATCAATCGCAATAGTTGGGCTGGGCAAAGTGGGTTCGGTTTTTTTAGAGAAATTACTCAATCAATCCAACAAGGGGGTTGAAATTGTCGCTGTCGCAGAAAAAGGAGCAACGACTGGTGCGGCACTCGCCAAGGCTAATGGCATTGAAAATTTAAGCATCGACCAATTGGTTGCACAGGGCGACAAAATCGATATTCTGTTTGACCTGACTGGTGTAGTTGCGGTGCGCCAAGAGCTGAGAGAGAAGATGATGGCATCAGGCAATCGCCACACTGTGATAGCAACAGAAAGTGTTGCCTTACTGATATGGTCACTCGTTTCCGTTGGTGAAGATATGCCCAACGTTCATGTCAAAACAGGTTACTGATTGTCGATTCAATTCCGTAGGCTTTAAGCTACGCCGTTCAAAACGCGGTTACACCGTAACGCTGTGCCTCCAGCCCCACAGCCGTTCGGGGCTTTTTTACGCTACGGCAGCCTCTTTTGATAGAGATTAAGTACTAAGACGAGCAACTCACCACAATATGTCGTGCGGATTTGGGTGCTATTTCAGCGTAGTTTTGCATGTCCGGTTGCTCGTCAAACGGCTTACTGAGTAAGTTTAACAGACGATTCACTTCGGAAAAATCCCGTTGGTTTTCGGCGCGTTCGATGGCAATTTGCGCGAGGTAATTGCGCAAGATGTATTTCGGATTAACGGCATCCATGCGCCCTTTTCGCTCGTTATCGTCGCCCCCGTCGCTTTCCAAACGCTGACGATAATTCCCCCCCCATTTATCGAATGCTTCGCGATCGATAAATTGATCGCGCAGACTATGGTTATCAGAACTTTCAGCCGTTGATAAATTACTTAAACTACGAAAGGTGTTGGTGTAATCGAGCTGGCTGTTTTGCAATAAATCTAACCATGTTGTGATGAGCGGCAAGTCTGCTATCGACGGGTTTTGTAGTCCTAATTTCGCACCCATTAACGCGGCGTATTTTTCGTAATAAATTGCGGCGTAGCCTTCTAAAATTTCATCGCGTTGTGTCTCATCTATCAGTTTCGACAAGGCGTGTGCCAGTGCGGATAGATTCCATAGCCCGATTTGCGGCTGCTGTTTATAGGCGTAACGACCGCCGTCGTCGGAGTGGTTGCAGATATAGCTCGCATTAAAATTTTCCATAAAACCAAACGGGCCGTAGTCCAAAGTCAAGCCCAGTATCGACATATTGTCGGTATTCATCACGCCGTGGCAAAAGCCTACCGCTTGCCAGTGCGCCATTAGATGAGCCGTGCTGCGTGTGATTTCGCGCAAAAATAATGCGTATTTATCGGCGGCGTTGGCAAATTCTGCGTAGTGATTTCCAATCACAAAATCGGCGAGCGTTTTGACTTGTGCAAATTGACCCCGATGAAAAAATACTTCAAACGAACCGAAGCGCACATGCGAAGGTGCGAGGCGAGTGAGCACGGCGGCGGTCTCAGCTGATTCGCGATATACCGCCTCGTCGCTGCCCACGATGCACAAAGCGCGGCTGGTGGCAATGCCCAAGCCGTGCATGGCTTCTGAGCACAGATATTCGCGTATCGACGAGCGCAACACCGCACGTCCGTCGCCGCGTCGTGAGTACGGTGTCGCGCCCGCGCCCTTGAGTTGCACTTCCCAATGTTGCCCTGCCTCGTTGCAAATTTCGCCCAATAAAATCGCGCGACCATCGCCTAATTGCGACACAAAGTGTCCGAACTGATGCCCCGCATACAACATCGCTAACGGTTGCGCCGCAGGCGGAATGCGATTGCCGCAAAAGTGTTCGGCGAAGTCGGGACGCTGTGCCGCACCGCTGTCTAAATTCAGCAAGCGCGCGGCATCGGCGTTGAAACTTATCAGGTAAGGGGAAGGCAGCGGGGTAGGATAAACCGCGCTAGAAAAGTCGCTACCCAGTTGCGCATAGCGATTCAGAAAAGTGAGTTGTTGCAGGCTGTGCATAAGGAAATTTTGGCGACAAAAAGCTGAGTATAACGGTCAAGTAAAAATCATTGCGCACTATGGTTAAATGCGCGACATTTTTGAGGTAGTTAAAACATGAGTAAAAAGGTTGCGGTGTTGTTTGTGTGTATGGGCAACATCTGTCGTTCGCCCACAGCGGAGGCGGTATTTCGTGAATATGTGCAGCGTGCGGGCTTGGGCGAAAAGATCGAAATAGATTCGGCGGGGACGCACGATTATCACGTCGGCGAGCCGCCTGATTTACGCACGCAACGCGCCGCACAACAACGCGGTTTTCACATGACGCATCTGCGCGGACGGCAAGTGAGCGCGGCAGATTTCACGCGTTTTGATTATGTGTTGGCGATGGATGAAGCGAATTTGGCGATACTCAATCAGCTTGTTCCCGCCAATAGCGAGACGCGCGCGGAATTGTTTTTGCACTACGCGCATCACCATGTTGAGCGCGCAGTCCCTGACCCGTATTACGGCGGCGCAGATGGCTTTGAGCGGGTGTTAGATATGGTCGAGGATGCGGCGGCGGGACTGTTGCAAGCGATACGTGCGCAGCATTTTCCTACGCTTTAAGGCTGCTGAATAAATTGCTGAAAACTTTGTGGTTCGCGCCCGAGTAGTTGGCTAAAGCCTAGTGCCGATGCGGTGTTGCCAGCGGCGAGCATGGCGTAGGTGTCGGAACATAGTGGCGCGCTGGGGACGAAATCACCGAGGCGCGCGATGATTTTTACTAACGGTTGCGGTAGGGCGATATGTAGCGCGCGGCGGTGTCCGAGTTGTGCGCGGTAGCTGTCTAACATGCCGCGCATCGTGGTCGGTTCGCTGCCGACCACATCGACGCTCACGCTGCTTGCATTTGCATCGTTTAGCCAGTTTTGCACGGCTGCGCACACATCAATGATATGCACGGGCTGCAAACCTTGCACGCCACCCATCGGTAACACTTGCACGGGCAAGCTCGCCATCGTCCTAAACATTTTCGCACTCGTGCCATCCGCGCCATAAATCACCGACGGGCGTAGGCATAAGGTTTTAATACGCGCTGGCAGCTTGTGCAGCGCAGCTTCGGCAGTGAGGCGATGGCTGAAATACGGCACGGCTATGCCGCTATCGACACCGAGTGCAGAAACTTGTATGACGCGCTGCACGTTGGATTTTTCACATGCGGCAAACAACGCGACTGGCGTGTCGGCAAGTAAGGCTGACATGGGATTTTTTGTGCTATCGCGCAATACGCCCACCGCGTTTATAACCACGTCGATATTTTCTAAACGCGGCAGCCAAACATCTGCAGTCGTGTCACAAGAAAAATCCACCGCGATGTCGTCAGATTCACTGGGTGCGCGCACCGCGCGTATCACCGTGTGTCCGTTATTGCGCAAGGCTTGCGTGAGATGCCGCCCAACAAAACCACTCGCGCCACAGATTAAAATTTTCATGTTGTGTTCTTAATTGTTAGAAGTGATTGCGCCATTCACGCAAGGCGATGAAAACTGCCAGTGCGGAGGTGTCGCTTAAACCTTGTTGTTGTAAGGTTTGGATGAGTTTAGTTTGCGTACAGCGCAAAAAAGGATTGGTCTTGAGTTCTAAAGCGATAGTGCTAGGCAAGCTGGGGAGGTGAGCAGCGCGTAGCTGTTGCGTATTGATGATGCGCTGTTGAATGTCTGCGTTGTTAGGTTCGCAAGCGGCGGCGAAGCGTAGGTTGGCGGCGGTGTATTCGTGGGCGCAATAGACTTGGGTCTGGGCGGGTAATTGGCTCAAGCGTTGCAGCGAATCATGCAGTTGCGCTAGCGTGCCTTCTTTGTTGCGTCCGCAACCCGCGCCAAATAACACATCGCCGCAAAATAAAATTTTATCGTTGTAAAAAGCCAGGTGGTCATCAAGATGACCGGGAATTTCTAAGATGTTAAAATTCAGCCCAAATTCGGCTAACGCTAGGCTGTCGCCCTCGCGTAAATCATGGTTGATATAGGGATTCGCAAGATGCCGCCGACCATACACGGGGGCGTTATATAATCCGCGCAATTTTTCGATGCCACCGATGTGATCTGCGTGGCGATGCGTGCACAAAATCCCTGTTAATTCGAGCTGCTCAGCGGCTAAAAATGCCAGCACGGGCGCGGCTTCGCCAGGGTCAACGACGATGGCGTGATGGTGATTGTGTATTGCCCAAATGTAGTTGTCGGTGAATGCGGGAATAGCGGTTATTTTGAACACGTTGGTGACTGGGGAGTGAGTCGGATGCCTGATTGTAAAGTAACTGCGCAAAATTTGAGCGACTGGTTGAACACCGCGCAAGGTTGCTATGTGTTGAGCCGCGAGCAAGATTTTTTTGATCGCAGCGTGAGCGATATTTTTGGCTTTAACGCGCTGCAATTAGGCTGGTGTGAGCACGATTTTTTGCGCGCCAGTCGCATGACGCTGCGCACGTGTGCGGGTGATGAAAGCGGTGCGGCATTGCGCTTATGCGCTGAAGAATTACCGCTCGCAAGTGAGAGCATAGACCTGCTGATATTGCCGCATGTATTGGAATTCGCTGAGCAGCCGCATCAGATTTTGCGTGAGGTAGAACGCGTGTTAATCGCCGAGGGCAGCGTGCTGATTAGCGGTTTTAATCCTTATAGTTTATGGGGTGTGCGGCGCGCTTTTGGTGCAAAAAATGGCTATCCCTGGGCGGGTGAATTTATCGCGCTGCAACGTCTAAAAGATTGGTTGGCGTTGTTGGGATTTGTGGTGGTGAGCGGACGATATGCAGTGCACGCGCCGCCGTTTAATCTGAGCAGCTCCTTAGCGCGTTGCAACTTTATGGATACAGCCGGCGAACGCTGGCGCACGGTCAGCGGCGGCGTGTATTTTTTACATGCAATTAAGCGCGTGCCGGGGATGCGTTTAATCCAGCCGCAATGGAATAAAAAAAGGCTGCGGCGGTTTGTGCCAGCCACACCGAAATTGAATAAGACGCATAAAGAGAAAAGTAATGAATAGAGCAGTGGTGGATGTTTTTAGTGATGGTGCTTGTAAAGGCAACCCCGGTGTGGGCGGCTGGGGCGCTCTGTTGCGCAATAAAGGGCAAGAGCGCGAGCTGTGCGGCGGCGAGCGGGTGACGACCAATAATCGTATGGAATTGATGGGCGCGATTAGCGCGCTGGAAGCTTTGACGCGCCCGTGCAAAGTGCGTCTGCATACTGATTCAAAATATGTCTTGCAAGGCATCACCGAGTGGATAGAAAACTGGAAAAAACGCGGCTGGAAAACCGCTGATAAAAAACCCGTTAAAAATGATGATTTGTGGCGCAGATTGGATGCAGCGGTGACGCAACACGACATCGAATGGATTTGGGTGAAAGGTCATGCGGGACACGAGGGCAACGAGCGCGCTGATGAGTTGGCGAATCGTGGGGTAGAGATGATTTTGGCGGAGCAGTCTTTGCCAGCTAAAAAAATAGTGGAGCTAAGTGATGCGTAAAATTGTTTTAGATACCGAAACGACCGGGCTGTATCCCGAACAGGGACATCGCATTATTGAAATTGCCGCGATTGAATTACACGGTCGGCAAGTCACCACCCGACACTTTCATCATTACCTCGATCCCGAACGCGAGTCGATGAAGGCGCGGCGCGCATCCACGGTTTTACTTGGGACATGCTGCGCGGACGGGCAAAATTTGCCGACATCGCGGCGAGCTTTTTAGAATTTGTCGCAGGTGCGGAATTGATTATTCATAACGCGCCGTTTGATATGGGCTTTATCAATCACGAGTTGAAATTATTAGGTTTGCCGATTCTGCAAAATGAGGTGTTGGACACGCTTAAATTCGCGCGTGAAATGCACCCAGGCAAGAAAAATAGTTTGGACGCTTTGTGTAGTCGCTACGAAATCGACAACACGCATCGCTCGCTGCACGGGGCTTTGCTCGATACTGAGTTGTTAGCCGAAGTGTATTTCGCGATGACGCGTGGCCAACATAGTTTGCTCGGCGAGGACGCACCTGTGGCGCGCGTGCAAGCGGTGTTTAACACCGATACCGCGCGTGCCAGCGTGCGCGTATTGCAGCCGAGCGACGAAGAATTGGCTGCACATGCGCAACAATTACTCGATATCGACAAGGCCAGCAAAGGCGCGTGTTTGTGGAAAACGCTGGAGGCGGCGTGATAAAAGTTACCCATCCCGCTGCGCTGCTTAAAACGGTATTACTGTTGTGTGTGTTGCTCTATCTGGGTGCGTGCGGCTATTTATGGGCGATGCAAAAAGAGTTGATTTTTAATCCCACCAAACAATTACAAACCACGCCTGACCGATTGGGCTTAACTTTTGAGGCGGTCAAAATTCCATCTGGCACAGCGGATGAGCGCGGCGAATTGGATGCTTGGTGGATACCTGCCGCGCATGGCAGCGACATTACGTTGCTGTATTTGCATGGTAACGACCGCAATGTCAGCAGCAATGCCAGTCACGCGCAACGCTTGCACGACATGGGTTACAACGTTTTACTTACGGATTATCGCGGCTATGGCAACAGCACGGGCGGCGCGCCCAGTGAAGCAAAAGTCTATGAAGATGCAGAAGCCGCCTGGAATTATTTGCGTGTCGCGAGAGGCTTAAAAGCGCAGGAAATTTTTATTTACGGGCATTCTTTAGGGGGAGCAATCGCGATTGATTTGGCGACGCATCACGCCGATGCAGCAGGGCTGATCGCCGAGAGCACCTTCACTTCGATGCAGGCGATGGGCGAGTTGCGCTACGGTTTTTTACCCGTGGCATGGATGGTCAATCAGCGGTTTGATTCCTTGCAAAAAATCCCGCAGTTAAAAATCCCGTTGTTGCTGATACACGGCACATGGGACAAAGAAGTCCCAGTGGCTATGTCGCAACAACTATTCGCCGCCGCCACCTGCCCCAAGACGCTGACGCTTATCGAGGGTGGAGGACACAGCAACAGCGGCGCGGTCGGATGGATTGAATATCGCGACGCATTAAATAAATTTATCGAGCAACCACAACGCGCAGTAGCGCATGGAAATTTCAAATGAAAGTAGATGTCATTATTATTGGTTCAGGCGCGGCTGGCTTGATGTGTGCCTTACAGGCTGGGCAACGCGGGCGTTCGGTGGTGTTAATCGACCACGCTAAAAAGCTCGCGGAAAAAATCCGTATTTCGGGCGGCGGACGCTGCAACTTCACCAACCTCAACACCAAACCGGAAAATTTTATTTCCGATAACCCAAATTTTTGCCGCTCGGCTTTAAGCCGTTACACGCCGCAAGATTTCATCGCGCTGTTGCAAAAACACAGCATCACTTTTCACGAGAAAACGCTGGGACAATTATTTTGCGATGAAGAGTCGGAAGCCATCATCGGTATGTTGCGCAAGGAATGCGACGAGGCGGGCGTGAAGCGTTTTATGAGTTGCGACATCGAGGCAATTAAACACACGCCTTATGTTGGCGAAGCAGGTTTGGGCAAAAAAGCCAAGTTTTATGTGACCACCTCGCGCGGCGAATTCGAGGCTGTCTCGTTGGTGATTGCCACGGGCGGATTGTCGATTCCTAAAACGGGCGCAACCCCTTATGGCTACCACGTTGCCGAGCAATTTAATGTGCCGATTACCAAGTTGCGCGCAGGACTAGTACCGCTGACGTTTGCGCCTGAAGATTGGAAACCGTATAGCGAATTAACTGGCGTGTCGTTCGATGCCGTCGTGACAGCAGGCAAACATTCCTTCCGTGAAAACGTGTTGGTTACACATCGCGGTTTGAGTGGCCCCGCCATTTTGCAAGCCTCCTCATATTGGCAACACGGCACGCCCTTGAGCATCAATATGTTGCCCGATGCAGAGATGGAAGCAGTCTTGACCGAACAAAAAACCAGCAAAAAACAACTGGCGAATTTCCTCACGCAATGGTTCGCCAAGAGCTTCGCCGATGTGTGGTGCGCGCAGCTTACCGAACGTACCAAGGTCGCCAACTTGCCGTTGAATCAATATAACGACAAACAGCGCAAAGTGATTGCCGCTGAATTACACAATTGGCAAGTGATGCCATCCGGCACGATGGGTTACGCAAAAGCCGAAGTGACTTGCGGCGGTATCGATACCCGCGCGTTGTCGTCTAAAACGATGGAATGCAACGACGTACCCGGCTTGTATTTCATCGGCGAAGTGGTCGATGTGACAGGCTGGTTGGGTGGCTACAACTTCCAGTGGGCATGGGCTTCAGGCTATGCGGCAGGGCAAGCGGTCTAAGGAAAGTACTGCCTTCGGCGTAAAAAAAGCCCTCATCGAGGGCTTTTTTTTGGCTGCGGATTGTTATTCAGCACGCATATGCGGGAAAAGAATCACGTCGCGGATGCTCGCGCTATCGGTCAACAACATGATCAGGCGGTCGATGCCGATGCCTTGTCCAGCGGTCGGTGGCAGGCCATATTCCAGTGCACGCACATAGTCGTTGTCTTTGAACATCGCCTCTTCATCGCCTGCATCTTTCGCCAATACTTGCGCATCAAAGCGCGCAGCTTGGTCTTCTGCATCATTCAATTCCGAGAAGCCATTCGCTAATTCACGACCGACTACGAACAACTCGAATCGCTCGGTGATTTGCGGATTGCTGTCGCTGCTGCGCGCTAATGGCGAGACTTCCACGGGATAGTCGATGATGAAAGTGGGCTCGAACAATTTGGTTTCGGCCAACTCTTCAAACAGCGCTAACTGCAAGCCGCCCAACCCATCTGTCGGGCGATGTTTTGCCTTCAAATCTTTGAGTTGATTGATAACAAAATCGCGATCGTGCAGCTGCGCATCGGTAAATTGCGGATGATATTTTTGCACTGCTTGCACCATGGTTAAGCGATGGAAAGGTTTGCCCAAATCCAACTCTTTACCTTGGTATGAAATCAGCGTCGTGCCCAACACTTTTTGCGCCACTTCGCGGATTAACTGTTCTGAAAAATCCATCAAATAACGGTAATCACGATACGCCTCATAGAATTCCAACATAGTAAATTCGGGATTGTGGCGCGTCGAAAGACCTTCGTTGCGGAAGTTACGATTGATTTCAAACACCTTTTCAAAGCCGCCCACTACCAAGCGTTTCAAATACAGCTCAGGCGCGATGCGCAAAAACATTTGCATATCCAGCGCGTTGTGATGCGTCTCAAACGGCTTGGCGGATGCACCGCCAGGAATGGAGTGCATCATCGGCGTTTCGACTTCCATATAGTCGTGACGGATGAAGAAGTCGCGTATCGCCTGAATAATTTTGGTGCGTTTTTTGAATACTTCGCGCGCATCTTGATTGGTAATTAAATCCAAATAACGCTGGCGATATTTTTGTTCTTGGTCGGCTAAACCATGAAATTTTTCCGGTAAAGGACGCAGCGATTTAGTCAGCAAACGCACTTGCGAAACGCGCACCGAAAGCTCATTTGTTTTAGTTTTGAACAGAACGCCGACCGCGCCCAAAATGTCGCCTAAGTCGTAATGCTTAAACGCTTCGTGCGCCGCTTCGCCCGTGTCGCCATTGCTCAAATAAAGCTGCACGCGACCACTCATATCTTGCAAAGTGGCAAAACTCGCCTTACCCATCACGCGCTTTAACATCATGCGCCCTGCCACCGCGACGTGTATCTGCAAGGCTTCCAGCTCTTCATGCGTTTTATCGCCGTATTGATCATGCAAAGTTTGCGCTAAATTTTTGCGCTCAAAATCATTAGGAAACGCCACGCCCGCCGCGCGGATTGCGGCTAATTTATTGCGGCGTTCGGTGATGATTTGGTTGTCGTCGGCTGCTACGGTTGCGATAGTTTCGGTCGTCATAGTTTTTTCTTAAAAATAAAATTAGGCGGTAGGGGCGGCGACGCTAGGCGATAAACCAGCGGCATCAGCGCGTTTTTTTAGGCGCACATCAAAGCTCAAAAAGGTGGTGCAAAAATCAGCGCGGGCGAGGTGCAATGCGTCGGCAAAATCCAAACCGTTTTTGTAAGCATCTAAGGCAGCAAGCACGCTGGCACGGTTCTCAACTTGCACATTGGCAAGGCCGCAGAGCGACTCAAACACGCGCTGTATTTCTTTGCGCGGCAATTCATAAAAGCCGCGCATCACCCATTCAAATTCCAGTATCACGGACATCGGCACAAATACTTTTTCAGATAAGGCGGCGATGGCGGCAGGGCGTTGTTTCGCTGCCTCGTGGTCTTCCTCATCATTGATAAAAAAGCGCGCCAGCACATTGGTATCAAGCGCAATCATGTTGTTTTACGCAACATTTTGGCTGCATCAAAATTTGCCAAGCTGCGCGGCTGACCTTTTTTGGGTGCGGTCACCATGCCTGCGCACGCTGCAATCTGCGTGGTTGGGGTGGGGCGCGCCACCACCAAACGCACGCCGTCAGCTTCTTCAATAATTTCCATTTGCGTACCCGCCATCAGCCCTAAACGCTTACGAATATCAGCCGGTAGCACCATTTGTCCTTTGGACGAAATCGTCATTGTGCTCATCGCCGCTCCTAGATTTTATGGGTGAGAGGTAAATTGTAGCATGGCGGCTTACCGAGTAAGCCGTTAAACGCCTTGCTTCAAACTGGCGGAAATAAAATCGTCTAGGTCGCCGTCCAGCACGCCTTGTGTGTTGCCGACTTCATAATTGGTGCGCAAATCTTTGATGCGTGATTGGTCTAAAACGTAGCTGCGAATTTGGTGTCCCCAGCCGATGTCGGACTTGCCGTCTTCCAGCACTTGCTTGGCTTCGTTGCGTTTGCGCAGCTCTTCCTCATACATGCGCGACTTCAGCATGGACATGGCTTCGGCGCGGTTCTTGTGTTGCGAACGGTCGCTCTGGCACTGCACTACGATGTTGGTTGGAATGTGTGTGATACGCACCGCAGAATCGGTTTTGTTAATGTGCTGACCACCCGCGCCCGAAGCGCGATAAGTATCGACGCGCAGGTCGGCGGGATTGATGTCAATCTCGATGGAATCGTCCACTTCAGGGTAAACGAACACGCTAGAAAACGAGGTATGGCGGCGGTTGCCAGAATCGAACGGCGACTTGCGCACAAGGCGATGCACGCCGACTTCAGTGCGCAAATGTCCGTAGGCATATTCGCCAATAATTTTAATGGCCGCGCCTTTTATGCCTGCAACTTCACCGTCGGATTGTTCCAAAATTTCGACTTGAAAACCTTTGCGTTCGGCATAGCGCAGATACATGCGCAGCAGCATCGAAGCCCAGTCCTGCGCTTCCGTACCACCCGAACCGGCTTGGATGTCGATGAAGCAACTATTCGGATCCATCGGGTTGGAAAACATACGGCGGAATTCCATCGCGGCGACGCGTGTTTCGATGTCTTGAATATCGGCGGCGGTAGCGTGCAAACTTTCTTCGTCGGCTTCGGCGCGCGCCATTTCAAATAGCTCGCCCGCGTCCGATAAATCTTGTTTGATTTTTTCTAATCCCAGCACGACGCCTTCCAATAATTTGCGCTCGCGCCCCAGCTCCTGAGCGCGCTTCGCGTCATTCCAGATGTCGGGATTTTCGGAGAGTGCGCAGACTTCGGTGAGACGTTCTTGCTTTTCATCGAACTGTAGAAAGCGGCGCAATTCGCTGCTGCGCACGCTCAAGTCTTGCAGTTGGTTACTAAGGGAATTGAGTTGTTCGACTTCCATATTGTGAGGGGTAGGGCGTGCTAAAAAAGGGCGCGATTATAACGGAATGAAGAGTGCAGGATTCGGGATTTAAGATTCAGTATTCAGTTAGACGCGGTGCATCAGTGTTGCCGAATTCTGTTGTTGTTATAGCGCAAATAATCCCAGCAATATCCCACATGCAATGACGGCGAAGCCGATGACCACTTTACGGGCGAGTTGCCAGCCGCCTATAAAACTGATTAAGCCGAATTTGAATGACAAATTGGCTAGGAAAGCCATGCTGATGGCGTTGACGGTTTGCTGCTCGCTGAGCTGTGCGTGGTTGAACATACGCAAACTGGAAAGCGTGATGGGATCGACATCGGTCAGGCCAGATATCAGTGCGACGACATACAAACCTTGGCTGCCCGCCACATCCTTCATCCAAGACGCGCCTAGTAACACGCCAACGTACATTAGTCCGAAGCCAATTGCGGTGTGTAATTCAGCGGGGTTGGATGTTTCTGGGATGACGAGTTCGCTGGCTTTGTCCATTTTTCGCCAGTGGTATAACGCGGCGATGAGCCCAGCGACGACACCACATGCCAGCACGCTAAGTAGATGGAGTAGAGCAGACTCTCCTAGCACCACCGTTAATACCATCAGGCGCAACATCACCATGATGCTAGCGATGACAATAACCGAGGCGGCGAGGCTGGCAAAAGCAGGGTTTCTTTTGCCGTGCTTGGCGTAAATTAGTGTGGTCACGGTGCTGGACACCAGTCCGCCGAGAAAGCCTAGCAGTGGGGCACCGTAACGGGTGCCGACCACTTTCAAAGCAACATAGCCAGTCAGACCGATGCCTGAGATTAGCACTACCATCAGCCAAGCATGATGTGGATTGAAGGCGTTATAGGGACCAAAATCCTGATTCGGCAGGATAGGCAGAATGATAAAAGTCAGCACGGAGAATTGCAGCATGGCGACCAAATCGCGTCGGGTCATGCGCTGAGAAATCCCGCGCAATTCAGGTTTGAAATAAAGCAGGGTGGTGATGCCTATCGCCAGCATCACGGCGAGGGTGGCGAGCCCGTACCAGACCATCGCGCCCAACCCGTAGCTGAGCAACAAGGCGATGACCGTGGTGGTGCCGGGGTCGTCTTCTTTGACGGGATCGTTGAGATAGGCGGCGATTATCATCGCGGTCACCGCGAGCAGACCTGCGATAAGTATCCAGGGTGAACTGATTTTTGTGGCGAGTAATGCAGTCAGTGTGCCGAATACAGCAACCAGCGCGAAGGTGCGCAGCCCAGCTTTGGCGGAAGGATTACGCTCGCGCTCCAGTCCGATTAACAGACCCAACGCGAGGCTGGTGAGAAATTGCGGTAAGGCTTCGATACCGTTGCTTTGCAAAAAACTGGTGTCCATCTCGCCCCTCTTTTCACCTCCAGTTTATTCCCAATGCCGGATGAGTAGTTGCACAGTGCGTTGATCTTTGTATTCGTTGACGCTGACGCTATATAGCGCGTGGATGGTGTCGGGCAGCGGTTCGGCTTGTCCGAATAACATCGCTTCAAATAATTGCCCCGATTTTTTGAGTTTTAATTTGAGATGTTTTTCGCCGACCACACGCTGATTGACCACGCTGAAATCGTCATCGAATAACGGTGCAGGAAAACCTTGCCCCCAAATTTGCGCGTCCAGTTGTTGGGCAAATTCGAGGTTAATGTCGGCTGCATTGAGCGCGCCGTCGCTATCTAATTTTTGTTGCAAATCGGATTCATTTAATAATTCGCGCACCACTTTTTCAAACGCCGCGACGAAATTTTCGTGGTCGGTATGGGCGATGGTCAAGCCCGCCGCCATCGCGTGCCCGCCGAATTTTTTAATCAGCGTGGGATGGCGTTTGCTGACTAAATCCAGTGCGTCGCGTAAATGTAAGGCACTGATGGAACGCCCAGAACCCTTGATTTCGCTGATGTCGGCCGACAAGGCAAAGGCGATCACCGGGCGATGAAATTTGTCTTTAAGGCGCGAAGCGAGGATGCCGATGACACCTTGATGCCAGCTCGCATCGAACAAGGCGAGGCTGTAATTATCATTGACTTGGATATTTTCCAAATTGCTCATCGCAACTTCTTGCATATTCGTTTCGATACTGCGCCGCTCGCGATTAAGTTCGTCTAGTCGCTTCGCCATCACTGTTGCCGCATCGGCATCGTCACTCAGCAAACAATCAATCCCTAAGCGCATATCTTCCAAACGCCCAGCGGCATTGAGGCGCGGGCCGATGGTAAAACCCAAGTCGGTACTTATGACGCGTGCCGGATTCTTCTTCGCGATGGCAAACAGCGCGTTGATGCCTAAGCAAGTCTTTCCCGCCCGCATACGAAGCAAGCCTTGCTGTACCAAGATGCGATTGTTTTGATCGAGCTTGACCACGTCCGCGACCGTGCCGAGTGCGACGAGGTCGAGCAGGTTGATGAGTTTTTTTCCTTGCTCATCCGATAATTGCTCTCGACTGCGCAGCTCTGCGCGCAACGCCAGCAGCACATAAAACATCACGCCCACCCCCGCTAAATTTTTGCTGGCGAAGGTGCAGCCGGGTTGGTTGGGATTGACGATACACGCCGCGTCGGGCAATGCATCGCCGGGTAAATGATGATCAGTCACCAGCACTTGTATGCCCAATCGATTGGCCTCCGCCACGCCGTCCACACTGGCGATGCCGTTGTCCACGGTGATGATAATGTCGGGCGATTCAAGTGCCGCGAGCCGCACAATTTCCGGTGTCAAACCGTAGCCATATTCAAAGCGATTCGGCACGATAAAATCGACTTGCGCGCCAAACAAGCGCAGCCCGCGCACCGCCACCGCACAAGCGGTTGCACCATCCGCATCGTAATCGGCGACGATTAAAAGTTTTTTATGCGCGGCAATCGCATCGGCCAAATGCACCGCCATCGCACCCGCATTTTTCAGTCCGCTGACCGGCAATAAATTCGCCAAACTATGTTCGAGTTGTGAGCTTTCGGTGATGCCACGCGCGGCAAAAATACGTGCGATGGCGGGTGAATATCCTGCCGCAGTCAAATGTTCAGCGGCGGCAGCGGAATGGGAGCGAGCAATCAGTTCTGGCATAAGAAGTTAAATTTGGCGTCAATTAAAGTTTGAATTCAGCCCACAAGTTTAACAAAGCACGCATCGCGCCCCGAATGTTTTTAAGCTGCGCTATAATCGCGCCCAATTTTTTGGCAGAGATAGAGAAAAATCGTGGCTTTAATTGTGCAGAAATACGGCGGCACGTCCGTCGGCAGTCCAGAACGTATCAAAAATGTGGCGCGACGCGTCGCGAAATTCAAGGCGCTTGGTCATCAAGTCGTGGTGGTTTTGTCGGCGATGAGCGGCGAGACGAATCGTTTGATTGCGCTGGCGAAAGAAATTCAAACTCATCCTGATCCGCGCGAATTGGATGTGATTATTTCCACCGGCGAACAAGTCACCATCGGCTTACTGTGTATGGCGTTGAAGGAAATCGGCGTGAACGCTAAAAGCTATACCGGCGGGCAGGTGAAAATCCTTACCGACAGTGCGCACACCAAGGCGCGCATCGTTGCCATCGACGAGCAAAACATCCGCGCTGATTTGGCGAATGATTGCGTGGTGGTGGTGGCGGGTTTTCAGGGGATGGATGCTGACGGCAACATTACGACTTTGGGACGTGGCGGTTCGGACACGACGGGTGTGGCGATTGCCGCCGCGTTACGCGCCGATGAATGCCAGATTTACACCGACGTGGACGGCGTTTACACCACCGATCCGCGCATGGTTCCCGAAGCGCGTCGCTTAAAAACCATCACCTTTGAAGAAATGTTGGAAATGGCGAGCTTGGGCTCTAAAGTTTTGCAAATTCGTTCGGTCGAATTTGCGGGTAAATACAAAGTCAAACTGCGCGTGTTGTCTAGCTTCCAAGAGGAAGGCGAAGGCACACTGATTACTTTTGAGGAAGGCAATAAAATGGAACAAGCCATTATTTCTGGCATCGCTTTTAATCGTGATGAAGCCAAAATTACCGTCATCGGCGTGCCCGATAAACCGGGTATCGCGTATCAAATTTTGGGTCCGATTTCGGATGCCAACATCGACGTGGATATGATTATTCAGAACATGGGCGTGGACGGTACGACGGACTTTTCATTCACCGTGCATCGTAATGATTTTGTGCGTGCGATGGATATTTTGAAGAGCCAAGTGCAGCCGCATATCGGCGCGCGCGATGTGATTGGTGATAGCAAAACGGCTAAGGTTTCCGTGGTCGGTGTAGGGATGCGTTCGCATGTTGGTATCGCCAGCAAAATGTTCCGCACCCTTGCTGAAGAAGGCATCAACATTCAAATGATTTCGACTTCTGAAATTAAAATTTCAGTGGTTATCGACGAGAAATATTTGGAGTTGGCGGTGCGTGTGTTGCATAAAGCCTTCGATTTAGATCAAGAAGCGTAATCAATAAAACCTATTGAAGATAGTTCGGTGATAGGTTTTAGTAATACAACGCGCTCGTAGCTCAGCTGGATAGAGTATTGGTTTCCGAAGCCAAGGGTCGTGGGTTCGACTCCCGCCGAGCGCACCAATTCGGTATGAGTGTAGGCACTAGATTATTAGTGCCTATTTTCATCTGATGCATAGCACTTGCAAGCGCAGCATAGCTGCCCTTGATTGTCGCTGTGTCATCCTCCACCAGCACTTCATCCAACAGTATCCTTATATATCCCTTGGCTAAAGTCGAATCTTTTGCCAGCAACTTGCCGCGCAGCACTTTGCCAAACAGGTCAACCTGACTCGGCTTTAAATATTCAATTTCCGCAGGTAGCGGTGATCTGCGCGCCTCAGCCATTTTAATCAGCAACGCTTCACGCGCCGTTCTGTTTTGTTGTGATCGGCGATGTGTGATTTCATCCAATTCAACGATGCCGCTTTCAATGGCGTCCAGCAATCGGTTCTGCTTGTCATCCGTACTTTTGAGCTGCCGTTCCAACCCTGAAATAATTTCCTGCCGACCGTTCTTGTCAGATTGAATCCTCATGCGTAATTCAGTCATCAAGGCTTGCAGACGCTCAGGCTGTAAAACCGTATTAGCAACTCGATCCAGCACAATGCCATCCAGTTTCTCCATAGGCAGATTCTTGCTGGTGCAGGCATGGTTGCCTTGCCCTCTGCGACTGGTGCATTTGTAATAGCGATACGCGCCACTCTTGCCGGTGGACAACGTCATCCGATTGCCACACACGCCACACTTGATAATACCCGCCAGCAACAGGGGTGAGGACATCACTCTGGGAATGGCTGTGTCACTTTGAGGCGCACGGGATTCGCGCACGATCCGAACCCGTTCAAAGGTCTCCGCATCAACAATGGCGGGAATGTTCGTTTTAATCCACTCTTCCGGTGGTCGTTGTTTCTTTGCTTTTGAATCCATTACATTGAAGTAGTAATCACCCATGTACAGCGTATTAGCTAACGTCCAATGTACTTTCTGAATGCTCCAAGGTTTTCCGCGTGCAAGGATGCCTTGCTCGGCAAGATACTTGGCGATTTCCTTCACGCCTACATCGCGTCCCGCTATCCCGTTCTGGTAAAAGCGATAGATCAGACGCACGACATCCGCTTCCGCCTCATCAATCGCGAGTTTCTTTTTCTGACGCCCACGACTGCCACACGTTTCAGTTGCAACGGCCTGATAGCCAAACGGCGCGCGTGAACCGTTGAAATATCCCTGTCGGGCGTTTTCCTTCATGGAACGAGAAACGTGCTTGGAAATTTCCTTGGATTGATGTTCGTCAAACAGGCAAATAATTCGGCGCATCATTTCACCACCTGCGTCATCACTGGTCGGCTGCGTGATGGAAATCACTTTTACCTTGTTTTTGGCGAGCTTGCGTTCATACACGCCGAACTCAATGCCATCGCGAAAGAAACGCGACAGGCTGTGAATGATGATGACCTCGAAGCTGGATGGTTTCATCATCGCATCGTTAATCATCTGCTGAAACACGGGGCGTTTATCATCGGTGGCCGATGCGCCAGGCTCCACGTATTCCTGTACCACCAGATGACCGTTCGCTTTTGCCCAGTCACGTAACTGGCGTAGTTGATCGGGAATAGACAGGTCGTTTTCAGCCTGCCGTGTTGTTGATACGCGTGCGTAGAGCGCTACATGCATAAAAGTTCTCCATAAAGTTAACCGTACACCCCAGACGACTGAGATGCACGGGTTTTATGAGGCGCAGTTATTTATGATGCGCATCAGACGTTCTTGTTATTCTTGTTGCTGATGCACTTCCGCAGCCTGCATCGCCTGAATTAAATCAGGCAGAATGGACTCAAGCAGTGCTAACTCTTCCGCTGAGACTAACGTCAACTGCGGTTTAAAGCGAATTATGATATGGGTGGGTTTGTTCACTCATTCTGGCACCTCCTTTCCTGCATGTATAGGCCTGCTCGATCCATTCCGTGCCGTGTGCTGCTTCAGGATTTCTTCCAAATCCCGTTCAAATCCATTCCGACCCAGCTCATCGAGCAGGATTTTTCGGTAGGCTTCAAATTGATGGTCGGGCAAGCCGACTTGTGCGGTGAGTAACAAGCGATTTTTTCGCTCGTTGAGTGCATCGATAACCAGCGACAACTGACCTGCCGCCGAAATGACTACGTCGCCGAGTGATTTTTTACATAATTGCTCCTGATAAATTGCTGTCATAAAACTCCTTATTATTGTTTTTGTTGGAACCCGTCATCGCCTGCTTCATATCGATGCTCAGAAACCGCTATTTTATAAATACAAACAAGTATGATATTTGTC
>JBJORQ010000048.1:0-12929 GCA_046049345.1 Pseudomonadota bacterium | reverse complement strand
ATATGGTATGCCTTTGAAGGTGAGTGCTTCGCCTTCGGTGAGCACGTCGCCGATTTGTAATTGACCGTGGTTGTGCACGCCGATGATGTCGCCCGCGAACGCTTCATCCAAACGCGAGCGTTCGTTCGCCATAAAGGTCACGGCGTTGGCGAGTTTCATTTCTTTGTTGGTGCGGCGGTGTTTGACCTTCATGCCCGATGTGTATTGACCGGAACAGACGCGCAAAAATGCGATGCGGTCGCGGTGGTTGGGGTCCATATTGGCTTGGATTTTGAACACGAATCCGGTGAACGCGGCTTCGGTCGGTTGCACGACGCGTTTGTCAGTGGCGCGTGGCAAAGGTGCGGGAGCCCAATCGACCAAGGCGCGCAAAATTTCGCGCACGCCGAAGTTGTTTACGCCTGAGCCGAAGAACACTGGCGACTGCTGACCTTTGAGGAATTCTGGCAAATCAAATGATGCGCCCGCACCCATCACCAGCTCGGTTTCGTCGCGCATGATTTGCATTTCAGACGGTGCTTCTTCGTTCATCTTGTCGATGTCCGCGCCGCGTAAAACTTCCACTTCCTGATTGGCTTTTTCTTCGCCGGGAACGAAACGCAGCACTTCATCATTGAGCAAGTGATACACGCCGCGAAAGCGTTTGCCCATGCCGATAGGCCAGGTGACCGGTGCGCATTTTATTTTTAATACCGATTCGATTTCATCCAACACTTCCAACGGGTCGCGCACTTCGCGATCCATTTTGTTGATGAAGGTGATGATGGGCGTGTTGCGCAAGCGGCACACTTCCAGCAGTTTGATGGTCTGCGCTTCCACACCTTTCGCCGCATCGACCACCATCACGGCGGCATCCACAGCTGTCAACACGCGATAGGTATCTTCGGAAAAATCCTGATGACCCGGGGTGTCGAGCAGGTTGATGACGCAATCATCGAAGGTGAATTGCATCACTGAACTGGCGACGGAAATGCCACGCTGCTTTTCGATCTCCAGCCAATCTGAGGTCGCATGGCGACCACTCTTACGCGCCTTCACCGTGCCCGCCATCTGGATCGCGCCGCCGAACAGCAACAGCTTTTCGGTAAGCGTGGTTTTACCCGCATCGGGATGGGAAATAATCGCGAAAGTGCGGCGGCGGCTGACCTCGCGCACGATGCCGTTTGGGCTTGGTGCGAGGGTGCTAAGAGCTTCGACAGATTGGTTCATATTCGACTTACCGTTTTTAAGGCAACAATGCAAAAAGGCTCACCATATTTGGCAAGCCTTTTATTTATCGCCACAGAATTTCTATGGGAACGTGCGCATACGCCACACTAAATTTGGTGGCCCGAGGCGGAATCGAACCACCGACACAAGGATTTTCAATCCTCTGCTCTACCGACTGAGCTATCAGGCCATTTTGTACACTCACAAACGATGTAGCTGATTTGCGAAGTCGCGCATTATACCGATAGCGGCGCAAATGACAAACGACTTGTGCATTTTTTTACGCGTGAGCGTTCTGCGCCGTATTTTTTCGCCCTGTTTATTTGGTGCAGCTTCTCTTAACGACGCACCAGTTCTGCGCGTTTTAGCCGTGCTTAGCAATTCAACATGCTAACGAAATCCAAAAAATTAAGCCGCTAAGCGGCTTGCTTAGGATAGATTCAAGTGGCTAAGCAAACTTGGTACAAATTTTGCTGATAGATCGCTAGTTAAATTGATAGGGTTCAAACCATGCTTAAAAGTACACAAATGAATCGCTCCATCCACGAAGCGCACTGGTTACCCTGGCTAGGAAAAACGGGCAAGTTGGCGATGCGTTGGGCAACGTGGATCAACCGTCGCCGTTATCCTATTTTGGAACAAACCTTTGATGGCATCGCTGCGACGCGTAAACAATTATTGCTGAGTTGGGCGAACCAACAATGGGGACTATTAGAAGGGATGCTGGAGGACGTGGGGCGTGAACTACCCACGCCTTCTTCTGCTTTGATGCGAAATTTACACGCGCGTTGCGCGGATTTTTCGGAGCTGTTCTTTATTGACACAAAAGCTCAAATGCAAGCTTCCAGCCATTCATCCCTTGCAACTCAAGCATTCCTTTCGCTAACAGCAGTTGAGCTTGGTCTCAAGCAAGCGTTTATGCATGGCCCGTATGTCGATGCTCGTACCGCAGCACTCAGCGCATCGAGTTCGCCGTTTCACGACGCGGTAACGTTGATGTTTTATTTGCCAGTTAAATTAAATGGGCAAGTGGTTGGCTGCTTATGCGGGCGCGTCCCGAATGATGTGTTGGGCGATTTAATTCAGCGTGAAGCAGGTCATATTTTTGTCGATTCGGGCGACAACTATTTATTCATGGTTAAACCGATTTTCGATCGCAGTATCCGCGCGGGCACGGCGTTGTCGCGTTCGCGTTTTGAAGATAGCGCGTTTAGCTTGGGCGACAATCTCAAGCAAGGCATACAAACCGATTTCGGCACGGTGAAAATTCAGCAACACACCGAGTTAGAGCTGATTTTTAATGATCCAGAAACGGGGCATCTGCATCCTGGCGTACGCGAAACGATTGCCCACGGCGAGAATGTATTTGTTACTTATCCCGGCTATCCCGACTACCGCCATATTCCCGTTATCGGCAAAGGCGTGACCTTGCAAATGCCCCACTCCTTAGATACTTGGGGAATGATGTGCGAAGCGGATTTAGAAGAGGCAAACCGTTTTCGTTCGGTGAGTTTCCGCATGATGCAGACCAATTTGAGCTTAATGTTACTAACTTGGTTGGTCACTTTTGCCTTAAGTCAGTGGTTGCAGTTAAATTCAATTGGGACTGCATTACTCAATCTGGGGCTGCTCTCGATGAGCGCGCTGTTGTTCTATCACGTTGGTCTTAAACCCTTGACCGAACGCTTGCGCTTAATGGCGCGCGTGATTCGCGGCTTGGCGGAAGGCGGCGGCAATTTGGCACAACGACTGGCACGCAAGCAGTCGCCCATTGATGAGCCAGGCATCATGTCGCAATGGGTGAATAGTTTTATTGACACGCTAGATGGCACGGTCGGACGCGTCATCCATGCGACGCAAGAAATGAATAGCAATCATCAAAATATGCTAGTGCGCAATCAAGAAGCGAGCGTTGCGAGTCATCAGGTTTTAGCCGCAATACAAGATATTTTGTCCTCGATACAGCAGCAAATGAGCGACATTGATACCGCCACGCAAACCACCGCTGAGATTAAAACTGCGATGCAACAAGCCGTCGATAACGCCCAGCAGCAATTCAAATTGGTACGACATCGCACGCAAGGCATCCGCACCTCCATCGAGCAATCTTCGCAAACGATTAAACGTCTCAGCAGCAGCACCGAAGAAATCGGCAAAATTGTGATGGTCATCAATGGCATTGCCGATCAAACCAATCTGCTCGCCTTGAACGCCGCGATTGAAGCCGCGCGCGCTGGCGAAGCGGGTCGCGGCTTTTCGGTGGTCGCCGATGAAGTCCGCAAACTCGCCGAACGTACCGCAGCCGCGACTTATGAAATCAGACAAATGATTGCGATTGTGCAAGGTCAAGCGCGTGAAGCGGTCGTCATTATGGAAACGGGCGCGGTCGAGATGGAAGATGGTTTACGTCTGGCAGAATCTGCCGCCTCAGAAAATAGCGGCATGCAGGCGATACTCGAAAAAATGTTTGGTTTGATACAAGACATCGCCGACAGCACGCATCGTTACGGGCGCGGCGTGCAAGGCGTGGCAACCGTGACCGAATCCATGCGCGGCGCACTCGATGAGCTTAGTTTTAGCGTGACCTCTGCCCGTCAAACCTCACAGCGACTGCATCTACTCACTAATCAATTCCAAGTGACGCAAAGTTAACCTCGTCGCGTTCGCCATTCCTCCCTCGCTAAATTGACAGCCTCCGCCAAAACACGGAAACTGCGCTTCGTGCCGATTTGACATCAGCTTGCGGGGCACGTTAAACATTCCAGCTAAAGCGAGGCAAACCTGCTCCGCTATAGCGCGCAGGTTTTTTGTTTTGGAGTCAACGTGAATTCTTCAGTCGGTATCGTCAGCGCGCAGCGCGCTATTTTTAATGCACCGTTCACTTGTAAAAGTGGCGCGGTGTTGGCGGGTTTTGAGTTGGTTTATGAAACCTACGGCACCTTAAATGCCGCGAAATCCAACGCCATTTTAATTTGCCATGCCTTGTCGGGACATCATCACGTCGCGGGTTACTACGCCGACGAGCCGAAAAATATCGGCTGGTGGGACAACATGATTGGCCCCGGCAAACCCATCGACACCAATCATTTTTTCGTCATTGGCTTAAATAATCTGGGCGGCTGTCATGGCTCAACCGGGCCATCTTCGATTAACGCCGCGACAGGAAAACCTTACGGCGCGGGCTTTCCCGTGGTGACGGTGGAAGATTGGGTGGCGACGCAAGCAATGCTGGCGGACTATTTGGGCGTGCAGCAATTCGCTGCAATTATCGGCGGCAGCTTGGGCGGAATGCAGGCGATGCACTGGGCATTGGCGCAGCCGCAACGTGTGCGGCATGTGTTGGCGATAGCCAGCGCGCCGCATTTGTCAGCGCAAAACATTGCCTTTAACGACGTGGCGCGCAACGCGATTTTGACCGATCCCGATTTTCATGGCGGCGACTATTACCAGCACCAAGTTGTACCGACGCGGGGTTTACGCTTGGCGCGCATGTTGGGGCATATCACCTATCTTTCTGACGATGCGATGGCAGATAAATTTGGTCGCGAATTGCGTCATGGAAAATTAAATTACAGCTTCGACATCGAGTTTCAAATTGAATCGTATTTGCGTTATCAAGGCGATAAATTCGCCGCCTATTTCGACGCGAATACTTATTTGCTGATGACCAAAGCCTTGGATTATTTTGACCCTGCGCGTGAGTTTGCGGGCGATTTGAATAAAGCCTTTGCGCAAGCGGCGGCGAAGTTTTTAGTGGTGTCGTTCACCACCGATTGGCGGTTTGCGCCAGAACGTTCGCGCGAACTAGTGCGTGCGCTGTTGCATAACAAACGTGACGTGAGTTATGCCGAAATTGCATCAAAGCATGGTCACGATGCGTTCTTAATGGAAGACGCGCAATACCTCGCGGTGATGCGTAATTATTTGCATAATATCGCGCAGGAGTGTGCCGCATGAACGCCAACATTATTCAAGCTCGCCCCGATTTCGCCGCCATTGCGCAATGGATTCCGCACGGTTCATCGGTGCTGGATTTAGGCTGCGGCGACGGCAGTTTGCTGCGTTATTTACGCGAGACGCGCGAGGTCAAAGGCTACGGCGTGGAGATTAGCGCCGCGAATATCGCCGCGTGCATCGCCAACAACGTTAACGTGATTCAGAACGATTTGGAATCAGGCTTGGCGGTGTTTGAAAATGCCGCGTTCGACTTCGTGATTTTGTCGCAAACGCTGCAAGCTACGCGCCACACCGAAGCCTTGATGAAAGAAATTTTGCGCGTTGGACGCGAAGGCATCGTCAGCTTCCCGAACTTTGGTTACTGGAAAAATCGCCTGCAAGTGTTACGCGGCAACATGCCGATTTCGCGCGACATGCCGTACCAATGGTATGACACGCCGAACGTGCACTTATGCACGCTGCACGATTTTGAAATGCTCTGCGCCACCCACCAAGTCGAAATCCTGGCGCGTCATGTGATGAGCGGTTTATGCACCGTGCGCGTGCTCCCCAACTGGCGCGGCAGCAGCGCTGTGTATCGTTTTAAGCGCGAACCTGTATGAGCATCTGGTCGCAGCTTTTCACGCGCCGCATGGCGATTTGCGTGTTCATCGGTTTTTCGTCAGGGCTGCCCTTGTATTTGTTGCTCAACCTCGTGCCCGCGTGGTTGCGCACCGAGCATATTGATTTGAAAGTGATCGGCGCGTTCGCGTTGATTCAGTTTCCCTACACGTGGAAATTTATCTGGTCGCCATTTTTAGATCGCTTTGTCGTACCTCTGTTAGGGCGACGACGTGGCTGGATGTTGCTGACACAAGTGGCGTTATTAGTGGTGATTGCTACTTTGGGCGGTTTTTCGCCCAGCACCGATTTACCCACCATCGTAGTGTTTTGCACGCTCTTGGCATTTTTATCTGCCACGCAAGACATCGTGTTGGACGCGTATCGGCGCGAACTGTTGAGCGACGCGGAACTGGGCTTAGGTAACTCGGTGCATGTCAACGCGTATCGGCTGGCGGGTTTAATTCCTGGTTCCTTGGCGTTGATTTTGTCCGACCATTTGCCTTGGAGCACGGTGTTCGTCATCACCGCTTTGTTCATGTTGCCCGGCATGGTGATGACGCTGCTGGTGAGCGAGCCGCATCGCGCCGCGCCGCCGAAAACTTTGCGCGCCGCCGTGGTTGAGCCGTTTCAAGAATTTATTTCGCGCCAAGGTTGGCGCAGCGCGCTGACGATTTTGGCATTTTTGTTTTTCTACAAACTGGGCGACAGCTTGTGTACCGCGCTCGCAACGCCGTTCTATATGGACATGGGTTTTAGTAAAACCGACATCGGCTTAATTGCGAAAAATGCGGGACTGTGGCCAGCGGTGATCGGTGGATTATTGGGCGGGCTGTGGATGCTAAAAATCGGCATCAATCGCGCCTTATGGATTTTTGGCGTGGTGCAAGTGCTGGCGATTTTCGGCTTTGCATGGCTGGCAGCGCAAGGACATTTTGACAACATCGGCGCGGCAGAACGCACTCAACTTGCCATCGTCATTAGCTTAGAAGCGTTCGGCGTAGGCGTGGGTACGGCAGCCTTCGTCGCCTTCATCGCGCGCACCACGCATCCCGCTTACACCGCCACCCAATTCGCCTTATTCACCAGCCTCGCCGCCGTGCCGCGCACCTTTATGAATGCCACCGCAGGCTGGCTAGTCGAAGCCATCGGCTGGTCAGGATTCTTCTGGCTATGCGCACTACTAGCGATTCCTGGCATGGTGTTGCTGCTAAAAGTTGCGCCTTGGCAGTCGGATGGTGGTGCAGTGGCAAGCACACCTTAAAGACATTTCTTCCGCAGATTACACAGATTCACGCCGATTAAAACCAAGCAAAAAATCTGTGTGAATCTGTGTAATCTGCGGACAAAAAACCAGCCTTAACTCCTTTACAATCGCGCCCTTTACTTCGCCTCGACTGCTATGCAAACCCTAACCATTACCCGCCCCGATGACTGGCATTTACATTTGCGCGATGGCGATTTAATGCGCGCCGTGCTGCCCGATACCGCGCGCCAATTTGCCCGCGCCATCGTCATGCCCAATCTGCGCCCGCCTGTCACCAGCACCGAACAAGCCATTGAATATCACGCGCGGATTAGTAAAGCCGTGCCAGCGGGCATGAAGTTCGAGCCGCTGATGACACTGTATTTAACCAACAACACCAGCGCGGCAGAAATACGCAAAGCCCGTGCTAGCGGCATTGTTCACGCGGTGAAACTTTATCCAGCGGGCGCGACCACCAACTCCGATGCGGGCGTAACCGATTTGCGCCTCACCTATGCCGCGCTGGAAGAAATGCAAAAGCTGGGGATGCCGCTGCTGGTGCATGGCGAAGTCACCGACAGCCATATCGACGTGTTCGACCGCGAAGCGGTGTTTATCGAAACAGTGATGCAACCCTTGCTGAAAGATTTGCCGAATTTGCGCGTGGTGTTTGAACATATCACCACCAAAGATGCGGCAGAATTTGTGGCGGATAGTGCGGACAACATCGCCGCCACGCTCACCCCACAACACCTGCTGTACAACCGCAACGCCATGTTAGTCGGCGGTATCCGTCCACATTTTTATTGCCTGCCGATACTCAAACGCGAAACCCATCGCGAAGCGTTAGTCAAAGCCGCCACCAGCGGCAGTAAGAAATTTTTCCTCGGCACAGACAGCGCGCCGCACGCCCAACACACCAAAGAAAATGCCTGCGGCTGCGCCGGTTGCTACACCGCCCATCACGCCATTGAGCTATACGCCGAAGCATTTGAAGCCGCAGGCGCGCTAGACAAACTCGAAGCCTTCGCCAGCTTTTATGGCGCAGATTTTTACGGTTTGCCGCGCAACACCGACACCATTATTTTGCGCAAAGATGAGTGGCAAGTGCCTGCAACAGTAGGGTTTGGCGAGCATCAGCTTGTGCCATTAAGGGCGGGGGAAATGATGAAGTGGAAGATGGCATGACTAACGAAACAAACATACGCCATGAAATACGCATCGCACTTTTGATTGATGCAGACAACTCGCCCGCTTCAAAAATTGAAGTTGTTTTAGCCGAGTTGGCAAAAGTCGGCGTAGTCAATATTCGTCGCGCTTACGGTAACTGGAAAAAGCCTGAGCTAAAGGGATGGGAGGCGGCTCTTCACCCTTATGCGATTCGTCCGATGCAGCAGTTCGACTATACAAAAGGAAAAAATGCCACCGATATTGGCTTGTGTATTGATGCGCTGCACCTTCTTTACACGGAAAAATTAGATGGCTTCGCAATCGTATCTTCAGACAGTGATTTCACACCGCTGGTGTTGCATATCAAAGAGCGCGGCGCAAAGGTTTTTGGATTTGGTGCGAGTAAAACGCCTTTGCCATTTGTTGACGCTTGCTCGCAGTTTTTAGACCTCGATAAATTTGAGCAAGAGCCAGAGATTTCACACGAAGAGGTATCCAGCAAACCTGTCGTGCCACCTAAAATGCCATCAACCAAATTGCGTCAAGATACGCGCCTAGTTAGGTTATTAAGAACTGCAACGGAGGCGGCAATGGCTGATGACGGTTGGTCATCTTTATCTCAAGTACGGAAACAAATTTCTAATCAAGCTTCATTTGACCCTCGCAATTATGGCTATGCGACATTTGGTAAATTAGTTGCGGCGACGGAGTTATTTGAAATACAAAATGAAAACTCATCGCACGTCAGAATTCGTGATGGTCGTAAAAAATCTAGCCCATAGCGAGCGTAGCGTGGGCAAGCCTCATCTGATGAAGCAACTAGACATTCGACTAAGCCATCAAAAACGATAGCAAGCGTAGGATGGGTTGAGCAACGCGATACCCATCACCCCAATCGTTCAACTAACAAACATACAATACCGCTATGATTAAATTTGAATGGGATACCTCGAAAGCCGCATCGAATATAAAGAAACATGGCGTTTCATTTAATGAAGCGCAATCGGTTTTCTATGATGAATTTGCGGTGCAGTTCTATGACGAAACTCATGCGGATAAGGAAGATAGATTTTTGATGCTCGGTTTTAGCACCGAGGCGCGCTTGCTGATGGTCTGTCATTGCGAACGCGAGCAAGGAAAAATCATCCGAATTATTTCGGCCAGAAAAGCGAGCAAAAATGAAAGTGTCCATTACCAAGGAGTGCAAACATGAAAACTGAATATGATTTGTCCGCAATGAAATCACGCAAAAACCCCTATGCGGCAAAGTTGAAAAAATCCGTCACCATGCGTTTAAGCGAAGATGTGGTGGGCTACTTCAAAAACATGGCGGAAGAGCAAGGCGTTCCATATCAAAGCCTAATCAATCTTTATTTGCGCGACTGTGTTGCGAGCCATCGAAAAATTGATGTGACTTGGCAAGCTGCGCGGTAAATCTAACCAAGACTCCAGTTAAAAATTCACCATGCCACTTTCCGCTTACCTCAACACTTTCCCTGTCATCGGCAGCAATGTTTTTCTGCACGACTCCTGCCAAGTCATCGGTGATGTGACGATAGCCGACGACGCTTCGGTGTGGTGTAGCGCGGTGTTGCGCGGCGATGTGAATCGCATCGTGATTGGGCGCGGCACGAATGTGCAGGACTTGAGCATGTGCCATGTCTCGCACAAAACGCCTGAAAAACCTGACGGCGCGTCGCTCATCATTGGCGACTATGTAACAGTCGGGCACTCTGTGATTTTGCATGGTTGCACTATCGGCAACGAGTGCTTAATTGGTATGGGCTCTATCGTGATGGACGAGGTGGTGATTGAAGATCGTGTGATGCTAGGCGCGGGCAGTTTGGTGTCGCAAGGCAGCGTGTTGCAAAGCGGCATGTTGTATCTCGGCCGCCCCGCTAAAGCCATACGCGCTTTGAGCGAAGCCGAAATCGCTTACCTACGTTACTCCGCCGAACATTACATCCGCGTGAAAAATAATTACCTCAAGCAAGGCTAATCACACCCTGATTTGGCTAGTAACGCTTTGCCCGGTTCGGTAAATTTCCACCAAGCTAACTTCTCCTCTGTGCGCAAAAAATGTTGCACCGCTAACAAGGTGTAGAGCACGCACGGGTCGTGGCGTTTGCCCATTTGCGCGGCTAGGGAAAAATAAATTTTCAGCGCGTCGCCTTGCGCAATTTGCTGTGCTTGAGTGATGCCAATGGCGCGTAAATCAGCGGCGATGGCTGCGCCGATGTTGGGCAGTTTTTCGAGCTCAGATAAGGCTGAAGAATGGTGGCTCATCAAGTCACAGCCGCTGCGCCAGCGCGACTAACTGGTCGAGAGCCTTGCCCCAGCCGTCGTGAAAGCCCATCGCGGCGTGCTTTTTGCAGCCGGCGGCATCGGCGTGCAAGACGGTGGCGGTGTACTTCGTGCCGCTGCCTTGGCTCGCCAAACTAATGATGGCAGTGAAGGGAAAATCCGCGTGCGTTTGGTTGCTCGAAAAGGTCGGGCGAAAGCCGGGCTGCATCGCATTCGTCCACACCAATTTTTCGTTTTCGATAACTTCTAAATAGCAACCTGCGTTGGGAAAGCGTTCGCCTTCGGGCGACAAAAATACGGTGCGAAACACACCGCCCGCGCGCAACTCAATGTCGCACTCTATAGTCTGCCAAGGCGCAGGCGTGAACCATTGTTTGACTAGCGCAGGCTCAGTCCAAGCGCGCCAAACTAATTCGCGCGGCACCTCGATGACACGCTCGAAAGTCAAATCCAGATTGGGGTTGAAGGGGTTGCTGGGTTTCATGTTTGCTCCTAATCGTTAATGGACTTACGAAAAAATTACGCCGCGTCTGGCTGACATGTTGCGTCCTAATTGTTCGATTTGTGCGGTGCTTAAAAGCTGCTGCGCGAGGGGCAAAAGTTGCCCATTTTCTAAGGCGATGTGCGCTTGATAGGCGGCAATAAATGCGCTGGTTTGCGTGGCATCCAGCAACGCTAATTCGCCCGCCACAATTTTATTTAACGCCGCGCGCAGCGCATCCCATGCGGCATTTAATTCTTGATGACGCGCCAACAAATAGCCGACCAAATGCTGCGCTGTCGCGTCCCCCGTCGCCTGCAACAGCGGAAATAAATCGTCCTCTTCGTCGCTGTGATGATGCTGCCCCGCTGTGTTGAAGTAACGAAAAATCCTAGTCGCAGCTTGCTGCGCAGCGGCATCGCAGCCTTGTGTCGCTAAATGCACACGCAACTTTTCTAGCGTCACACATTGCGCGGCGATGCGTTCGTGACAGGCACTCAACATCTCTAAAGGATCATCAAACGTGGGCGCATGAGGGGGGCTAGGAAAAATCATGGCGGACAGTTTTTTGCTTGCGCGTGTTGCGCGGCGCGCCGATAAATTTCTAATAAATCGTCTTCGCTCACGTCGAGCTCAGTTTGCATTTCGCTCAACGCGCGCTGTATATCTTGCGCATCAATCACCACACAAGTTTGCAGCGCAGGTGCTGCGGGCGGATGCGGCGCGGGATAGCGACGATGCGGCAAAAAATTATTGATGAGCAGCGCGAGTAGCAAAATAAACCCGACATTCGCCGCCAACATCGCCACCGTCCAGCCCGCACCCAGATGATGAAACTGGCTGCTGCTCAACACCAAGGTCAGCGCGGTCGCGGCAGCGGGTGGATGCAGGGCATCGACTAAGTGCATCAGCCAGATGCTCAAACCCACCGCCAGTGCAGCAGCGATAACCATGTCGCTAAGCAACTGGCTCATCAGCCAGCCCATAAACCCCGCAATGATTTGCCCAACGATAACATTCCACGGCTGCGCCATCGGGCTATGCGGCACGGCAAACAACAGCACCACCGTCGCACCCATCCAGCCTTGCATGGCATAAATTGATAACGGCGAGTGCTCCAGAAACACGCCTAAACACAATATCGCCACGCCCGCCGCCAATGCGCTGCGCAGCTTTTCGGCGGGAGAGATGTTGCTGTGATGGGCGAGAAACAGACTGAGAAAATTTTTCATGGCGGCTTTTAAGTAAGGCGAATAAATCAAGATACGCAGCGGCTAATGTGCATCAGATGCGCGCTGTAATTCGGCAATTTCTATCTTCGTCATTTGCATCATCGCCTGCATCACGCGCCCCGCTTTAGCTGGGTCGGGCGAACTTAATAATTCGCCTAATTGCTTAGGCACAATTTGCCAAGTCACGCCAAATTTATCATCCAGCCAAGCGCAACGATTCGGTTTGCCGCCTTCGCCTAATTTGTCCCAGTAGTAATCCACTTCTTGCTGATTTTCACACTCGACCACAAATGAGGTGGCGGGTGAAAACTTGAACATCGGCCCGCCATTGAGCGCGACAAACTTCAAGCCATTTAGCTCAAAACTGGCAGTCATCACGCTGCCTTCAGGCGCGGGAGAGCTTGATGGATAGCGGTTCACACTCAAGATTTTTGCCTGCTTAAAGATGCCGACATAAAAATTCATCGCGGCTTCGGCGTTGCCATCGAACCATAAAAACGGGGTAATTTTTTGCATGACATTTTCCTTTTGTTCAAAATGTAGGAGCTCGATTTATCGAGCGATGAACTTTATCAATCGCTCGATAAATCGAGCTCCTACAGAGCTGAAATTATTTCTCTGCCAACACTTTTAGTTGAGCCAAGCCCAGCTCAAAATCTTTTCCGATGGCTTTATCCATATCCATAAACACGTCAACCAGCTTTGCCATCAAGGGACTTGCGCCGTCCAT